>NZ_JANNYP010000176.1:0-12261 GCF_031410135.1 Armatimonas sp. | reverse complement strand
TGCCTCTCTTCCTCAGGAGTAAGTGAACGACAGAGCCCCGAAACCACAGTTGACATCTTAAAGGGCTGTTTAAGCAGTGCCTTACCACTTTTATAGTTTTTCGCTGGATTGTCTGCTTTACCGGTTTGGGCCAGCAACGGGAGGGCCAGTGGCAGCAGTGCCACGAGCCCCCAGATTCGTTTTCGATCCATGCCCTACTTTACCGACTTTTGCCAGGTAATGCTTTCCTTGAGATAGTCGCGGAGCTTTTCGAACTCCTCAACGCCCACCAGAGTCACTTTGAGCTGGCGGTTGGCGACGGCAAACGACTGACCTCTTAGCAACTTGCCCGACGAGTAGATTGAGAATTCCTGGCGCTTGCCCACCACGCCCATCTCAATGGTGCAGTCTTCGGCGAGGGCGTAGCTATAGCTGACAAGGCCTTGGTCTTTGCCCTGAATCTCGCGGTACTTCTGGATCGTGGTCTCCAGGAACTTGACCAGCCCATCAACTTCCTTGCTATCAAGGTACGCCGACGAGGTGTAGATCCCGACAGCATCGGTGCGGCCCCCGAGGAAGAACTCGCCGCTGTTGTCGGCCTTGGTGTCTTGAAAGTAGAGATAGACGCCGTCTTTGCGCTCCTGGCCCGCCTCAGCATCCACCGAGATTGCGGTGGCATTGGCCCAGCTCCTACCACGTCCACTAATTCGAACGGGAGCCATGCGGCGCACGGTTGAGGCACCCGGCGCTTCCAGACGCACACGGAGGTCGGAGGTATCTGCATGAACCCGAGTGGAGAGAAGTGGCAGCAAGAGAGCGGCCAATACGAAGAGAGTTTGTTTTTTCACACCTCAAGAAACGCCCCTGTTTCTTGAGGTGTGACAGAATCCTACTTTGCTTTTTTGGCGTAAGCAGAGATACCGCTGCTGGCGAGCGACTTGGCGCGACCATCGGCATAATCACGGTCTTGGCAGCGCTCGAAGACCACGGCCCAGAGTCCGGGCTTGAGGCCAGGGAACTTGCTGGTCTCGATCAGCTCCGAAGCGCCGTGACGTGGATTTTTCTTCAGCCAAGCTTCCGCCTCCGCACGGGTTTTGGTCGTAGGGCCAAGCACAAACCAGACGGCTTTATCGTCAATGAAGCGCTCGCCGTTAAAACGATAGAGTGCCGTCCGCTCTTTGCTTTCGTCGTTGGTCCAGCTCTCCACCAGCACCAGTTTCCCATTTTCTTTGCCGCTCATTTTGAGGTGGGAGTTCTCGGCAAACGAGAAGCTCTGAAGTACGCCCGGCTTGAGGATGCCCTGCGGGAAGACAATCTGCTTCCACTCTCCGACATCGCCCACGCCAAAACGAATCTGGAGCACGGGTATGGTCTTACGGCTCTCGTCCACCCAGGCGGAGTCCAGTGAGCTAGAGTTACCGTCTTCGTAGAACATCACGCTATTGACTCTCTGCAAAGGCGCAAGGCTCCAGAGCTCCGCATGGAACGGAGAGGAGGCAATGGTCGAACCGGGGCCAATGTCTCCCTGCTTGGTGCCCGGCGGGGGGATGCAGTAGAGGTGCAGTCCTATCGGAGCGCCTTTAGAACCGAGAGGCATGATCTTCCAGTCGAGCGAGAGCCCTCCTGACTTCATGGCTTTTAGAACCAGGCTAGGTGCTTTTTCTTGTCTCATTTTAAAACCTCAGAGTGGGGGCCGAGGCTCCCAAATTTTGCCAGGGTGCGAAGATACTCGTCGGGCAGGCCGATGTCCCAGCGCTCGCCGGAGAGCAAGAGCGCGCGGTAGTGGGCAGGGTTGCGCTTCCAGAGTAGCTCCTGGCCGCTGGTGAGCTGGAACTCGTTTTTCACACGCGTATTGGTGGCGATCAGCTCCCCGAGGCAGTCGAAGATCTCGGCGGTGAAAAGATGAATCCCAAAATGGCCCAAGTAGGTATTCTCGGCCAGGCCCTCGGTCTTGAGCGCCTGAACTTCTGTCACGCTCGGCTTTTCTTGGAGCGCCAGAATCTCGTAGAGGCCCGCTGTCTGTGTCGCCTTGCCCTTGATGATGCCGGTGACGCTCACCCCGCTCTCGGGCTCGACCCGCACGCCCGTCACCGAGCCGCCGGACTGCTCGCCCGCCGCGAGCATTTGGCCTAGCGGGTCGCCGGTGTAGACATGGTCGCCCAGGAGCAAGAGAGTCGGCTCGCCGTTTGCAAAGTCTTTTGCCTGGTAGACCGCGTGGCCAAAGCCTTCGGGAGACGGCTGCTCAACGTAGGAGATGCGCTCGGCCAGACCTGCCAGCTTCTCGCCCTCGGCTAGGAGCCAGTCTTTTCCGGCAAACACGGATTTTTCGTCGTCCGTGAAGGCGCGGAAGTGCTCACGGAACGCCTGTCCACCGCCGCTCTCGACAACAATGCAGATCTCCTCGATCCCGGCAACCACACAAGCCTCCGCAATCATCTGGATCGTGGGTTTCACCTGCCCATCCGTGTCAATCAGCGGGAGCATCTCTTTTTGAATCGCGCGGGTGGCGGGAAACATGCGGGTGCCGCGGCCTGCGGCAGTGATAACGGCTTTACGGGTTTTCATAGCTGCCCCGTGATCTCGACCTCTAAAGGGCCTTCTTCCGCCATGCCCTCAACGACGGCGGCAATTGTGCCTTTTCGAGAGACAATAAAGGTGGTCGGAATGGCTTTGACACCGCCGTAGCTCTCGATTACCTCGGGAGTGGCCAGGATATTAGGCCAGACAATCTGGTGCTCGGTGGTGTACTTGGCGATCTTGGGAAGCTCGTCATTGACAGCGAGCCCAATAAAAACGACATCTTTATCGCGGTATTTCTTCTCTAGTTTGATAAAGCCCGGCATCTCAGCACGACAGGGACTGCACCAGGTCGCCCAGAAGTTCACCACCACGACTTTCCCTTTGTAGTCCGAGAGCCGAATCTCTTTGTCCTCCGCCGTTTTTCCGGAGAACTCCGCTGCAGGCTGGCCCACGAAGCCGCTTTTATGGTAATCCGGGTTGCCCGGCGTGGTGACTAACTGGAGTCCGACTAAGATTGTGACGGCTACAATGCCGTAAAAAACAATCGGGGGACTCTGAAGCTTCAGAGATATCTCCCCCCTCCACCCTCGAAGGGGAGGATCGGTACGGGAATGACGTTTTCAAGCCTAAGGCGAGACACGAACTCGCACGGGTTGCCCCACACGCTTTTGAGGCGCGCATGTCTACCATTTCATCACTCCGGCTTACGAGTAGCAATAGCTACGGGGGGCATTATATCATCCCCACTGTGCCTCTTGGTAGAGGCGCTCGACAAGGGCAATGGTAGGAAGGGCCGTGGCACCATCGTAGAGGTCGGAGGCGGTATCCGCATCAAAGCGACGGCCGGAGCGCAGCGCTGTCAGGAAGGCGATATCGGGAGTTGGGATTCGGTAGAGAGCCGGGTCTGGTGTCTCTTGCGGAGAGCCTTCTTGCTTTAGATAGAGCTCCGCAGGCGCTCCCTCACGCTGGCACCAGCCTGCCGTCCCCCGCTCCCCAATGACCAGAATGCGCTCCTGGGTCTCAGGGGCATCGCCAAGCAGAGTCAGCTCTGCCCGCCCCCCACTCCGAAACTGCAAACGCACCGAGGCGCAGACATCCACGGCTGCAGACCCGCCCCGGTAGAGCTCAACCTGGGCTGCACTCACGGTCTCGGGAATCAGGCGTAGGGTCAGATCCAGCACAGATGCTCCCGCATCGCGCAAAAAGCCCCCTCCCTCACTCTCCTGCATCCGCCACGTGCGCCCATGCGCCTGAAGCCAGGGCTGGCAGCGTAGCACGGAGACGAAGCGCACCGGCCCAATCTTGCCCACTGCTGCCTGAAGAAACCGAGCATGACCTCGTGCGCGCCGCGTGTAGGAGACAAAGAGTGCAAGGTTCTTCTCTTTTGCTTTCTGTACCAGCGCCACCCCAGTCTCGTGATGGGTAACAAACGGTTTCTCACAGAGGACGTGAACACCTGCGTTTAATGCCGCTTCGATCTGGCTGGCATGACGGGCGTGGGGCGTGCACAGAACAATGGCATCTACCTCGCCAGACGCCAATAAATCTTGTTCGGAACGAAAGAGCTGGGGACGCTGCGGGAGCAGACGGGCAATGCGCGAGAGCGCCTCAGCATCCGGGTCACAGATGGCGACAATCTGGCCTCCCTCGGCAACGAGACGCTCGGCATGCACCGCTCCGACCGTCCCACAGCCCGCGAGCGCCAGCCTAGGCTCTGCCACTAAAGCCCTAGCTCCCGCAAGGCACTTCGGATCAGAGTCGCAGCACTTTCGGGCGTGTCGGCAACCGGTGTCGGAGCCAGGATCTCGCACGCAATGTAGCCCCCATAGCCCGCGCGGCGCAGGCCGTTTAAGAAACTCGGCAAGTTGATCTCACCGGTGCCTGGAACCACGCGCTGACCGTCTTTTGCACCCGCTGACCCCACGCCTTTGGGAGCGTCGTTGATATGCACATGCACGATCTGGCTGTCGGTGAGAGCCGCAAGCTCATCCTCGGTCACGCCTGTGGTGTAGCAGTGATAGGAGTCCACCAGCAGGCCAATATTGCTTAGTCCGATCTCGGCGATGAGCTCTAGGGTTTGAGGCAGTGTCCATACCGTCGGGTTTGGCCCCATCTGGTTCTCGCCGCCTGCCCTTAAGTGGTGCGGCCCGACCCACTCTAGCCCGAAGCGCACACCGTAGTCCGCAAAGACTTTTCCGATTTCCCGAAAGCGGGCCACGGTGCGCGAACGCCACTCGCCTGAGGCGTCGCTGGTAGCACTGGGCATCCAGGTGCAGCAACGCTCGCAGCCGAGCTGCTGGGCAATCGCCGCTTTCTCCGCGAGGGTCGCCATGCCGCTCTCAAACGCTGCATCGTCCTTGCGCCACTCGACTTCGAGACCAAAAGTCGCGGGAGAAACGCCCAGTGTGAGAAATTCCTCACTCATTGCCGTCGCCCCGCCCAGCTCGTCCGCGAGCCGCTGGGCGCTACTGATGCCAAAGTCTATTCCCGAGTAGTCTGAGCGTGACGCCAGCTCCGCAAACTCCAGCAGGCTCAGCTTGCCCGCTCCCAGTCCTGCGCCACAGAGTGAAAGTTGCATGGCTTTTGATTCGGCAAAGTATGCTACAATCCCTCTATGCCACGCATTGAAAACACGATTCTCATTCGGACGGGCCGTGATGCAACGATTACGATTGCCCGTGATAATGAGGCCTTTCCTGAGTTCATGGACGATGTTGAGTCCGTGAGCGTTCTGACCCGCTCCGACGACACCAAGACCCTCACCAGCGAGTGGGTGGGGATCGTGCCCAAGCTCAAAAAGCGCATCACCTGGATCGAGGAAGATGTCTGGGATCCCGACCAGGGAATCTTGAACTTCAAGCAAGTCAGCGGAGACTTCGATGAGTTTCATGGCACCTGGACATTTACGGAGATCGAGTCAGGGCTGACTAGGTTTGACTCCGTGCTGACCTACCGGCTGGAAATCCCGCTCGTCGGAGCGCTGATCAACGCGATCATCCACAAGACCATGCAAAACAATGTGGAAGCCACCCAGCAAGCCATCAAGAAGCGCTGCGAAAGCGGCGTGTAGAGCCGCGTGACCCTCCCTGACGACTACACCTTTGATGTGCCCGCCGCACAGCGCCAGCTTGCCGCTCTTGCTCTCAAAGACCCTGAGGCGTCGCTAATCTTGACCCTGGCTCAGCTTGGTGCCGGGGGCCTGGAGGCGGAGTCGGACATTCGGCTTAAGGCCACAGAGGCGGCGGCACTTCTGGAGCAAGTCGGAGAAGATCAGCGCATCGCAGGCAAGCCGATCTACGTGCTGCGCATTACCGAATGGCGGTCTGAAACGCCGCCACCGCCGCCTCGGGACGATCCGTAAAGGCGTAGACCTCCAGCGATTTGTCGTAGAGCGCCCGGCGCAGGATTAAGTGCTGTCGGCAGATGCTATCGTGGTAGAGCAGGTCGCGAAACAAAGTCGGGTGGCGGAAAAACGCCGCATCGTGGAGCTGCTCCGCTGCCGGAGTGAAGCGCCAGCCAAACTCCCCATCGGCGAGGAAGAAGTGCATGCACGGCGGCCCCTCAATCGGGGAGCAATCCGTGCCGCAGTAGGGACAGACCCAACCAGGTACAAGCACACCGTCAAAATACCGTAGCCAGAGACTCTGTGTCAAGCGCAACCAAAACCCTACCAAGAAAAAGTCGTGGCTCTTCAACAACTCTATGGACTATGAGCCGGTACAATAGGAATACGATGGCGCAGGAGCTGATAGATAACCGGAGTGCTTGGGAGAAGCTGGGGGGCACCGATGGCGGGGCACCCGAGGCTTTTGCCGCGCTGGTAGACGCCTTTTACGATGGTGTGGTTGAAGACGCACTTCTGCGGCCTATGTACCCCGCCGAGAGCGACCTCAAAGACGAGCGCGAAAACTTAGCCCTGTTTCTGATCCAGTATTTTGGTGGCCCAGCTCTCTATGCCGTCAAGCGCGGCCACCCTCGCCTGCGGATGCGCCATCAGCCCTTCAAGATAGGCCCGGCGGCCCGTGATGCCTGGCTCAGGCACATGGAAGCCGCCCTTGTCGCCACCGAGGTCGTCGCCCCTGTCGCCCCGGCCCTTCGTGCGTATTTCATCGAAGTGGCGCACTTTCTCCAGAACTCAGACACTGACTGAGATAGGGGATATACTGGGCCACCCCCGAATGCCAGCGGTGGCCGGTGGGTGAAAGGTCCCGGTGAATACCATGGGCGATAAATCTCCGAAGTCAGTGGGCAAGAAGGCAGGCCAGAAGCAGGGTAAAGTCAATGCCGAGCAGCAGAAGCGCGATAGTGCAGAAACGGCACGACAAGCCGCCGCCGTTCCCGTAAAAGCTCCCACAAAGAAGTGAGCACTCTTAAACGCCCCTCGCGCTGTGCGCGGGGGGCGTTTCGTCTTTTTAGGTAGAATGCTTCCATGACCTTGACACTTCTCTCTGACCTCTGGGATGACTCTTTCGCTGCGACTCTCGACGAGCCGGAGCTACTGCGCTACCGCTCGAACTTACTGGGCTCCGACCCGCGCCTGACGAACTTTGGAGGGGGCAACACCAGCGCCAAAGTCCCGATGCCCGACCCCGTGACGGGAGAGGCCGCGACCGTGCTCTGGGTAAAAGGCTCCGGCGGCGATCTGGGAACCATCCAGCGCGATGGCTTTGCGACGCTCTACCAAGACAAACTAGAGGCACTGAAAACACGCTACCGAGGCGAGGAGTTCGAAGATGAGATCGTGGATCTCTATCCACTCTGCGTCTTTGGCACCAACCCACGTGCCGCCTCTATTGACACCCCGCTTCATGCCTTCCTGCCCTTCCGACACGTGGATCATCTGCATCCCGACTGGGCCATTGCGCTGGCGGCATCGGCAAATGGGCCAGAGCTTCTCGAACAACTTCGCGCCGAGACGGGCCTGCATTTAGTATGGCTGCCCTGGAAGCGCCCCGGCTTTGAGCTGGGTCTCTGGCTGGAGAAGGCTATCGCCGAGAACCCGAACTGTGACGGGATTATCCTCGGCTCGCACGGGATCTTCACTTGGGGCGACGATGCCAAGTCGAGCTACCAGAGCACCCTGCGCGTTCTCGATCTCATCGGGCAGTTTGTGCTCAAGCACATCAATGAAGAGACGCTCTTTGGCGGGCAAGTGATCGAGACGCGCACGGATCGGCGCGAGCTTACCCGCTTTGTTTTGCCTGCACTTCGGGGCCGCAACCTCGTGCACTTCTCTGACTCCGACGCCGTGTTGCGCTTTGTGAACTCTGCGGATGCCGCCGCGCTCGCCGAGAAAGGCACGAGCTGCCCAGATCACTTTGTACGCACGAAAGTCAAGCCACTGTTGGTGAGCTGGGACGCCAAAAACGGCACGGCCATCGAGCTACTTGATGCGATTCGGCTTGCCCTCCCCAGCTACCGCGCGGACTACGCGGCCTACTACGAGCAAAACAAAGAGCCCAGCTCACCTGCGCTACGCAGCGCCGAGCCGAGTGTCGTGCTGATCCCTGGCGTCGGGATGCTCAGCTTTGGTAAGAACAAGCAAGAAGCGCGTATCACCGGCGAGTTCTACACTAACGCCATCCATGTGATGGAGGGCGCGACATCATTGGCTCCCCCATTATTGGGGGCGGGGGGGGCTGTGGACAACTACCTCTCCCTCAGCCCCCGTGAGGCGTTTCGGATTGAGTACTGGCTCCTGGAAGAGGCGAAGCTAAAGCGCATGCCGCCGGAGAAGGAGCTGGCGCGGCAAGTGGCGGTCGTGGTGGGAACGGGCAGTGGAATCGGGCGTGCGGTCGTGAATCGCCTGGTGAAAGACGGCGCTGTGGTGGTCTGCGCCGATATAAATCTCTCGCTGGCCCAGGAGACGGCGGCCCCGCATGGCGAGAGTGCTATCGCCGTGGAGTGCAATATCACGGATCGAGCTTCCGTGCGGGCGGCGATGGACGCGGCGGTGCTGGCCTACGGGGGGATTGACACGCTGATCGCCGTGGCTGCCGTGATCTTCTCGCCCGACGACACAGGCCGCATCACCGAAGCGCAGTGGCGCACGACCTTTGATGTCAACACGCTTGGGAGCTATCTCGCCGCCGATGAAGCCATGATGGTCATGCGCGAGCAGGCAAGCGGCGGCCAAGTCGTGCTAATCTCCAGCGCCAACGGCGTCGTAGCCAAGCAGGGCAGCTTTGCCTACGATGCCAGCAAGGCCGCGCTCAATCACTTAGTCCGTGAGCTGGCCGTGGCGGGTGGCCCGAACGGGATTCGTGTGAACGCTATCTCTCCCGCATCGGTGGTCTCCGGCAGCCATCAGTTCCCAAGGGATCGCGTCTTAACCTCACTGGCCAAGTACGGGATCACTTTTGACGAGAGTGAGGAAACCGAGGCACTCCGTGAAAAGCTCGCCGGGTTCTACGCCCAGCGCACACTCCTCAAAAAGCGCGTCACCCCCGAGGCCGTAGCCGAAGCGGTGTTTTTGCTCGCCTCTCCCACTCGCCTGCCACTCACCACCGGACAATCGCTCCCAGTAGACGCGGGCCTCACCGAGGCTTTTTTACGTTAGTTTTAGCGGGAATAGGAAAGCGTTTCTTAAGCCGATCCCAGACATTAAAAACAATCGGGCAGGTCGCACAGCTCTCGATCATCATCAGTGTCCGTGAGCGGAAATTTCGGTCTTGGAGATAGGGAAAGTCACGGCACGCCTGAGGACGATCTTCATAGACCGTGCAGCGGTTACCGTCGCCCAAGAACGAGCAGGGGGTGGAGAGAAAATGCTTCACCCCATCGGGGGCCACTCCCACATATTGCTCCGCAAAAGCCTTTGTCGAAACTCCAAGCCTTCGAGCAAGACGGACGATATCTTTATCGTCCACCACGATTTGCAGGGTCTTACAGCAGTTCCCACAGGTTAGGCAGTCTATTTGCCCCCACACCTCCGTGGTCAATTCCGTCACCACCCCATCAAGCTCCGCATTCGAAAGTGGCAGGCGCACTTTGAGATACTCTCGAAACCGATAGTCCGTCTCCTCATTCTGACGTGCATAGCGACGGATACGCGGTAGTTCCCGGATCAAGCCAGTAGCATCCGGGAGCCCTGAATCCTTCATACCCCTTCGTTCCCTAAACTCTCTTCATAATCCTGCATGGAATGATATGCTACAATGCTAACACCTATTGTATTCCCCTATGATCTCATAACTATGTTAGCTAACCCACTAAAAGAACCAGACACCTTTGAAACTCATGAAGTAAATACTGATGCATCCTCGGGAGCGAAATCAATGGTTGATCGTCACCATTATCATGGTAATCACCTCGATTTCCAAGCGGATTCAAGGATGATTGATTGGGCTGAGGAAGACGTGGATCTTTGGTGTGGCAACCCACCTCACGGAGCTTTTGCAGCCAAGGGGAGACGGTTTTGAGGAAGGCAGCTTTTTTTGTATCAAGGATCTCCAGTGAGCGAATACTAGAGTTTCAAAAACATATATTATATATATGTGGTTGCATTTTCTCTTATTTTTAAGATAGTTCTAAAAATAAATTTCCATATGAAAAATTTACTTGAAATAATAAATAATAAGTATAATCATTTATTACTATCTCGCAGGGGATTTTCAATTTGTTATACTAAATTTGCATCCTGACTTTGATGTTTTATAAATTTGAAAAGGCAAAAAATGAAAAATAAACATATACCTGATCGTTTGGAAATTTGCATTGTTGCTTCACGATGCTGTACTGCTATTGGCGGGCAAGAGATTTACAATCGTCAATTAGGCGACTTTCTTTCTTTAAATCATGATGTTGTTGGGATATCAAGGTACAAAAATAAAAAAAAGCCTGGAGTTTTTGAATTTGATGAATTTGAAGAATCTGATCCTATTCTACGAGAGAATTGGAAAATTCACTATATTAGGCCGCGTGGAATACTAAAGCCATTATTGGCTAGATTAAATTCTTTATATACACGTCCAAATTTTCATAAAATAGCACTCATGATTTTGAGAAGCGCTTATGGACAAGGCATCAGGAATATTCTATCAGAAAAAATAGATGTTGTACATTATATTGGTGCCGGGCGAGATGCGCTCTCCGATGTTGCTCTAAGTGAAGGAAGAAAAAAAGGTGCATTGATTGCTGTTACACCTTCGACACATCCTGGTGCATGGGCAGATAGTCAGTTAGATATTGATTTTTATAATAGAGTTGATATCGTTTTTGCTTTATCGGAATATGAAAAAAAATATCTTAATAGTAAAGGTGTTAAATCAGATATTATCACTGTATATCATGCGCCTGGATTTACAGAGGTTGGTGATGGTGAATATTTTCGAAGTAAGCATGGTATTGATAAAAAGAAAATCGTTCTTTTTGTTGGAAGAAAACAAAAATATAAAGGCTACCATACACTTTGTACAGTTATGAAAGAAATTATCAAAGAATTCCCTGATGCAATACTGGTCTCTATTGGCCCAGATACTGAGCCTCCTTATCCTATAATAGGTAAAGAAAATCATTTAGATCTAGGTAGAGTGTCTGATCAAGATAAGGCTCATGCTTTTGCTGCGGCAGATATTTTCTGTATGCCTTCTGATGCCGAAGCATTTGGGATTACATATATTGAGGCTTGGGCAAATGGTTTGCCTGTTATTTCGGGTAGCGCTCCCGCAGTAAAAGAACTTGTTGAACATGGAGTAAATGGTTATAGTATTGAAAATCAAGATAATCATGATCTTTATAAATATTTAAAAATCTTGCTAATAGATGATTTACACAGAAAAAACCTTGGCATGGCAGGTAAACTAATGGTTAGTAATAAATATAATTGGAATAAAATTGCAGAACTGTATGTTGATGCATATACTTCAAAAATGAAGGTATTGATCTCTCGGTAATGCTGTAAACTCTCTTTATGACAAATCGCGATTGGCAGACCGAACGGCGACTCCAAGCCGTTCGATTGTACCAGAAAGGCTGGCAACAGAAGACGATTGCCGAAGCTCTGGGAGTGACCAAAGGAGCCATCAGCCAGTGGATCACGAAGGTCAAAGACATTCCGCAAGAACAGTGGCCCGAGACACTGCGAGTCAAAGTCAGCCCCGGACGACCTCCACGCTTGACAGAGGAGCAAAAGAAACAGATCGCGACTCTCGTTGAGCAAGGAGCAGAAGCCTGTGGCTTCACCGGTGATGTCTGGACGGTCAAACGTGTCAAGGCAATGGCCAGCAAGGAGCTTGGCATCAAAGCGGGGGCAACCACGATTCGCAACGCCCTGATTGAGGAAGGCTTTTCGGTTCAAAAGCCTCAGGTGGAGGCTAAACAGAAACGTAAAGCTCAAGTGGATGGCTTCCGTGGTGGATGGGCCAACCTAAAAAAGGGGCAGTCCGAAGCGGAGCCAGCATCGTCTTTGTAGATGAATCGGCGTTCCGGTTGTTGCCAAGTGTGGTTCGCACTTGGTCACGAAAGGGAGAGACTCCCAGCTTGAAGACTCCCTGTAAGTACGAGCATCTCTCGGTGGCTGGTGCTTTGACTCTCTCAGAACCTGTGTAAAAATTCGCCTCCCCTGCCGATATTTGGGGTATGGAACGTGTTTATGACAGCGATTTAACCGATGCTCAGTGGCTCCTCATTCAGCCATATTTTCCTGAGCGTGACCCATCCAAAGCAGGCAGACCCAGGGAATTCGAAATTCGAAGCATCCTTAATGCCATCTTCTACATCAGTAAAACAGTCCTCATGAAGATGCTTCACCACAGAGCATGA
>NZ_JANNYP010000175.1:0-3077 GCF_031410135.1 Armatimonas sp. | reverse complement strand
GCCTGCGCAATCGCGTTTTGTTCGGCGTGCAACGTCCGAATGCAGCGCCCGTCTTCCAGTAGGCACCCGACCTCCGTACAATGCTTCTGCCCCGGCGGCGAGCCGTTGTAGCCCGTCGTGAGAATTCGCTTGTCGCGCACGATCACTGCCCCGACATGGCGGCGCTCACAGGTCGAGCGCGTCGCCACCTCACGGGCAATGCTCAGAAAATACTCATCCCACGACGGGCGTTGTACTATCAATGATCGCCCAATTTCATTTGATTGATTTTTTTTTCATAAAGGGACGTTCGAATGCGATATGGAATAGGTGTGATATTACTATTACTGTAGTAGTTCCCACTGTTATGAATAATAGGAAAAATATGTCATCATGGATGATATAATGATTTGTTAAGTGTTTGAAAATGCCTCCTAATTTTATTAAAACTAGTTTATGTATTAAATATATTGAATAGGATATTGATCCTAGGTATAAAATTGAAGGATTTGTTAGGAGCTGAATAGCCTTTGTTTTTTTTGTGTTTTTTAAATTTTTAATAATAAAAATTATGGTAGTTATTCCTATTGATAGGTCTGCTATCCAAGAAATTCGGTATAGGTTTGGTTGATCCGCAGCGAAAATAAGGCCGATTGTGATCGCTGCTAGCAAGCTAATTGTACGGTTGGAACTTAGCAGGAATATTTTACCTGATGATGGGATAAGCTGTGGTGAGAAACAAGCAAGAGCACCTAGCATTCCGAGACAGAAGAGTGCGGCTAACCAGGGGAAAGTCCACATACCACTATAGTTATAAGGAAGCAGGCTTGCAGGAAGAACACTCACAAGCAGAACCAGCAGGATAAGTGTCGTAATTTTAATTTTTTGTAGTAGGGGGAGAAAGACTAAGGGAAAGAAAAAGTACAGTTGCCATTCCAGTGCGACGCTCCACAGGGGGTAGTCTAATGTTTGCCATTGTTCACCCCAGTTATTGATGAGGAGAAGATGAGGAATCGCATAGTGCCAAGCACTATTTTCCGTAAATAATAATCGCTGGAGGACAGGTAGATCGAACTGTCTGAGGGCTTTGAAACCCTCAGGTGAGAGAATACCCATTAAGAACGTCATGGCAAAAGCGGCATAGTACGGAGGTAAGATACGGCGTGCCCGTCGAAGAAAATAGGGCAATAGTCCACCCGGTATCTGTCCTAGTGGATTATCGCTACGCGCGACGGGGGCCATGAGAACAAAGCCTGATAGCACAATAAAGACACAAACGGCCGCATGCCCAAAATGTAAGGGGAGACTGAGGAGACGCCCTCCTTCAGAGAGGCTTTTTACGCTCTCTTCTCGAATATGGAAAAGGCAAACATATACAGCCATGAGGCCCCGAATACCATCAAGGAATTCAAAATGATGCGAAGGTGGTGTTTTGGAGGAGAGCTCAGGCATCATGTGACTAATCCCATGCCGGAAATTTATTACAGAGGGCTTTGACTTCCTCGCGGATTCCGGCGATCAGGGCATCGTCGTGGCGCTGCTCTAGGGCGCGGTTGATCAGCTCGGCGATAATCGGCATCTCGGTCTCGGTCATGCCGCGTGTGGTGACGGCGGGGGTTCCGAGGCGCAGGCCGCTGGTCTTAAACGGCGGGTTGGGATCGTTGGGGATGGCGTTCTTATTGGCGGTGATTCCGGCCAGGTCCAAGACTTCCTGTGCCCGCTTGCCGTTTAGCTTCTTGGCACGCAGGTCCACGAGCATCAGGTGGTTATCCGTGCCGCCGGAGACCAACCGAAAACCGTGGCTGACGACTGACTCAGCCAGCGCCTTGGCGTTCTTGCGAATCTGCGCCTGGTAGGTAGCAAAACTAGGGTCCATGGCCTCTTTGAAGCAGACGGCTTTTCCGGCGATGACGTGCATGAGGGGGCCGCCCTGCATTCCGGGGAAGACCGCCATGTTCAGCAGGTCGGAGAGCAGGCGCGTCTCGCCCTTGGTGTTCTTGATGCCCAGTGGGTTCTCGGTGTCTTTTCCCGCAAGAATTAACCCCCCACGCGGCCCGCGTAGGGTCTTGTGGGTGGTGGTCGTGACCACATGGGCATGGGGTAGCGGGGACGGGTGCTCGCCACCGGCCACCAGCCCGGCGATATGGGCCATGTCCACCCAGAATGCCGCCCCGATCTCGTCGGCGATCTCACGGAGAATTTTCCAGTCAATGATGCGCGGGTAGACCGTCGCGCCGCCAAGAATCATCTTGGGCTTGTGCTTCTTGGCAAGATCGCGAATCTGGTCGTAGTCGAGCGTTTCTTCGGCGTTGAGGCCATAGGCGATGGGCTCGTAGATAAAGCCGGAGAAGTTCACGGGGGAGCCGTGCGTTAAGTGGCCGCCTTGTGCCAAGTCCATCGCAAGGAACTTATCGCCGGGATTGAGTAGCGCAAAAAACACGGCCATGTTGGCGTTGGCCCCGGAGTGCGGCTGGACGTTGGCGTACTCGGCACCAAAGAGCTTGCAGGCACGCTCGATGGCAAGGTTCTCGACCACGTCCACATGCTCACAGCCACCGTAGTAGCGCCGTCCGGGATAGCCCTCGGCGTACTTGTTGGTCAGGCTGGAGCCCTGGGCCTCACGCACGGCGCGGGAGACGATGTTCTCGCTGGCAATCAGCTCTAGCTTGTCTTCCTGGCGGTGGTCTTCGGCGGTAATGGCGGCAAAAATCTCGGGATCGGAGTCGGAGAGGGGGGCGCTAAATGTATTCACGGGAACTATTGTACCGCGCCAAACCCCTCGCCCAAGCGTTTCACCGGGAACGGGGCTTTCCGCCCTCTGTCTCCATTTTTACGTGCCCGTCCACAAACCCAATCCAGCCCATCTGATGATCGTGCCGCCCGACAAAGCTGGCTAGCGGGTCATGGGCATTGGGCAAAATGCTACGCGATTCGTAGAGTAAGGGGGTCTTGTCGTGTGGAGCACCGATCTTATCTAGGGAGCGCTCCGAGAGCCGTTCGTCCATCGCATAGCCAATGCCATTGGGATCAGAAAGACGAGGACAGCGCAGTTTGTTTTTGCGGTAGGGATAGCTCGCATCGTACCAATTTGTGGCAAG
>NZ_JANNYP010000174.1:0-5041 GCF_031410135.1 Armatimonas sp. | reverse complement strand
GAAAAAAGTTCAGGAAGTGCTACGAACCGGTGGCCTCAACGGGGGAACCGTCACCCCAGAGACGACCAAGCTACTGCTTGCAGGTCGCAAAGTGCAGACCTACTTCCGTCGCCGCCCCTATGCCATCGCCGGGGAGTTCGTACTCAATATGACCAATCCCAGCTTTGCCGAAGCGCAGGAGATCGCCAAGCAAGCGCGAGACCTCTACACCAGCGGTGAAGTGGATGTGATCTATCTGGTCTACACCAAGTTCCTCTCCGCACTTGTCCAGAAGCCCATGAGTGTCCAGATGCTCCCGATGGTCGCCGAAGAGACCGAGGAGAGCGCGGGCGGTAGCGAGGACTATATCTTCGAGCCCGATGCAGCCACTCTGTTCGGCAATATGCTCCCTCGCTCGGTGGACACCATGGTCTACCAGGCACTGATCGAGTCCGTGGCCAGTGAGCACGGCGCCCGTATGACCGCCATGTCGAGTGCAACCGACAACGCAGGAAAGATGATCGCGGGTCTCACGCTCGCGGCCAACCGTGCCCGTCAGGCCAGCATCACCAAAGAGCTCGCTGAGATCGTGGGCGGTGCCGACGCGCTCAAGGGATAAGCTCCCTGGCCCCCACATGTGGGGGAAACACAAGGAAATCCCCCGTACCGCAGGCTGCGATACGGGGGATTTTTGTCTTTAGAGGGTCCCGAGGAACTCTAGCAAGTTCGCACGATCCGCCTCGCTCAGCTCCTGGTAGCGCAGTTTTGCCGCCATTGCCTCGCCGCCGTGTGCACGGATCGCCGTATCCACCGTTGTAACGCGACCATCGTGGAGGAAGAACTTGCGTAGCCGCAAGCCCCAGAGCGGTGCGGTGCGGAAGTGGTCGCCGTCTGCGGCACCTTGCACAACTCCATCCCCCGTGCCCACGTTATGGGTCAGCAAGTCCGAGTAGAGGTTCACGGGGCGGTTCGCTAGCGCCACCACCGTGCTACTGCCCGTCTGGAGTGTCGGGACATGACAGGCCGCGCACCGGATCTTGGTAAAAACCTGGTTTCCGCGACCACTTGCCAGAGTGGCGGGTGCGGGATCGGGCGCGGCGAGAAGACGCATGAAGCCCGCAAAGAGCTGTAAGTCCTCGCCATCGTCCTCGGGCTCCGGCACGACATCGTAGAGCGCCTTGCCCTGCGGCAGAAGGTCCAGGGGGAACGTGAGCGTGGTGATTCCCATCTCGTTCAGATAGGCATCGGCAGAGAAGTGCTCTAGCGTCGCCACTTGTGACTTCCAGCCAAAGCGCCCGACATGGCGCTTGCCCGTGATGGGATCGTCCACGTAGTTCGCCACCCCCGTGATGCCGTCGGGGTCGCCGCTGTTGATGTTGCTCAGAATCGTGCTGTCGGAGATGGCCTCCATCAAGCCTGCCCCAAAGAGCGGCGTGGTGATGCGCCGCGAGACATGCTCCGCGCCTGCCGGAACCACTTCCGCAGGAATATTGTGCCCTGGCTCCAGCTCGTCAATCGTGCGGCGCTGAAGCACCGGCCCGCCCCACTCCACTAAGTCCGAGTAGCTTGCCCCGGAGCCCGCCCCGATGCGTGTCACACGGGAGAGGAGTAAGTCCTCGCCCGCACCTCCGACCCCGCCCGCCGAGTGGCACTCGCCACAGCTACGGCCATTGAAGACCGGCCCTAGCCCCTCATCTACGTCTTCCGCAGTGGCGAAAACGGTCTTGCCTTCCTCAAAAAGTTCTTGCTCGGCTCGGGTCAGCCCGGGCGTCTCTGCACCGATGGGGGTAAAGACAGAGCTCACGCCCCCGCACGCTCCCACGCCCAGAAAAAGGGTCGCAGTCGCCGCAATGTGTAATCGCTTCTTCATCTTCAGACTCCTCTTTTCTCGCAGGCTCCTGCGCCTGCTTAGGGCGTAGGGTATGTCTGCGGGATGAAGAAGTCATGAAGATTTTCATACCATTTTAATATCTCACACTAGGGAACATGCAGCTTCCAAATACCGTCCTCGCGTCGCAGTGCCGCAATGTCTTTGCCGCCTTTTACCTTGGAGACCACCGTCGCCTGATCGCCCCGTAGCACAATATGGGTAATCGTCTTCGGGTTGAACTCCATCATCTTGCCAAACGCCGCGAGCTGCTTGCGGTACTCTGCTGCGCCCATCCGCTTCTCCAGCCGTACCCACGCGGCCAGAGTGCTCCTCGAAACGAGCTTCTGCATCGCAGGGTAGTCGCCTTTGCGCATGGCGGCGAAGTAGCGGCTGATCACCGGCACAAAGGCGTGCGTCTGGGCGAGCTTGCCCTGAACAATCTTCGTGACGGCGGGCGCTTTTCGAATAGGGGCACGGAAAGTTGCCTCGTAGCGGTAGTGCAACGGCTCGCCGCCAGGTGCCGGAGCTTCTTCCTCCTCCGAGGCAACTTTCCCCTCAATCACGCCCCCTGTTAGCTTCAGTTCCGAGAAGTACTTTTTGCCCTGAACAAAAAAACTACCCGGTGTCTGCGGTAGCGTGGGAAATAGATGCCCCCTGAAGTTCTGCGCCGCATCTTTCTGATCCAGCTGGAACTCCACTGCGGCAAGCTTGCCATCTTGGTGGAGCGGATAGAGCCCAAATGTCCCCTCCAGCGCCTCAAGCGGTACGGCTTGGTCGGTAAGCAGAAGACAAAGCCCTGTCTTGGGTGGCAGCGCTTCGTCGTTGGTGCGCTCAAAGGCATACGCAAACTTCAGAGGAATGGTTTTCTCGCCCAGAGTCAGCGTCCCTGTCACGGTTTGAAAAAATAACATGAGGCTATTATTCCCGAATTGACATTTTCCAACCCATTGCAAGCGCCTGAGCCGTTTCGTAGAGATCAGGAAGCAAAGAGGCATGAAATGCAAGCAATGAATCTGGAATCTCTTCTACGCCCCAGCGGGCACCCGCGAGGCTCCCCACAAGAACAGGGCAGTAGTTCGCGGGACCAGCAAACGCAATCGCACTTTCCAGGGCTTCCTCGGCGGAGTCAGCGGCACTCACCAGCGCCACAGCGGCACGAAGCACCTCCAGGGCAAAGCCTCCTCGGGAGAGCGGGCCGACCGAAGAGTGCTCTAAGCTGACATTTGCTTTCTGGCAGGCAAGCTCCCAAGAATCCCCCTCGATTAGGAAACGACATACACAGACCACAGCCGCGGCGACATCACCTGCCAGTGGGTGACAGTGTGTCAGTTTTGCTTCACGCCGTGCCAGCTCCGCCAGCGCATCCGTGTGGATCGCAGAGCACATCGCCAGCGGTGCACTCCGGTGCGCGGGATTGCAGCCTGCGGTCATGCCACCTGTTTCTCGGTCTACCTGGAGCGCGGCAGTTTCCCAGTCGTGGCCCTGCTCCACCCGCAAAAAGACTCGTGCAGCTGTCGGCCCCATATCAAAAGCATCGGTGCGCCACCACTCCAGATAACGTGCCGTAAGATCGTCTTGCGAGAATCCCCCACAGTGCACCAGGCTCTGTGCCAGACGAAGCGCCATCCGCACCGGCCCACCGATTCGGTCGCCCGCCGCCAGCCCCAGCAAGACCCCTGCGACTCTTGCTTCTCTCAATCTCGTCCTCGTGCGGGAACAAGCTCGATCTCGCTGGCCTTGAGCTTACGTGCGCCCGCCATCCACGGCTGCGAGGGCATCTCTTTGAGCCAGTCAGAGAGCGACGGGATGCAGCCGAGGTCTTCGAGAACGTGCTGCTCGGCGACATCGCGCACGAAGACCTCTTTGCCGTCGGAGTTGGTCAGCGTCTGCCCGAACAGCTCCTCGATCAGAAAGATCCCAAACGCCGAGTGAAAGACGCAGCGGTGGGTCACCTCCGCGTGCGCCGCCTTGGTCGAGTCCATCTTTTCATGGATCGGCAGGTAGTCCTCAGGAGCACCGCCAAACTTGCGCACCGACGAGCGCGCGTGCATGAGTGGTTTCATTTTGTTTCCTCCAGCTCTGTCTCGATCACTTCGTAGAACTGCACGCCATCCAGCAGGCTCCAGAGCCAATCGCGCTGCACGGGCGTGATGCGCGGCCAGAGTGCACGCCACCACGCTTGCTCGTAGAGATCATCGGTGGGCGGAGGGGTGAGCAGGCCCGCCTCGTCCAGTTTCTCCCAGAGCTCGTCGTAGGTCAGTGAGGTCGCCCGCTCGGTGCCGCCGAAGACACGCAGGGGATTGACGGAGAACCCCACTCCCTCACCTTTCTCCAGCTCACGCCGCGCTTCGTCTTCCAGCAGCTCCGCCCAGAGCAGCGCGTCGTCGCGGCTCTCAAACGCCTTCACCGGCTCATCGCCCTCGCGCTCGAACCAGTTGTCGTTGTACTCCCAGTGGAGCTTCTGAACGAGATAGACAATCATGGTGTCCCCTCCAGCTCCACTTCGTCAATGCGGTAGGGCTTTGGATCAATCAGCCGCCAGAGTGCCTCACGTTGCTCGTTCGTCAGCTCCGTTTCGTCCCACCAGCGCTTGAGGCATGCCTGTACCTCATCTTCGTCGTCGTTAGGTGGCATCGGGGGCTCAGGAAGGTTGAGCTGGCTCAGGGCTGCCAGAAAGTCCACCCAAGCAACGACACGCTCTGGTTCTTTAGGAATATCCTCATCTTCACGCCAAGGCTCAATTCCATAACTTTGGCGTACATACAGTGCATAGCTATCGAAGGGATTCTGCCAGAGCGGCAAATGCGTGGCGACATAAACATCCGCTAACTCACGAGCGTGGAAACACGCGATAATCGGAGGGTGGGCCGTCCGCCGCCATGAAAACGCTTGCTCAGGGAACCGATAGCCTCGATAAAGACGGACAAGATAGAGCTTAGTACTCACAACTCCACCTCCACAGCAAGCACTTCGTAAAAACGTACCCGATCCGAGAAGTCCCAGAAAAGTGCGGCAGCATTTCGACCAACCAGTGCT
Organism: Armatimonas sp.; assembly: GCF_031410135.1. Lineage (GTDB taxonomy): Bacteria > Armatimonadota > Armatimonadia > Armatimonadales > Armatimonadaceae > Armatimonas. Next base: position 156 of record NZ_JANNYP010000174.1, on the reverse strand, counting down.
GCTTGAAACGCCTCTTCCCAGTCAGGTCGCGGCCCCAGTCGGTACTGTGTTCCCTCCCAGATCGGCGGCGGCTCCGGCAGTCCGTTGTCTCGATACCACTGCGTTTGCTGCTCCTCGGTGCGGGTCGTCAGCTCTCCGCCAAAGATGTTCATGAGC
>NZ_JANNYP010000173.1:0-15553 GCF_031410135.1 Armatimonas sp. | reverse complement strand
CCGTCCCCACACCGCCCCAAAAAGTAAGCGTCGCGATCTGCGGGTTCTGCGTCTTTGCATGTTCAATTCGTGCCATGCTCTTAGTTTACCCACTTCCCGCTTACTATTGCGCGGCCTAGCAGGAAGAAGCGTCGGTGATGTCTGGGAGCGGCTGAAAGAGTGCTTTTGGACTACCGACCAGCCCCAAAAAGGAAGGGGGCGGGGGAAGCGTCGGTGATGTACTCCTTGAGTTCCACGGCGTAGGAAAAATACTCTCTTGACCCCTTGGGTATCAGGAGATCCACCGAGCAGCGCTCCGCCAGCTCCGAAGCGAGCTGGAACGAGACGTTCCAGACGCCCTTCTTGTTTTCTGTCGTCTGCAGCGTCGCATAGACCAGCGGGCTGTGGGAGACAGGGCGGGATTGGGAAGGGGGAAGGATAGGCCGAATGTTCATGGTCACTCGGCTCATGTCCTTCAGCTTTCCTTCACGGGGAATTTCCATCGAGACAAGCACCGCCTCGGGAGAAACACGATTCGCGACAAGCGTGTAGTTCAGCCCCTCTTTCGCCTGGGTCTGCTTCGTGACACGGATAACATATCCTAGTTTTTTCATCGTTTTATTTTCCTTTGGGACGAGGGGTTGAAAATCCCTCGCTAGAGGCGCTTCGCGCCGGACGTCCTGCCGGACGGAAGCCGTTTTTTATCTGCCTCCGAGAAGTTGCTCCACTCGTGCTCGGTCTGCTTCGGAGTCACGCTGGAGCTGTGCGGCTCCCTCGGGGGTGAGGAGACCCGGAGCCATGCCCCATGGCCAGGCGGCGATATAGTCGCGGGCGGTCTTGCCGTCTTTGTCCTTGCGCTTCGGGTCCGCGCCCTTCTTGAGCAGCGCCTCCACAAAATCGGGCAGGCCGCTTTTTGCTGCCCACATCAGCGGGGTTCGTCCCTGGTTGTCAGTGGCATTGGGGTTGGCCCCGGCACTCAGGAGCGCTTGTATGACGCCCCGTCGCCCTAGCCAGCGGTCGGCTTGGCGCGTCTGGGCTAGGAGCGGCGTCTCACCGTCGGCGTTTTTGGTCTCCGTGAGGGCTTTGTGCTTGAGAAGAAGCTCGGCGATCTCGGGTCGGTAGGTACGGTGCAGGCCCGTGTTGCCACTGGCATCGGCGACTCCGGCGGGGACGCCGCGCTCCAGGAGCGCCTTGACGGGCTCAATCGTCGGGCAGTACGCGGCCCACGTAACGCCATTGCCGCCCTTGGCTGCTTCGTCTGGCCCGCCAAACCACGACCACTGCACCAGCTGAATCACCGTCGCTTCCTCGCCACGCTGCGCCGCCGCTAGAAGTATCTCGTTGAACTCTGGGCTGATCAGAAGCTCGTAGCGCCCCTGGGCATTTTTTGCTGCGCGGAGCTGCCGCAGAAAGTCTTGGCCTTGTAATTGTCGGATAACTTCCACCTTCGTCTCGGGCGACTCCCCACCAAGGATTAGCCGGGGGCGAGTGCTTAAACGAGGTAGTTGTGGAGGCTCGATAGGCTTGAGCACCAGCGGTAGACCTATCTGAAAATCTTCTGTTTTCTCGACCGTTATGGTTGTCACTTTAAAGGCAGGGTACGCAAGATAGAGACTATTGTCACTCTTGCCACTGGCCTGGATAGACTTGCCCACAAACTCCGTGATCCCCTTCGCCTTCAGTGCCGCTACTACGCTGGGAGTGAGCTTGACTTGAGTATAGTCGCGTAGCTCGGGGTTCTTGAGAATCTCCTGCGTCAGACGAGCCTCCGTCGCGGAGTGCACACTGGTTTTGGGGATCAGCACCAGCGAACCATCCTCTTCAGGATTGACCAACACCACCGTAAAGCTCGCCATTGGAGGCTGAGTAACAGAAAGATCCTCAGTTTTCTCCACGGTGACAGTCGTCACTTCAAAGGCAGGACGAGTGAGATTGAGAACGCTCTCGCTCTTGCCACTCGCCTGAATAGACCTGCCTACAAACTCCGTGATTCCTTTGGCTTTGAGTGCGGCCACTGTCGAAGGCGTGAGCCTGATCTGAGTGTAGTCACGGAGCTTGGGGTTCTTGAAGATCTCTTCCATCGGGCTGAGGCAGGGAGGCGGCAGGAGGAGCAGCGAGCCGTCCGTCTCGGTCGTGACAGAGGCCACCGTAAAGCTTGCATCCGGGGCGTTAATAGGTTTCTTAGAGAGTGTACTCAGAGAGAAGGTGAAGTTCAAAGGATCGTTGCTGCGGCTGAGTTCTATCCTACTGCGAGCGGTCTGTGGCTCAAGCGCGAGGCTCTGTTGGGTCTGAATGGCATGCAGGCTTAGCGTCTCCGGGTCACTCGGCAGGGTAATCACTACCCGTGGCGTTAGCCCAGAGAGTTCGGGTTTCAGAACCACAGAGAGACCACGTGCTGCGGTGGCAGGTATTGCCTGCTTCTGAGCAACCAGATACTCCCCAAGCCGGAAGTTTTGTGGTTTGGGCGTGGGGGCGGTAACGGCAAGCTGGTAGTGGGCGGCATGTCGGCCCGTCACACCAAAGCCAAGCGAGACTTCCTGGCTATACTCGGCTTGAAGCGGTCTGACGGAGATTATCCTGGGCGATTTGAGAGGCGCTTGATCTGTGGAGAGGAGTGCGCCCTTCTCGTCGAAGAGTGCCCCGTGCACGGTGTAGCCTGCCGCATCGCCCAGTTTTACGGTGGAGACAGAGAGGTTCGCCGAGAGAGTCTTGTAGTAGTTGCTCTCATAGAACTGCGGCTCGTGAAGGGTTATCTGGCTTGTGGAAGACGGGAGCACGTCTCCCACAAGATGCCGAACGAGATAGCCTGCAACCACCATCTCCTCTTTGGGCGGAGTAGGCTTGGCAAAGAGCGCGAGTTGGTAGTGCTGCGCCGTCGGGGCGAGGCCGAGTTTTACCGTCGCTGTTCCGCCCGCGCCTGGTAGCTCGGTTTGCGCTGTAGAGACCAGCGTTCCCTTGGCATCGAAAGCAGCAACATAGACCAGATAAGCTTTGGGGAGCGCTCCCCGCTCTTTCGTATTGTTTGCGAGAACCAGTGTGCCCACGACAGTGCCATCGGGCCAGCGCATTAAGATTGTTTTGAGCAGGGGATTTTCAGAGGTCGGAGCATTGGGAAGCGGTGTCAGAGGCACTCCTTCAAATTCCGCCAACCGCTCCCCCATGGCAAACGCAAGCTGAGTTCCACGTGCGTTGGAGGAGGACGATAGCGCAGAGAGACCTCGGGCAGCCACACCGCCACGTGCCTGTCGCGAAAGAGGCTCCTCATTCTCCTGCACAACATGCTTTTGAAGCCCCAAAGTAGCAATCTCAGGTTCAGCAAGAAGTTTTTCTTGCGTCGGCATTGACTTTTCTTGCGTCGGCATTGACTTTTCTTGCGTCGGCATTGACTTTTCTTGCGTCGGCATTGACTTTTCTTGCGTCGGCATTGACTTTCCTTGCGTCGGCATTGACTTTCCTTGCGTCGGCATTGACTTTTCTTGCGTCGGCATTGACTTTCCTTGCGTTAGTGCAACAACTTTTTGTGGTTGTATGCTCATCTTTGGCAAGAGCAAGAACGCGACGGGCAATGTCGCGGCCAAGGCAAGGCTTCCGTAGGCATAAGGACGCAACGTGCGGCGTGATTTTTGGGGCGCTTGGGCCAGCGCACGCTCTGTCAAGACTCCCGACTCAGGCTGTGGCGTCTTGTGAATCTCTTCTGTCCATTTAGTTTCCATGACTGCTTTCCTCCCAACGAGCCAGCGCCTTTCGGGCACGATACAGCTCGTTTTCGACTTTCTTGGACGTGACACTCAGGCTACTGGCGATCTCGGCGATGCTCCAGCCCTCGACAGCTTGCAACACTAAACAACTGCGCTGAAGCTCGGTGAGGTGCGCCAGTGCTTCTTGCAGCAAAGCCCTCTCCAACACCGCGTCTTCTGGCCCCGCCACAGACAGTCCTGCATCGTCAAGCGAGGCACTTATGGGGCGACGCTTGGTGCAGACATTGCGTGCGATCCGCACCAGCCAGGTCGAGAGCTGGGCCTCGCCCCGGAACTTGGGGAGCGCCCGAATCGCCGCGAGAAGAGTCTCTTGTGCCGCGTCTTCCGCATCCGTACGATTTCCCAGAATTGCCAGACAGAGCCGGAAGATCAGTGGCTCGTGAGGCGTGAGCAGGCGACGAATCGCCTCTCTCTCTCCCGCACGCGCTTGGGTCAGCAAGTCACGCTCGGAAAGCGAAGTTGTTGTCGCGGGTCGCCGTAGCCACCAGAGTGTCATTGTCAGGATATTAGAGCACAGCTAACACACGAAACACTTACAAGGCTCAGATTTTTTCATTCTGTCATAAATCTCGTGATGGCAATTGTCTGGTTAGCGTGGACGGTGAACGTCCCGCTTTGGGGCGCTTTGCGCCGCCTCCTCGTCCCTCGTCGGTAAAATGGGGCCTCATCGGTAGAATTCCGCCGAAGGCGCGGCGCGAAGTGCCCTACAGCCCGACGATTTCCGTCGAGGCGATTTCCGGCAGAAGGCATTTTTTATCCCTCGGGGCGGGCGACGCGGGCGATGATCTCCGGCTCGCGCTCCAGTAGCCACGGCTCGGTGAGGCGCAGCGAGAGAAAGTACAGACCGACCGTGTAGAGAATGGCAAAGGGCACCGTGACCGAGAGCCAGGCATGCCCGATCCAGAAGTGCGGCACCAAGACGGCGGCCAGAACCGGCGCGTAGAGCACCAGCGCCGCCAGGCTGATTCCCAGGCTCAAAAATGCATAGCCCACTCCCCCGCTATTGCTCTGCCGCGCCTTCAGCCCCTGCGTGTTGACTCGGTAGGGAATCATCACCGAGACCGCATTGCCCACCGCCGCCAGAAGCACCGAGGCGCAGATCATCCAAGGCAGCAGCAACACCAGCATGTCGAGCCGCTTGAGCACCAGACAGAGCATCACCGTAGCCCCGATATTGAGCGGGAGAATCGCTGAGAGATTCGCTAGGTTCTTGCCAATCAGCAGCTCCCGACGGCGTGTGGGAAAGGCAAAGAGGAGTGTGGCCGCATTGGCTTCGGGGCCGAAGATATTGTAGGAGAGGATGCTCTGCTGAAAGAGCGTCAGGGAAGTTGCCAGCCAGAGGGCCCCGGTCGTGCGGGCCTCAGAGAACATCATACCATCGCCGCCCTTGCCCCGATTAAAGGACATAAACACCCCAAAGCCCAGCATGTAGACAAAGTTCATCGCCATGAGCCGGAAGTACGGGTCGCGGGTAAAGACACGCCACTCTTTCTGGAAGATTGCCCCGATGATCCCTCCTCCCCCGGCCCCTCCTCCCAATCCTGGGAGGAGGGGAGAGGGGGGAGATTTTCCCTCCTCCCGGGGTCGGGAGGAGGGATTAAGGGAGGAGGGCTTCGGGGCGGGGACGCCTACCGCATCGCCTTCGTAGGCTTTTCCCACCAGCCAGGCAGAGAGGGTGAACGTGGCAACCGTGACGAGCCCCAGCGCCCCGAGATAGGCAATCGCCAGCGGCCACATGCCCTTCATCCCCGCGCCCACGGCACGCGCCGCAAGCCCCGACGGCAGGAAGCTCACGGCCTCCCACGGCGTGCTGACCAGAAATGCCTTCCAGTTCACCTTGCCCGCGTCACGCCCGATATTCTGCATCCCAAGCTGCCAGATCATCCAAAAAAGCGGGACGATAATCAGGGCCATATCGCGCCACTTTCGGCTCTGCAGAACCCCCTGAAGCGCCAGGGTCACGGCTTGGCTCGCCGCCAGGGTCTGGAACAGAAAGAGCGGCATGGCAATCGTAGCGATCAGCGCTCCTGCCACGCCATGAAACGCCGCCCCTACGATCACCGCGACCAGTGTAGGCAGAAGAAGGATCGTCGTCAGATCCAGCAGGCACCCGGCAATCGCGCCTAGAAAAAGCTTGCGCACCGGTACCGGGTAGACAAAGAGCCGCGTGATGTCTTGCGCTTCATTGAGCTGAAAGCCCAAGAGCGGCCCAACCGTCCAGATGCCTGCCACTAAAAGAAGCGCCGCACGAAGCGTGTGCTCGCCTAAGTTGACATTGAGTTTAAAGAGCCCATAGCCCAGTGCGCCTGCCAGCGCCAGGGCATACGGTCCAAGAAAGACCAGGCCGATAATGGAGCCGATCAGCGTGCTACGGCTCCGGGTAAAGCCGCGCTGGGTAAGCTTCCAGCGCAGCCACATCAGCTGCCTTAGAGCCATGCGTCCGCCCCCCTAGCCCCCGCCGAGCGGGGGAAATATAAGGAATCATATTCAGATTTGTCCCCCCGCCGGGCGGGGGTTAGGGGGGAAGAAATCAGAGCCACTTCAGGCTCTCCGTGTTGGTGGCTTCGGCGGAGACGAGCTTGAGGAAGACATCCTCCAGAGCGCCATCTTCCCCCGCTTGCTCGCGCAGCTCTGCGATGGTGCCTTGACCGACCAGCTTTCCTTTTTGAATGATCGCGATCCGAGTACAGAGCCGCTCGACCACTTCCATCACGTGCGAGGTGAAAAAGATGGTCGTGCCATGATCGGTGAGAGCTTTTAAGACATCGCGGATCGCACGCACGGAGATGGGGTCAATACCGTTAAAAGGCTCATCGAGAAAGAGCACGCGAGGCCGGTGGATCAGCGCTGCCGCTAGCGCGACTTTCTTCTTCATGCCCATGGAGTAGTCCACGATCAGCTTGTCGGCATCGCCCGTCAGCTCCATCACGCCCAGCAAGTCCTGGGTGCGCTCCTGGGTCTCCGCGCGATTGAGGCCGTACATCTGACCGGCAAAGAGCAGCATCTCACGAGCCGTGAGGCGCTCATAGAGGCTGGTTTCCTCGGGGAGAATCCCGATCACGCGCTTGACTTCGAGCGGCTGGCTCGCCATGTCGTAGCCCGCCACGATCATCTGGCCGCTGGTGGGCCGGAGCATCCCCGTGAGCATCTTAATGGTCGTAGACTTTCCCGCACCATTGGGACCAAGAAACCCGTAGAACTCTCCCTCCGAAACGTCCAAATCAATCCCGTCCACGGCGCGCTGCTTACCGTAGTCTTTGACTAGGCCACGCGCTTGAATACTAAGCTGCATATCTCCTAGAGAGCCTCCGCAAAGGCAGTTGGTTGCAGGCGTTTTGTATGCGCAGGGTGAAGGGAATGCTTGCGGAAGCCCTCAAGCTCGATACTACCATCGTCGAAGATGCGCAAGAGGCTGTAGCCGCTGTTTTCGGGGCCGGTGCCCTCCACCATTGCCGCGAGTGTCAGATAGGGAATCCCATTGATCGTCGTCTGCGCATTGCTATGGCTATGCCCCATGAAGACCGCACTCACTTTCTTGCTCTGCTCTAAAATGCGACGGACTTCCGGGGCGCTTTTAATAGTGTAGTGGTTTTCCGGAGGTGTATCAAGGCGCTGGTGCACAAAGACAATCACCGGGCCTTTAGCCTTTTTCAAGTCCTCCTCTAGCCACATTCGCTGAACTAAGTGAATCTCGGTGTCATGCCACTTAAACGGTGCATCTCCGTAGGCCACGCCATCGGAGCGGAAGCAGGCATCCAGAAAAACCAGATGGACGCCTTGACGGTTGATGGAGTAAAACGAGCGCTTCTTGCCTCTTTTGTGCACCGTGGCGAGAAACTCTTGCTTTTTGAGGGTGGCGACGCAGTGATTGCCAAGAACATAGTGGCGCTCCGTGGCCATCCCCATAAAAACCTCGTCAATGCGCTTGAGAAACTCAAGCTCTGTGGCGGCATCGGCTTTCTCACCGGCATCAATCGTATCGCCAAGACTGACAGAAAGCGCGACTTTTCTCTCGCGAAGCACCCGCGCAGCTTCTTCCAGCTTGCTCAAAGACTCACGGTAGTAACGGTTGATCCGAGGCTTGGCATCGGCATAATGAATATCGGTAACCAACCCTAGGGTAAGCAGCAACTTTGGCGCATTCATGCGCATAGTTTACGTTATCTAAGGAAACTATGCCGCTTTTTTGCGTGATGAACTGCTTCGTGTGGTAGCAATCTTAGGTTGCTGGAGGGTTGGGGCTCCCGCCATCTGACGAAGCTTGCGCTCGGTCTTGTCCTGGTACATGCGCTGATCTGCCGCCGAGAGGAGGCTCGCACAGTCCATTCCATCTTTGGGGAAGCACGCGGAGCCGATACTCACCCCCAGTCGCAGTGCGCCGAGTAAGGGGTGCACCAGTCGGGTGTCGTAGGAGACAACGGCATCATGGATTCGTCGTGAGATCTCGTTGGCTTCGTCCTGCCCGGCATCTTCCACAATCACGAGAAACTCATCGCCGCCGTAGCGCGCGACCACATCACGTGGGCCGACGGTCTCACGGAGAATCTGTGCCAAGTCGCGCAGGACATCATCGCCACGTAGGTGCCCAAAGTTGTCGTTGACAGGCTTAAAGTGATCCAGATCCATACAGAGCACCGAGAATCGGCGAGCCTCTTCGCCTCCTTCACAGCGCTTCTCCACATACTGGGTTAAGAACCGCAGGTTGTAGAGCTCCGTGAGCGGGTCGGTGAAGGCATGGCTACGGGTTCGGTCGTACAGCAGACCGTTGTAGATCGCCATCGCGGCGCGCTCCGAGATCATCTCCAGTAGATGCTGATCGTGCTGCGAGAAAGCCACGGCGTGCTGGTGGTAGAGGTTGATGCTACCAAGGGCCTCTCCCTGGTGCACAATCGGGACAATCAGAGCCGAGTTGAGCGGTGCCCAAGGCACTTGAGTCTCGCTGGTGATCAGCAGATCATCGTGATCAAAGCCTCCCAGATAGGTCTCCCGCTGCTCAACGGTCTTGAGAGTAAGGCTACGCGCCCCGCTGGTCTGGCATTCCAGAAAGTGCTCGCGGTTGGTTCCGACAGCCGCACGTGCAACTAGTGTGTCGGGGTTGTCTTCGGACTTGAGTAAGAAGAGGCACGAGGTGCCGGGGAGAATCGCCTCCAGCTTGCGGGCAAGAATGTCCAGAGTCTCGGTGATTCCCATACTCGCCGAGAGCGTCTGTGCCACTTCGTAGAGTGCCCAGAGCTCCGACGAAGCACGGTGGATATCTCGGGCAGCTTCATCGGCTTTCGTCGCGTAGATCGGTGTCTCTTTGCGCGGAACTAGCGGCCCCTGTCCCTCTTTGGCCATCTCCTGCACGACGCCATCAATGACCTCCAGAAACGCCTGGGCGATCACGGGATCAAAGTGCGTCCCCGCGTCTTTTTGGATCACATGGATCGCCTTCTCATGCGTCCAAGCATTACGGTAAGAGCGGGTCGAGGTCAGTGCATCGTAGACATCAGCGACCGCGAGAATGCGCGCCGTGAAGGGAATGTTCTCCCCGGCCAGTCCTTCGGGATAACCGGTACCATCCCACTTCTCATGGTGGTACTTCACCACGGGCAACACGGGCCAGGGAAACTCCACCGGGTCAAGAATCGCGGCCCCGATCTCGGGGTGCTTCTTGATCTTGTCAAACTCTTCCGCCGTTAGTTTTCCGGGCTTGAGTAAGACATACTCAGGGACTCCAAGCTTACCAATATCGTGCAGCAGAGCTCCCGTTCGCAGCCCCTCCATGTCGTTTTCAGAGAGCCCCATGTGCTCCCCGACCGCCACGGCGTAGCGCTGGACACGCAAAATGTGCTGGTGGGTGTACTGATCTTTAGCGTCAATGGCGAGCGCAAGGCTCTTAATAGTCGCTAAGTAAAGCTCGGCTAGCTGCGCCTGGCTGGTCTGAAGCTCCTCGATGTGCTCCTGTTTCTCCCGAGCCCGCGCGGTGTAGGTTTCGTAGACGGTATAGGTCATGTAGCCGACAGGGGCCACAAAGACCACAATGGTTAGTGTCGCAACGTGGTTGCCCGTCAGCCCTAGCAAGAGAAGTGCTAAGCCACTGGCACTTGCTCCTGCCAGATAGCTAGGCAGTGTCCAAAGAAAGTTCTCTTTCCAGAGGGCGATAATTTTCTGTTTACTGGTAAGGGAAATGACGGTAGAAACGCCGCCCGTATTGACAGCATAGTAGACAATCGCACCGATAAGAACTGCAGGAAGATGCGCCACCGTCACTTTATCGGGAGATTCACCACGAAGCCACCCCGCGAATCCCACATCGCGCAAGAGGCTTAGAGCAAACCCCGAAGCAGTTGCCTCCACCGCCGAGAGAGCCACATTGAACATGCGCTGGTAGGTTGGCTGACGAAAGCAACCGACAAAGACATTGGCGCAGGCAGCCAGCACCGCAGCGGGCGGCCCAAAGTGAAGCATCGTGGCATAGATAATAGTGAAGCCAAGTGACATTGACCCCACATCATCAGTGGTCCGGCTACGCGTCAGGCGAATCTTCTTTGGCCCCACCATGCCAGCGAGCACGACAAAAATCGTCAAGTGCCCCCAGTTAAACTCAGAGTTGGTGATATGGCATAGCTGCCACAAGGCAAGCACGATCAACACTCCACCGAGCGTGTAGATTAGTTTAAGATAGTTTTGCGCGATCGTAGGTAGTGTGTTCATCGAAGACAACTAAGTTCTCTATCTCCGATTGTCGGCGATTACACGCGCCGTCTTAATACCTATTAAAAGATCCTATACAGACTGATCTGCCGCCGGTTGAAAACCGGCGTCTGCAATGGCACTGCGTGCCGCGAAGCCCGTGCCGGGCTGGGGAACAAAGTCGGTAGCCCGGCACGGGCTTTACAGCCGCAGGCTACCCAAACGCCCCATTTCATGGGGCGGAAATTGGAGACTGAAGCAAAGCCACAAATCCCCCTGCCCCGTACCCCGCATCGGGCCAGAGCCGGTAGCAAGGAAAATCGGCGTGAGGGGAGCGATGCGCGGCGTGTGTGGGGAGCTCCTGGACGGTCAGCTCTGGAAAACGAGCCAGTAGCCAAGCGATAACATCCTCGTTTTCCTCACGCGCATAGGTGCAAGTGGAGTAAAGGAGAAAGCCACCGGGGGCCAGTAGACGGACGGACTCTGCGAGGATGCGCTTTTGCCGGTTGGCGCAGGAGTTGACATTGACGGGATGAAACGCACCAGGGTTGTCTTGTCCGCGTGCCAGGAGCGACTGCCCGGAGCACGGCGCATCTACCAGCACAACACTTGCAAGTCCGGAAAGCTCCTCGGCGAGCTTAGACGGATCGGCGCAGCGCGTCTCCGCAGCGACTCCACAGCGACGTAAGTTCCCCGTAAGCGGCCCGAGACGCTTGCCAATCACTTCGTTGGCGATCAGGCGCTGCGGGGCGAGCGCACGGTACGCAAAGATCGCCTTCCCCCCCGGAGCGGCGCAGACATCCACCACCGTGCCACCTGTCGGCAGGCCACAGAGCGCACTGGCCTCAAACACCGACGATAAGTCCAGACAATAATAGGCTCCCTCGTTGTGGAGCGCGTGGCGACCGGGGCGCTCACCCTGCGCCATGGCTTCCACAAAGTCAGGCTGCCACGGCGCAGGCGGCAGAGCTGCAAAAGGATGCTCGTCGCCGTCGCGGAGCCAGAGCACCGAAGGCTGAGCGCTCTTGCCTGCCTCCAGTGCAGCAAGAAACGCCTCGGGATCGGGGGCGAGCTTTGCGGCCAGCTTGCGGGCGTACTTATTTATCATCTAACAGGAGAGTGTACCGTGCCACGATACACTAGGCGCATGCCTCCTCCGAAGAAGCCTAAGTTTGAAGTGACTCCCGTCGTGATGCTCGGCTGTGGTGTGGCGATGTTCGCCTGGATGTTTCTTATGGGCTTTATTATGCTGGGCCTCAAGATGAGTGCGGGCTCTCAGTAGGGCTACGCCGGATCAGCAATAGCGAGGGCACGCTGGCGAGCAGGCAGACAACCGCCAGGGCAGCGAACGCGCCGTTCCAGCCGAGCTGCACGGCCAGCCGGGCGACGGCTTCTCCGGCGAGAATAGCGCCGAGATAGCCCATGCCATCAATTATCCCATTTACACTGGCAGCCTGCTTGGGCTCCACTAAATCTAGCGCCGCCGCGCCCACGGTGTAGGCATACGGCCCACCTGCCACCAACCCCGAGAGCGCCACGAGCACCAGCGCAAGCGCCGGCGTCTTTGCCAGCAGAAACCCCGCCATCGAGAGCGCAGTGAGCAGCAGCCCCGCCAGCAAGAGCTTCTGCCGCCCGTGGCTCCCCGCCCTATCGCCCAGCGCCCCGAAGGCCACGGCGCTGAGTCCGCCCATCAGCGGGTAGAGCCCACTGGCCAGCGCTGCACGCCCCTGGCTCAGCCCGATTCCCGTAAAGTACACGGGCAACCAGTCCGAGAGCGTGACATTGACCAGCGTGAAGCCAAATGCCGCCACGCAGATGCACAGAAACGCGGGGCGGGCAAAAAGCGCTCGCAGGGCAAGCGGCTCAGACGCCTTTACCTCCGCTTGCTTCGGTTTCTCAGCAGGCCGCTCGCGAAGCAGCAGCGCACAGAGCACGAGAATAAGAATCAGTCCGCCTGCCGAGGCAAGATACACGCCGCGCCAGTCCCAGCCGACACCCAGAAGCCGCGCCTGACCTGCGCGGGCAAGCGCATCGCCAAAGAGCCAGGAGAGCGAGACAATGCCCATTGCCTTGCCATAGTTTCCTGCCGTGAACAAGCTCCCCACGATGCGCACCGCCGACGGCCACCCCACAGACTGAAAGAGGCGGTTCGCGATCCAGCAAACCCCAAAGAGCGAGAGGCTCCCACTCCAAGCAAATGCCGCCGTCGCCAGCGCTGCCCCGAGCCCTCCGAGAAGAAACGCGGGCACGCCGCCCAGCTTGTGCACCACCCGCCCCGCCAGAAACTTCCCACAGATCCCCGCCACCACCCCGATGGTCGCAATCCGTCCCAGCGCCACGGTTGCCGCCTCAGAAGCCATCCCCTGCCGCGCCAGCTCCGCCAGCTGCGAGGGCCGCCCGACGGAGAAGTTCGTGCGGCAAAAGTAATACGCGGTGTAGCCCAGAATCAGCAAAAGCGCCATCCGCCACGCCGGGCGCTCAGAGTTTGTCACGCAAGCATTGTACGCCATGGTTTATAATGCAAAAAAGAAAGGAGTTCATGGATGAGCCTTCATTTTGATGTTGTACACGGGCAGGTTCACCTGCCTAATGATCTGCTGATCGGACCGTCCCTCACACAGACCCATCTCTTGCGAGTCTGTACAGAGAAAGCCATTGCGATCCGTCCCTACACGATTCACTCTGCCCCCTATACCTGGTTCTCTGCCGACGGCGGCATACTAGATGAAGAGCCGCTTGGAGTAGAGCTACGCTTTTGGGACGACGTTCTCGTGAGCGCTGATCTGCACCTGGATCGTGGCGGTGAGAGCCTAGATTTTGTGCGCACCAAGCGGCGTCACGATGCGCTTCTCAAGGGCCACCTAGGCGAACCACACGAGCTCTGGGACGAGCGCCAAGACAATGCGCACTCCGTGCGTCTTTTCCCCGTCTATCGTTACTCCTGGGGCAAGATAACCTCACTCCAGGACGGCCCCGTTTTCATTCGCTTAGAGTATGCGGGGCGTCGAAAGGCAGCCGAGACGAAGTTTAATCGGGTCAATGTGCCCGAGCAGCTCTCCGCTGTTGAGCGCTTTCGTCAGGGCCGGTTTTAGGCGGCTTGTGCCAGGGTGATGGGAGAAAGAGACACGTGGTCGATAGCTTCCACACAGTCAGCGTCGAGGGTAACTCCCGCGTCTTTGTTAAGAAGGGTGAGGGCATTTTCTATCGGCATGGCCTCGCGGTAGGGCCGGGCGGCGGTGAGGGCATCGTAGATATCGGCGACGGCTAAGATGCGCATCTCCAGATCAAGTTTATCGCCGGTCAGCCCTAAGTGATACCCCGTACCATCGAGCTTCTCATGGTGCGCCGCCGCAATCTCGGTGATGCGCCCAAAGCCGGGAATCTGGCCTAAGATCACGGCGGTGTAGTATGGGTGCTTCTTGATAAGGGCAAACTCTTGGTCTGTGAGGCGAGCGGGCTTGTCGAGAATGAGATTTGGGATCGCCAGTTTCCCCAGGTTGTGCAGAAGGGCTGCGCGGCGTAGAGTAGCCCGGCGTAGCTCCCCGATTCCCAGGTGCTTGGCAATGCACTCGGCATACTCCGCCACCCGCGCCGAGTGCTCCCCCGTAAACGACGACTTGGCATCCACGATACGCGCAAAGGCAGTGCAGACACTGTCGAGGCTCGCCTCGGTAACTTGCCGGTGCAGGCGCTCACTGGTCTTGAGACGCAGAAGCATCTCGGGCTGGTTGCGCACGCCATCCCAAAAAATCGTGTCGCGGGAAAAGGCCTGTGCCGCTCTCACTAGCTCCGGGTCAAACCAGGTGCCCGAGCGCTGGGCCATCACTTTGTAGGCACGCGCCGTTCCGTAGGTCGTCGCATAAACCTCTAGTGTCTGGGCAAGGCAGGCAATCCGGCCAAAGAGAGGAATTTCATCGGCTTTACGATGGTAGGGAGCGCCTTGGCCGTCCCAGTGCTCATCAAGAGAGTGGATCGCCGCCGAGACATCGGGGCTGAGGCCGAGCAAGCTGGCAATCTCCGCGCCTCGTGTGCAGCGCGCCTCGGTCAGAACGTCCATCACCCGACCTGGCTGTCGGGCCAGCTCCCTAAGCTGAGTGACCCGCGCCACAAGTCCTTCTTGAGGAGCCGCATGTCGGAGCGCAAACTTTACCGCCTCGCTCATGCGCCGCCAGTCATGGATCTTCGCATCGTGCTTGGCAAGAACCTCGTTGCCCCCAAAAAGCGCAAACATCCGAGCAGCATTGCTGGAGCAGCCCGCATCTTTGAGTAGCAGCGCCAGATGCAGATTATCCCGTTCTTCTCCCGCAATTCCCAGCTCCCGCGCCAGCCGCAGCCCGATCAGGCAGGTACGAACCGCATGGCCCATCGGCTGACCTTCGGTAAGATCCAGCGCGTAGGAAAGTGCAGCCAGCAAGCTGACCAGAGAGAGAGGTTGTTCTGAGATTGTCATCGACTTCGTTTATATGCTCGGTAGACTCAGAATAACTTTGCACCTGATACAATAAGTGTAATCATGACATTAAAAACTTTACAGAGCGATATTACCAAGTTGGATGTAGACGCCATCGTGAACGCGGCGAACTCCTCGCTACTCGGCGGTGGCGGCGTGGACGGTGCGATTCACCGCGCCGCTGGCCCTGAGTTGCTTCACGAGTGTCGCCTCCTCGGAGGCTGCAAAACGGGCGAGGCCAAGCTCACCAAGGGCTACAACCTCCCGGCCCGCTTCATCATCCACACGGTCGGCCCCGTTTGGCGTGGTGGTGATAAAGGCGAGCCCGAAAAACTCGCCTCGTGCTACCGGCGTAGCTTAGAGCTCGCCACGGAGCACGGCCTGAAAACACTCGCCTTCCCCTGCATCAGTACCGGAATCTACGGCTACCCACCCGAGCAAGCCGCGCAAATCGCCGTGGCAACTGTCAGAGAGTTTGGGAGTGCCCTCGACGAAGTCATCTTCTGCTGCTACCACGCCTCGGATCTGGCGATCTATCAACCCTTTGCCGCCGATTGAAAGCGGCGGCAAAGGATTTATCAAACCTGTCCCCAAACCAAAAACACCCCCTCTCCCACCCGCGTAGCGGGCTTGTTATTGGGAGAGGGGGCTGGGGGGTGAGGGCCTAGATGCTGACTTCCTTGCCCTGCTC
>NZ_JANNYP010000172.1:0-4247 GCF_031410135.1 Armatimonas sp. | reverse complement strand
GTAGGCAGCTCCGGCACCCAGAACAATCGCCTCCCCGACTCGGCCACGGACTGCAGAGCCCACAGCTGCCGCACCGAGGCCCACGCCAAGGTTACGCATCGCGTTCTTGTCATCCTGTCGGGTCATTCTAGGGCCGTTTCCCTGCGCCCAGCCTGTTCCCACGAGACCGATCATCGCCAGTCCTGTCAGTAGAATGTGTTTGGTATTCATCTCCGTAAGCTCCTTCTCCTCGTTTACTTAGGGGGCTTTCGCAGCGCCCTATGTGAGAAGAAACGCCCTCCACTTGATGCATGTGACAGGAGTGACAAACTGCACTCAGTCCCAGCTCTGGTAGGTGTCACGGACAGAGTCCGCCCAGCGTCGTAGAGCCTCTTTGCGCTTCTCAAACTGAAGGGCGACTGCCAGCACGCCGATTCCCAGGATCGTTAAGTACACGCCAAAGTTGATCTCTCTCAGAGGATCCCAGAGCTTATTGATCAGGAGCGCGATCAGAAAGGCAACGCCGCCGCCCAAGTAGACTTTTACCCGCTGCCCAATTCCCGCCGCGACTGCGATCAGGCACTCTAGCACCAGAAGAATCGCGTGCTGCCACTCGTGTGGGTTCAGTGCGACGGCCAGAAACGATGAGCCCAGCAAGAGAAGTAGACCTGGCCCCCGAAGAGGTGCTTGATCCATGCGCTCCGCCACAAACAGCAGGTAGATTCCCAGGGGAAGCAAAAAGTAATTCAGCCGGTTTGAGCCGAGGCCGTACTGGTCGAAAAAGTAGAGCCCAAAGGCGGTGAAGGCACAGGCAAAAGCGCCATGGAGGTAGTTCGGCTGGCTCCGTAGCCCCGCTGTCGCTGCGAGAGTGATGGCTCCCAGCCCCAGCGTGAAGATTGTCCAGCGGCCTTGATCTTCGCCTGCCAGCCCCAGAAGCCCCACCACAACCGCCACACCGACGGTCGCGACGCTGACCTTACTGAGTACCTCCCAGAGTGGTGTGCTCCGGCGCAGACCTGCCGCAAGCCCGAGCCAGAAAAGAGAGATGCCTGAGAGCAGGAACCCGGCTTGCGCTAGTGAGAAGTGGGGATGCGGAAAGCCACTGGCAGCAAGGGTGACGGTTGCCGTCGCAAGACTCGCCGCCGTCGCAACGCCGCTGGGACGGTGCAGGCGAAGGGGCACGACTGCCAGCGCAAGCCCCGTGACCAGGAGCGAGAGGGGCGTGATGCCAGAGGGCAAGAGAGCCGCTGCAAGAAAGCTAAGCACGGTAACGAACTCCGTCAGGCGTAGTTGCTTGGGCGCATTGTCTTCCGTCCGATCCAGCCAAAGCAAAACCGGAACCAGAGCCAGTCCCCAGAAGGGAAGAAGGGCAGGTGGCAACATACCCGCCGCCAGATGCCCTGCGGCCAGTAGCCAAAGTGCTGCACGTAAGCCTAAACCACTCGCATCTTTAAGCGTCGCTCCGGCAAGAGCGAGTGCAAAAGCCAGAACGGTCTGCGGCAGGAGTGGTGTGCTATGGAGCCAGGCAAGCCACTGGACAGCCGTCACTAGTCCCAGCGGAATCAGAGCGTAGCGCGTGGTCTGAGGGCGACTCTGCCAGAAACCCCACCCACCAAGCCCCGAAGAGGCAAGAAGCAGAACGCTTCCACAAGCAACTGCCGTCGTGCGTTCACCCGCGTAGTTCCAGAGCCCGTTTAGCTGTCCGACGCAGGCCCAGGAAAACGCGGCACAAGCGCTCTGGCGGAGCATAATCGCATGCTCATCACTTGCCGTTCGCAGGCTACCCAGACCAAAGGCCAGCGCGGGAAGCAGCAGCCAGCGCAGCTCGTTGGCGGGCAGGTGCGTGAGGCTCACAAACCAGGTGTCTAGTGGTAGGGTCAGCAGCCGCGCTGCCGCGAGCGAAAGCGCCGAGACACACAGCAGCCCTCGTGGGGTTCGCGAGGCGACGCGCCAGAGCACTGTCGTGGCGATAAAGAGACCCGCGATTGGGAGATCTTGTTTTTGTGGATCTAGGACAACAGAGAGTGCTCCCAGAAGCGTCAGAAACTCGGCGCTTTTTTGGTAGGGCTCGGGGCACGCCGAGAGCCGTGAGAGAAGGGCGGTAAGCGTGCCCGTCGCCGCGAGAATGCCGCCTCGTGCGACAAGGCTGGCACCATCGGGAAGCAGAAACTGAGTGCCCAGTGCGGCGGTGAAAGTCGCGGCATAGCCCAGCCAGGCGATCTGGAGGCGGCTTCCCGTGAGGCCATAGAGCCCTGCCGCGACAAGAAATGTCACTCCCAGAACCGCGTTGCTCATCTCTCCCTGACCTTGCGCCACGTAGAGCAGGGACGTGCCCATTCCTGCAAGCGTGAGCAGGTGGCCGGAGAGTGCCCGCATCCGATCCTGCGGGCTACCATCGCGCTGGACTCCCCAGAAACTGAGGGTGGCAAGCCCAAGCAGGCCCAGAATCAGCGTGGGCCAGAAGAGCATACTGGGAAGAAGCCCAGCGGCTCCCCACACCGCTCCTGCGCCCGCCGCCGCGAGCAGACCAATCAGTAGAGACTCCCCGGTGGTGCGTAGTCGCCAGGCGTAGATACCGCCGCTGAGGAAAGATGTCAGGAGTGCGGTCAGGGGCCAGGAGAGCAGCGACGCGAGCCCGAAGACTTTCAGAGCGATCCCACAGAGCGGGATAATCAGGCAGCCCACCACGCCCAGCACTTGCGCACTCTGCGGATGCTCCTCGCGCAGGCTGTCGCTCAGGCGAAGCAGGCCCGCCGCCGCCAGCGCTAGGACGAACAAGAGCAGGAAGCGCCCGATGCCGTCCCACTGCCACTGTACGAGTAAGACAAGCCCTGCCAGCAGGAGCAACGAGCCGACCAGGTGCAGCGCGGCGATATTGCGCTCCTCTAAAAACGCCAGAAATCCACGCCGGGGTGGGGGAGCGGGTGTGGGTTGCGGGGCCACATCGCCGCTCAGATCGTACATCGCCAGCCGGGGCGGATCAAGCGCCTCACGCCGCGCTGTGTACTCGTCGTAGAGTGGCGCGAGAAAGGTTTCGGGGACGCGGTTCTCGGTGCGCCAGCGACGTAGCTCTTTCAGAAGAAAATCCAGACAGACACGTTCTTCGGACATGCGATGTCCTCCTAGGATCAGTATGCCCGTAGAGAGAAGTTTGTGCCTGAGACAAAGGGCCGATAGAGAAGTCCTATTTTTCTAGGACCAATCTGAGCCTTTTTGATGAATCGTTGCCGCCGATTAAAATCGGCGTCTCAGAGCCTCGTCCCTCGGCTACGAAGTCGCTCCGCGACTGGAAGTTCTTTTCTGGTAAAATTTCTTGCGTAACAAACTATTGTTTGATAGACTCTCCGACATGAATGCACGACTTTGGAAGATCGGGACGCGGCGCGCGATGGCCTATGTGGAAGGGCGGGAGAACCGCGATTTATTGCTGACGGCAGCAGGAAAGCTCCCCGAGCCGGTGAAGCGTGGGGCGAGCCTGGAGGCGGAACTCCGTGGGGCAGTGGCGGTCTACACCGACCGCAAGGGGAAGCCTTTTGCCTGGCTCATCGCCTTTGATCCAGGCCGCTGGGACGAAGTGAGCGCTCTGGTGGGGAGCTAATTGGGGCAGCTCGCGTGCCACGGCGTGCGTGCCGGGTTGGGCAAGGGGATTGGGTAGCGGCGCATCAAGTCCACACCCGACCAGGGTATCCCACACGGATCTTTGAGAAGCGCTCCCTTGCTCATCCACTTAGCGTGGCCATCAAAGAACGTCACATTGACCCCGCCCTGGTGTCGGGTCATCGCGAGAACCGGCTCTCCAAAGCCCAATTTATCGTAGAGGTTCTTTGGTGGCTCGAACCAGGAGTCGTCGAATTGTCCTGCTTTTTCTGTCACCACGATAATCACGGCGGGCGTGTCGACGGCGGCGAGTGTTAGCGACTCAGCGGCACGGTTGGCAACATACGAGCGTGGCTTGTTGTCGGTGGAGTTTGGGGTGCGCTTGCCATCGTCTGGGCAGATCAAGAGACTCGGGACATTGGTGGTATAGGGCAAAATCTGGTTCCACCAGCGGTTGGTTGCATTGGCACCGAGTGGCGCGGTGGGGTTGGCGCGGGAAAAATCGACGTTGTGTCCGAAGAAAAACAGCGTTTCGTCGTAGTCCTGGGAGTACATCGAGAGGCCTATTCCTAGCTGCCGCATGTTGGAGAGACAGCTCACTTGCCGGGCCTTGGCGCGTGCTTGAGCAAAGACGGGGAATAATATGGCGGCCAAAATCGCGATGATCGCGA
>NZ_JANNYP010000171.1:0-11740 GCF_031410135.1 Armatimonas sp. | reverse complement strand
GGGTGATCTCTACGTGTGGGTAGTCGCATACCCAGTCCCTGTTCTCTGGGTGGTCGAACCAGGCGCGAACCCAGTTCTCGAAGCTCATGGTCTGCATAAAGCATACTATCATTTGGCCAAAATCTAATCGGGGCAATTTTGAAGCTCTTTGTTTTGGCGAAGCTCTTACTCCTGGACCTTGTCTCATGAAGCATTTTAATCGTCGTCAGTTTTTGTGGGGAAGTGCAGGAGCGCTAACTTGGCTAGGTGCAGGCTGTGGCAGCTCGGGGGTGAGTTTGCCGGACTCTCTTTCTGGTTACTTGTTGTTTGATGAGAAAGATGGGCGAGACAATAGCCGGGCGGTTCTGATCCGCCCCGATGGCTCAGAGCGTCTTGTGCTCCCGATTCCCAGCGATGGTTTTGTCTTGAAGGGAGCCTCACCCGATGGCCGCGTGGTTGTGGGAGCCAGCTACGGCACCCTGGCACTCTTTTCGCTCGCCGATCAGACATTTCAGCTTGTCTCGGGCTGCCATGGGCCTGCGAAATATGCCTGGTCGCCCGATGGCAGTCAGCTGGTGTGTATGTTGGGGGCGGATAGCCGGAGCCTGCCTCCAATGGTGCCGGAGTATGTCTTTCGGATCTACGACACGCGGACAAAAAGCGTCCGTGAGATAGGGCGTGCGACCGGCTCGGGGTTTGCGAGTCTCACTTGGTCTGGCTCGGAGTCCCTTCTCTGGGCGGATCAGCAGGGGACTTTTCGCTTGCCCTTAGATGGCAGTGGTCAGGTAAAACTCGCCGCGAAGGGGTATGACTCTGCCTCACCTGATGGACGCTATCTTCTGATGAACTCGACAGTGGAGGCAGTCCCAAGTTACGCACGTCTGGACACGATTACCGGAGTCACTCAAACGCTCTTAGAGAACGTGTGGCCTGTGGGCAAGGTTGGCTGGGATCGGGAAGGGGGAGTGCTAGTCTTGGTAGAGACAGTTCTGGGCTACAGCGTGCTCCGTTTGACTCCCAACAATCCCGCCCAGCAGCTCTTCACGATTGTTAGTAATACGGGTGGGACTACTTTCGGTGTCACTTGGTCACCCGACGGGCAGAGTGTGGCCTACCTGCGGGGCCAAGGGATCTCCGATGTCTTAGAGGTTCACGGGGCGATCGGTGACTTTTCTTCCCCGGCAGCCGGGTCGCCCATCGCCTGGCTGTAGCGCAAGAAACACGCACTGTTTTTGTGTGCCGTGCTATCATAGAGCCTATGATGGATCAACCGCCTCCACAGACTCCGGCGCCACTGCCGCCGTTTGTGCTCTCGAACTTTTCGTCGCTCTCGGCCAAAGAGCTGCGCTGGGATCGGGAGTTTTCGTTTGTCTGGGGAGACTTGAAGCTTTTGTCGGGGAAGGCGAGCTATGTGGTGAAAGACAAGACTCTTCTTGCTGAAGGGAATGTTACCGCCAAGCTTGGGACCGAGCGAGTTGAGGGGAAAGACCTCAAGATCACCGGGCTGGACATGGCGGCACGCTCTGTCAGCAAAGAAGGTTTTGGCTTTTACTTCACCGACGCAAAGCTCTTCTCACCGGTCCTGTATATTGCGGGGAAGACGCTCAGTGTCTCTAGTGAGACGGGCGCGGAGGCGCGCCGTCTGCTTTTTGTACCTGGCCCTGATCCCAAGGGGGAGATTGAGCTCTCCGCGGATCGGTTACGCTCACAGCCGGGAAGTGGGCGCTTGTTTTTTGAGAACGCGACCGTCCGGGTTCTCGGCAACCGGCTGATCACCCTGCCACGGCTGGGAGTTACCCCGCGCTACGACCGAAAACGCGAGGAGCAGAGCCTGGTGTTGCCCATTATCTACCGAACCTCGCGCGTCTCAGGCGTCGTGGCGGGGGTACGCCTGCCGTTTGCGCCCGTGGGAGGTGCCCCAGGGACGTTTATTGTCGAGTCCACCACACTCCAGGGCTGGAACGTGCTGGCGACGGCTCGGAAGGAGCTTCTCGGTCAACCCACTTCCCCTGAGTCTGAGGAGCCCAATCTCTTCACGGGAGTGCGCAATGCCACCCAGAAAGAGCGCAGCTTTGAGGAGCGTGTGCGGCCTTTTATTATCGCCCGACCGCCGGTTGCTCCCGACCTCTCCTTGCGCCGCTACGCTCAGGCACTGAGTGCGCCTGTCGTACTAGATCCCTTGCCTTTGCAGAGCAAGCCGAGCCTGGCTCTGGAGGCAACTGTCGAGTCTAATCGCGAGTTCGTACGGCGTGGGGCGTTTCTACTCCGCTCACGCCTGCCCGAGGCGGTGCTAACGGGGCGGATACCTGGGAGCAAGGGGGAGGGTGGCTGGCTCGCGACGCTGGGCGGCGGCCCGGCTCGTGAGAAATTTCTAGATGGCTCGGGTAAGCAAGTGCAAGCGGATCGCCTGATCGGCTCGCTGGGCTGGGAAGCGCCACGCATCAAACTAAGCCCTCACAGTCAGGCACACGCGCTTCTGCGGCAGACCGAGCAGCGCTACCCACATGCCCACTACAGCATCTCTGAGCTACGCCTCTCCACCGACTACGGCTTCGCCCCACAGACCGGCCTCAGTGGCGGCGTGGCCCTCCGTCGTGCCCAGGGGAAGTCCCCATTTCTCTTCGACACGCTCGAAGCCCTCAGCGAGGCCCAGCTTAGAGGACAAACACAGCTTGGTAACCTGACTGTCGCACTGATGGGCCGCTGGGATCTGCGAACCCGCCAAATCTTCGACCAGGAGATCGCCCTCGGCTGGCGTGGCAAGACCATTGAGCCGCGCCTTACCTGGCGCAGTCAAAACCAGCAGGTCGGCTTTACTATCAATCTCCCTGCTCTCACCGGGTTCTAGTCCACCCGAACCCACCCCGGCTTCGTTCGTTCCTCACTTCGCCGACCCTCCCTTGGATCAAGGGAGGGTGGACGCGAGCGGTGCGAGTGACCGGGTGGGTTCAAGAGTGTCCGGCTTCTAGCACCACTACGGGGAGGAAATTTGGCCTGTCGCCCCGAATAGGGCTTCAAAAGTTTGTACTTTTCTGAGGACGTAAAAAATATGGCAAAGCAAGTTCGTATCGGTCTGGTTGGGTATCAGTTTATGGGTAAGGCGCACAGCAACGCCTACCGTCAGTTGCATCGCTTCTTTCCCGAGCTCGGCATCGAGCCCGTGCTGAAGGCACTCTGTGGGCGTAGTGAAGAAAAAGTGAAGGCTGCCGCCGAGAAATTTGGGTTTGAGAGCTACGAGACTGATTATCGCAAGCTGGTGGAGCGCGATGATATTGACATTATTGATATTGTAACGCCCGGCGATACCCATGTAGAGATCGCCATTGCCGCGGCAAAAGCGGGCAAGATGGTCTTCTGCGAGAAGCCACTGGCAAGCTCCGTGGAAAAAGTGCAGGAAATGTGTGATGCGGTAAACGTGGCTGGGGTACGTAACGCGACTTGCTTCAACTACCGAGGTGTTCCTGCCGTCAAGCTGGCCAAGCAGATGATCCAGGACGGCGTTCTGGGAAAGATCTACCACTGGCGCAGTGTCTATCTCCAGGACTGGATCATTGACCCCAACTTCCCGATTGTCTGGCGCTTGCAGGGCGATATCGCGGGCTCCGGCTCTCACGGCGACCTCGTTGCGCACTCGATTGACATGGCGCATTATTTAGTGGGCGACATCACCGAGGTCTGTGGGATGATGGACACGTTTATCAAGCAGCGCCCGATTCTGGCGGAGTCCGACGACCGCCTTGGGGGGAAAGCCTCCGACCAGATGGGTGATGTGACCGTGGACGATAGCTCGATCTTTCTGGCGCGCTTTGCCAACGGCGCGGTGGGAACCTTTGAGGCGACCCGTCTGGCGGCAGGACGCAAGAACCACAATAAGTTCGAGATCAACGGCAGCAAAGGCTCGATCGTCTTCAACATGGAGCGCATGAACGAGCTGGAGTACTACAACCACGACGATCCCGCGGAGCTGAAGGGCTTCCGCACGATCCAGACCACCGATGGCAGCCACCCCTACACGGGAAACTACTGGCCAGTCGGGCATATCATCGGCTACGAGCACACGTTTATCAACCTCATCCACGACATGCTCCAGGCTTGGGATACGGGCGCGGAGTTCCACCCGGACTTCAACGATGGCCTTAAGTGCCAAAAAGTGCTGGATGCGGTAAAGAACTCGTCGGACAGTCGCACCTGGAAGAGTCTCTAGAAGACACTGCCGGTTAGAGCGGCAGTGACCGAATTATTTTCATGGCCCGAAGCGGCCTTTGTAGCCAAAGGCTCACTAGTCCCGCCGCTCCAACCGGCGGGATAAAAATATTTCTACCTACCCGAAACTAAAGCCCCTACTTTTTCGTCCCTATAAGCAGGGGCACTGTCTCTCAGGAGTAAGCAATCATGGCTCGGTGTAAAGCATGCGGGACGGAAGCGCCCGCGATGGCGCGGTTTTGTAACATCTGTGGTGCAGCAGTGACGGCGGCGAGTGCGCCTCCTGCCAGCGCAGCCACGTCCATGCCTGCCGCACGACCCCAGCAGACACCTCAGCCCACGGTCTACGGGCAGCCTCAGCCCACACAATACTCCCAGCCGATGGCTACTATGCCACAGAACAGTGGCATGAATAAGGCCGCGATTGCCGCCCTCGTCTCGGGCGTGATCTTAATTGGCGCGGCGGGCTTTCTCTTTGCCAAGAGCGCGGGGCTACTTAATGCTCAGAAACCCAACTCGCCTAGTGGGGCGGTCATCAATGCTCCCAATACCCAGCCTGCCCAAGCGCCCGTTCTAAGCGCACCCCAGCCACAGATGCCTAAGGCTCCGATCATGAAGCCCCCCGGCACCATTGGCAACCCGATGCCCGCCGATGTGATTGCGTGGCTACGCTGGCTCAAGTGGTTCGAGGGCGAGCGCAAGCGTCTAGAGGCCAAGAGTGCGGGGGAGCTCGTCGTACAGCTTCAGAACACGATTAAAGAGTACATGACGGGCGAGTCTCTAGGACTGCTCGATGGTAGCTTTGAGAGTGGGGATGCGCCTAAGAAGCCTGCCCCCAACTACGGTGAGCAGATTGCCAAGGTGATCGGGGAGTGGAACCAGGCCGCTAATGTCTATAAGACACCTGGAGCCGCCAACAAGCCGCCTCTGCCAGATGCCTGTGCGCCTCTCGCGTCTGGTTATGGCATGGCACTCGATGCGGGTATCGCGGAGATGAGCAAGCTGATGAACACACTCAATAGCGCACTGGGTTCGATGTCTGGCCAAGGCGGTGATGCCAGTGGAGCCCAGAATATCGTCCGCGATCTGATGGGCCAGAAGAGCAGCAAGAGCGCCTCAAAGAGCGTGGATGCGCTCTTTATAGATGCCAATGCCGCTCTGGATGCTGTCCGCAGTCGCTACACGGATATTCCCCCCGATATCAACGCCACCAACTTCCGTGTGATCTCCGAGGGAGCCAGCCTGAGCCTCCCGATCATGGGAATGTAATAAAAAAAGCCCGGCCACCATGGTGGCCGGGCTTTTTTGCAGTTGAGGGCTAGAACCGATAACCGATACGGAAGCCCATACCGCCTGCGTCCTTGCTACCGACTTTCTGGGTCGTGGTGTAGTCTAGCTCGCCGAGCCAGCCATTATTAAGCTCGTAGCCAATGCCTAGTTTTCCCCCGATGACGCTTTTACTTGCGCCGGACTTAAAAGTGTAGCTACCAACTCCCACAGTCGCGTAGGGCTTTCCCGCTGCATTGGCCGACTCTAGATAGAAGCGGCCACTCACGCCCACACCCGTCAGGCTGGTGGTGACTCCGCCTGTTTTCTTGCTATTGGTATCTATAAAGACACTGTAGACTGTCGGGTTGGTCGCTGATGTCTTCATGAAGTCGTAGCCGACACCGATTGCTGTCCGCTGCTTGTTAGTGCCGTTGGTCGAGGAGAAGATACCAGCCAAGACACGAATCGGTTTTTCCACTTTCATGGTGTCGTCCGCTGCCAGTGCCGAAGCCGTTGGAGCAAGCAGAGCCATACCAAGAGCCAGCATTGTTGCTGTTTTCATATGTTTTTTAAGCCTCCAGAGGTTTAGTAGTGCCCCATCGTTGGGGGCATCCACTCTAAAAAGACAACACAAAAAAACGAAAGTTTCTAGGTCTTAGTACGGTCCCCGAATATATTTTTCCACATGTGCTTGGTAGAATGCCGAGAGCTGCTGGTGGAGCGACGTATCAAGAGGCGCAAGGCCGCTGACGGAGACATTGCTCTCGACTTGTGCGAGGCTCGTTGCACCAGGAATCAGCGTGGTCACGGCGTCGAAGTCCAGAATCCAGCGCTGGGCTAGCTGGGCGAGTGTCCAGCCCTCAGGCACGAGTGGTTTGAGCTGCTCGGCAAGCTCGACGCCTTTTTCAAAGGGCAGGCCCGCAAACGTCTCCCCGACATTAAACGCTGCGCCGTCGCGGTTGTAGGTGCGGTGATCGCTGGCGGCAAACTCGGTCTGCGTGGTGAACTTTCCCGAGAGGAGCCCTGAGGCAAGGGGGAGCCGGACGATCAACGCGACATTTTTTGCCTTCGCTCTCTCAAAAAGCATCTCGATAGGCTTCTGGCGGAAGAGATTGAAGATGATCTGGAGCGAGGCAAGGCCTTCTTGCTCCAGGCAGATCAGTGCTTCTTCCATGCTTTCTACACTGGCTCCAAAACGTGCGATGAGCCCCTCGCTTCGAAGCTGACGGAGCGTGTCAAAGACCTCGCCCTTGCGAAACTCCTCCGTGGGGATGCAGTGGAGCTGGGTCAGGTCTAGTTGCTCAACTCCAAGGCGCTTGAGCGAGTCCGTGGTGTGCTGGCGCAGTGTGGCAGGCGAAAAGTTCTCAGGCCAGCCGGGATCACCCCGTCGCCCGAGCTTGGTAGCGACAAAAACGCCCTGTGGTTTGTCTGTGGCAAGCCATGCCCCGAGGCGCTGCTCACTCACTCCACCGCCATAGACATCCGCCGTATCGAAAAACGTGACGCCGCGCTCGTAGGCTGAGCGGAGGATGGCCCGCGCTGCACTATCGTCCATCGCCCCCCAGTCACCGCCCCCGAGCTGCCAGCACCCGAGGCCCACCTCAGAGACAGGGATGCCCTGAAAAAATCGTTGTTTCATCGCGCCCATTGTATCGTTTCAGTGGGCAGATGAGAGCCTTGCACAGAGTTGTTTTGCAAGAGGGCTCTTGGCTTCCATATTCCGAAGAATGGTCTGTGTCAGCTCAGGACACCAGTCCAGCGCCACCAGATAGACTTGCTGGGCCTGTTGTGGCTGACCATTGAGCTCATAGAGAAAGCCGTAGTTACAGAGCATGGTGACATAGTGCCGGGGCGTGTAGTTTCCGTCCACCTCGGTCGCGGTGGGGGCTAAGAGCGGCTCAGGGAGCTCGATAGACTCCCACGCTTTCCTGCAGGTTATCAGGACTTGTGCAGGAGTGAGAGGTGCCGTCTTCGGCGTGAAAGTGAGAATGACGCCATACGGCGAGGGAAAGTAGTGTTCTTTCAGCCAGTCGAGGCCCGGCGATCCTCCGAAGCGTGCCTGATCTTCTTCTGAGATTCCAAAGTAAGTGCTGGCCAAAGGACGATCTTTGAGAGGGCCTTCGAGGAGCCGGATCAGATACCCATCCGCAAGAAACTCGTCTTGAAGGGTGGGATCTAAAGTCGTTTTTTTGTCTAAGAGTGGCACGTGCTGACTTTCTAGCCAGCCAATGTAGTGGTGTCCGGGCTCAAAAAATGCCACACGGAGCACGGATTGAGAGATCAGGGCGACATCGGGACGAATGCCTTGCAGAACTTGAGTGTAGAGTAGAGAGTGGGTTGCCTCATCGCCTGTGGTGAGGAGAATGGCTTGGGGTGGGCAACCACGAAGCTGCTGCTGGGCGAGCCGAGCTACCCCACGGGCAGCATGCAAGTTGCAGGCGTGGAGGTTAACGATACCGTAGGAAACGGGAAGAAGAAAGCAGGCTAGGATGTGTAAGGCAAGTGGCCTCCCTCGCTCCAACAGTGCCTGCTGGACACTACCGAGCATCACACCCACTAAGACGGTACCTAGAGCAAAGGGAACTAAGTAGTAGGCCGCAATATCGCCAATTCTATAGGAGAGTGCATGGCCCGCCACCGTTGCGGCGGTAAGCAGAACCCCTCCGAAGACAGCCGCACGACGACGGGCTAGGATCACGCCTCCGAGTACCACGAGAACACTGAGCGGGCCGAACCAGTTCTCGTGGATGATGGCTTGGAGAGGCTCAAGCGCACGCGCCCAGGAGCTCGCATCGGTGGGGGGCTGGAGGTAGTTTTGGTAGCTCTTGCCTGAGAGATGCTCCCAGAGCGCTTCCAGGGTTTTGGGGGCTCCCAGACAGCTATAGCCTGCTGAGTTTTGCGACCAGAGGAGCAGGAGCAAGTACAGAGGGAGACCGCTGAAGAGCAGGAGTCCTATTCCAATCCCAAGTCGATGAGGCAGACCAGGAGCCGTCCAGAGCCGTAGGCCACAGAGTACCAGGAGCCCGGGCACTAGCAAGACAATTGTTAAGTGATGCGCGAGGCCCAGCCCGACCGCAAGGCAGGCCGTGTAGAGCGACTTTTCATCGCCGATGTTACGGAAGCGCAGGCACTGCCAGAGAGCTAGCAAAGCAAAAACGAGGTGCAGACTATAGACCTCAACTCGGTTGCACTGGCTCCAAAACGTTAGGCTTACCCCAAGGAGTGAGGCTGCTCCGAGTGCGGCGAGTGCGGGGACTTCTAGCTCACGGATGAGCCGGTAGAGGAGTCCCAGAGCAATTCCACCACTGAGCGCCACAAGAACCCCGATTTTAAATGCAGGCTCGCCCACAGGCACCAGGAACAAAAAAAGCTTGCCCAGGAGAGTAAAGAGAGGGTAACCCGGTGGGTGGATCACGCCACCTGACCAGATCGCCACGATGATCTCCCCTGAGTCACCACGGAAGACCGTGGGGCAGAGGGTTGCGACATAGAGCACAAAGAAGGCCAGCGCGAGCAGGAATGTATTGTGGCTATCTTGAGAGATTTTTGGGTTCATCCTAGTAAAAATATTGGGATATTTGCTATTTTTCTGGAGGGGACGGTACAGTGAGGCATGAAACTCGACACGCTCACTCTTTGGCCGGGGAAACTTCCTGGTGCGTCTCCTGTGACCACAGGTCCTGAAGCCGATCTGTCCAAGCCTGGCGAGGGAATGACTGGTGGTAAGGCAGTGATTCGTCTAGGCAATGTCAGCCAGCCGGAGCTTCATGTCTATCTGCCCAGTGGCAAGCGCACGGGAGCGGGGATCGTGATCTGTCCCGGAGGTGGTTACAACATTCTGGCGTGGAACTTAGAGGGCACGGAGATCGCGCAGTGGCTGAATAAGCAAGGGATTGCGGCGTTCGTGCTCAAGTACCGAGTGCCGACGGGCGCACTTAAGCCTAACTGGGAAGGGCCGACGATGGACGCGCAGCGAGCACTGCGGCTTGTGCGTGCCAATGCCAGCAAGTGGGGCGTGGCTTCGGATAAACTTGGTATTTTAGGGTTCTCCGCCGGGGGCAAGACGGCAGGCATGGCGGCGCTCCAGAACGGCAAGTCTCTCTACGAGGAGCAAGACGAGGCCGATAAGCTCTCCTGCCGCCCAGACTTTGCAGTGCTCGTCTATCCCGCCTACTTCTGCGACAACAATCTCCAGCTTCAGCCGGAGTACGCCGCGATGGTAACCAAAGACCTGCCACCGTTCTTCTTCGCCCATGCCGCCGATGATGGCGTGACCTGCCAGAGTAGTGTCCAGCTTTTCACCGCGCTTCGAAAAGTGAAAGTTCCCGCCGAGCTGCATGTCTGGGAGAGTGGCGGCCACGGCTACGGGATGCGTCCCCAAAAAGACAAGCCGATCCCGACAGCTTGGCCCAAGCGTTGCGAAGAGTGGATGAAAGCCCGTGGGCTGGGTTAGCGGTCATCCAGCGAGCGCATCAGCCTGTCTTGCACCACTGCCATCGTCACATCACCACGTGTGCGCTCGACGACAGCGCGGAGGGCATCGCAGGTACGTCGCAGACCGCTGGTGACAGCATCCGGGAAGTCTACCGTCGCAAGGGCAGAGAGAATCTCGTCCATTGCCGTAAGCATACTCTCCGCGCGAGCATGATCACCTTTGCGGAGGGCATCCAGCGCATGCCGACGGCCCTCTGAAGCCGCTTCGGCGAGACCATTGAGATAGGCCGCCGCCTCAATTCCTAGCGACTTGGGGGTGGGAAGATCCGTACCCTCAATCAGAGCAAGCAGACACGCTGCCTCTGCAAGCTCTTTATGGGCATCTTGCACGTACCCCGCGTAGAGAAGCTCCGGGTAGTCTGTCAGTGCATCCGCCACCTGTGCCGCCTCGGCTTGCGCTCCCGCAACCGCAGCCCGAGCATTGTCCAGCTCTCCACGGTGCATCGCACGAATCGCATTGGCACAGGTTCGCGTGAGTGCTCTCCCATGCGCCAGTGCCTTCTCCCGAGACTGATAGGTTGACTCCAGCGCACCCCGTGCCGCCGAGACAATGATACTCAAGTTCTCCATAGCGCTATTCTACTCCACGGGGCGTCGCCAGAGTGCCTGAGGAGGCTCCATCCTATCCAGAAACGCCTGTTGCGCCGCGCTAATCTCCCGGCCCTGAAGTTGCTCTGCTCTAGGGATAACACTATCCGGCTCTGCAATAATGGGCTGCCAGCCCGCTCGCTGAAGTGTTGCATTCTGCTGCGAAGTCTTGGGCAAACAAACCCAGTGGACAGTATGTTTTGGATCTGTCAGAAGTGCCTCAAGCTCACCGACCGTTATCCCCACCGCCATTCGCCGTCCAGAGTCGAAGTAGCGTATCTGGGAGAAAGCGTAGTTTTCTAAGCCTAGATAGTAGACCGCCTCACGCTCTGGCACGACTTTCGCCACCCAGCCCCAGCGCAGATCACGGTCTTGGAATGTTAGAGGCATGAGCCAGAAAGCCTTCGTGTCTTTGGCGAGAAGAATGAGCAAGATTGCCACGAAGCCTATTCTGGTACTACGTCGCCAGAGCTTGCCTAGAACTTGCTGAGCACCATCGGCTAGGTAGAGATAGAACCAGGGTAAGAAGCCCATGAAGTAATGGAAATTAAAGAAGAAGACAAGTAGCATCGTGCTATGCAAAACGAGATACATATCTGTAAAGCGGCGTGCCCGCAGGGCCCTGATCCAGCCAAGAGTCACCAGAATGGCTACTACCCATTCACCAAGAGTCGCGATCCAGACGAAACCATTGGCCTTTAAGAAAGGCCAAGGCTGTCCACCACTAGCTCGTGACCAGGGAAAAAGAATGTAGCCCACCTGAGTGGGGAACTGGCTTAACTCATGAAGCATGTGCTGGAGCAAGGCAGTCAGGCCGGGCGTTTGTTGGGTTGCACCTTCCGTAGAGCGTCCTACGATTTCTGCTTCGTATTCTGGGCTGACCCAGTGCCCACTTGCAAGATAGCTACGCAAAAGCCAAGGAAAGGCTAGTGCACCAAAAAGAAGAGCAGTGATAATTGCGAGCTGTCGCTGGCGTACCAGGAAGAACAAATACAGAATGGCTCCTGCTCCAAAGACAATCCCGATACGATGTGCATAAAAGAAAGTCGCTAACAAAATACTGAGCCATAGCCCTGTTGTTCTATTGGGTGGGTTCTCTCGAAGTCGCTCTAGGAGTGTAATGGCAGCAACCACAAGCAGGGTCATGAGTCCTGCGTTCCCCTCAAAGTTTAAAATTCGGAGCGTGAGAGGGTTCAATCCAGCCAGA
>NZ_JANNYP010000170.1:0-6680 GCF_031410135.1 Armatimonas sp. | reverse complement strand
TTTTTTCCTTAACCTTATTATCGGAATTCCAGTTTTCCTCAACTTTATCTAATTTTTCATTTAAAATATCGTTGAAAATATTTTTTATATTAATATCGTCTGCAACATTACCTGAAGATAATAGAAATGGATTCTTACCATCACCTATAAATTCTTTCTTATCATCAACATGATGCTTTAAATAATCTATCATCTCATCTGTTGATTTGTTTGATTCTTTCATATTTATCAATTTTATTTTAAATCTTCTGTTAATCTCATTCAATTCTTCTTTTTTACTTGAATATTCATTAAAATGCCTGAATTTATCAAAAATTTTACCCACCTTGTCATCAAAATTAGAATTTATATATCTATCTTTAAGATATGGATGTTTTATTTCTATCGGAAAATTTCCTATTTCCGATAGGATTTTTCTATTCGTTAATTTCTTGTAAATATCGTTCTGGTTTTCAGATTTAGGGTATAAGTTATTATTGAATAATGTTTTAAGTTTTCGGGACTCATCCTCTCCTTTACTACGAAATAATGTCGCACTTAAACCAACGATCATAGGTTCATCTAGATTAGATTTATTTGTGGGATTGATCCTTTTCAGGATATCTCGGTAGCTATTAGTGATGCCATGATGGCATTCATCAATAACAAACATGCTGGGGTTTGCGAAGCATTTTAATTCTGAATTATTTTTGCGACTATTTAGGGTCTGAATTGATGCAACCATGACAACAGGATTATCAAAAGACTCTTCTTCTTCTGGCTCCGGTTTTGTCCCCCGATTCCAGTAACGAATAAGACGTAAATCGGTGTCAATTGCAACTGTACGGACGATTTCATAAAGCCAGTATTTTTGGCAGGTAACAGGAAGGCCATTCCGGGGCTATCGTAAAGTCGCAAAACAAACAGAAAGCGACCCAGAATGACCAGACCCTATTCTATCAACGCCATCGTCTCACGGCTACATGCACTCGGATTGCCTTTTCCAAAACATCTCGCCCGAGCACTCGTGGCACTACTCACAGGCAAGAAAATCAGCCTTCAACATGTAGTAGATCTCATGCCAGGAAAGCAGAATCCAGAGGCAAACCGCATGCAACTGAGGCGATGCCTTGATCATCAAGAACTAGATTTAGAGGTCTGGGCAAAAGCGATTGCTGCCCTCATGCCAAAGGGAGCCTGGATTCTAGCATTGGATCGAACGGAATGGAAGCGCGGAAAGACAACCATTAACCTACTGGTGCTCTCCATTGTCGCTTATGGCTGCGCTGTTCCCTTACTTTGGATCGTCATGCCTGAGGCAGGAGCCAGCGATACAGACGAGCGCATTAAACTGATGAGCCAATTTCTCCAGATTTTCGGAGCCGGGCGCTGGCGGTTCTTGACCGCAGACCGTGAGTTCATTGGTGACAAGTGGATTGGCTGGCTCTGCGAAAAGGCATTGGATTTCCGAATCAGAGTGAAAGCGAATGAATATTTTCTCCATCAGGATGGTCGTGACTTGAAGGGTAAAGACTGGTTTTGCTCTCAAGGTTGCCGTTGTAAGCCGCATCGGATGCAGCTCTGGAATCAATGGGTCTATGTCGGCGGGAAACATCTTTATGATGGTGAATATTTAGTAATTATTGGCAATAAAAAATGCGATCTCCTGGCAGATTATCGTTACCGTTGGAAAATCGAGACCCTATTCCAGGCGTTGAAAGGCCGTGGGTTTGATTTGGAGTCGTGCCGTTTGAGCCAAGAAAAACGCCTTTCGGGATGGTTTGGCTTCCTGGCGTTTGGTTTCTGTTGGTGCTTGAGTCAAGGAGCCGCTTTGGACAGTGAATCTCCTACCAAGATCAAGAACCATGGCTATGCAGCAGTAAGTATGTTCCATCGTGGCTTGGACTGGCTCAGTTCGCTGGTTGCTTGTCTTGCGGGTCGTCCCTGTTTGCGTCACTTCGAAGCTGCTCTGGCTCTACTTGATCCCTCTCCCGAGCAAACTAAATCCCCAGTAAGAATACTGGCTTTATGAAATCGTCCGTACAGTTCGAATCTGCACCGTCTCACCCCGTTGGAGACCTTCAATCGCAAATTTCGCCCAGCTCATAGCGCATTTTATCCCATTCCTGGAAAGAATTTAGGATGTCCCAGTTTCCCAATTGCAACAGCGGCGGCGGCGACATCAGGCATCTGTCTACCAATCTCAAACGCTTCCTCCCAAAGATCCGCACTCTCAAAAGCACTCAGAATATCCTCAAGTCGCCACTGGCACGCACTTGAAATATCGTCTTGGCTGATTTGCTTCTTTGCGAGCCACTCCGCAAACCTTTTTACATCCGCTGCTAAGTCAAACAATCGCGGACGGCCCTCGGGCAGCTTGTTTCTCGCCAAAGTTTCCGCGAGGTAGACCTGATCTTGAAACGGATCCTCATCGCTTTCGAAGAGTTCCGGGGTCACCCGAATGATGGGCAGTGCTCTCCAGTGCTCTAAGATCTTCACTGCCTCTTGTGTATAGCCCTGTGCCCGGAGTTGCTCGGAGAGCTGTAGCTGGGCAGAGAGAGAGTCATGCCCTCGCAAGAGACGCTGGATTTTCAGCGCGGCTCCTACTAGACCCTCTTGCAAGCACGCTCGGACAAGCTTCGCGAGGCTATCCAGCCGCCGATAGTCCGTTGGAAAACGGAGAATTTCTCGTAGCTGTGCCCCGGGATCGTTACGCAACCTCCACTGTTGGTGGTAGGGCAACGCAGAGGCACACTCCTCCGGTGGCGCGACGCGCTCTAGGAGCACATAAAGCTGCTCTGCGACACGCGGGTCTCTGTTTACCCAGGAGTTGATTGTCTGCCAGACTACCTTAAAAGCGGGGCCAGGCTTGGTTTTACTGAGGACTTTAGGAGAGAGTAACCGTGCCGCTGCGTCTAACAAAAGTGTGCGGTGCCGAGTGCCTTGTACGATATTTCCATAGAACTCTGTCGCCCCTGCTCCTGGCTGGGCGCGAAGGAAAACGGACATTAAGCCCATACGTCCCACGACCATTCCTAAGATACTCCACCCCTTCACTTCGGAGCTTGGAACTAAGAGGGCAGCCTCCAGTGCTTGCCGGGCAAGTGTATGATCACCGATAGAGTCTGCACACCAGGACAGGCTTGCGAGCGTCTCAAATGAGGTGCTTGGCAAACGGCTACGCCATGCCTTGTGTGCAACCCAACGACTTAGGGGTCTATCGTAAATGAGAAATGACAAGTCAAGAAGCTCCTGACAGTGCTTGTCGAGTGGTGTCCTTTGTCGAAATTCCTCAACCAAGCTCTTGGCTTCCCGATCATAGCCCCATTTTGCAAAGCATCCCACAACCATCCCGATTTGCAACAAGGTCTTAGGAGGGACAAGCTGGCTCAGATCCTGTGGACGGCCAAAATCGAACAAGAGCGAGCGTGCAAGATCGTTGGAATCACGATCATTGGTTGGGAGACAGGGCAAGACCAAGGTGCGAATCGCGGAGTCCCAGCGCTGCACAGGGGGCTCTCCTTGATGAAAACAGAGCCACTCCAGAACGAGAAGTCTGTCTTTGCCGGGTGACAGTTGCGCTGCTCCCTGAAGCGTGCGCTCCGCAAGAAGCGGAATCAGCTCCGGTGCATAGCTAGCCAAGTCCCGCCCCACTTCACCCACTTGCTGAGGTGTGCATCGGTCAAGCGCCTGTGTAAAGGCAAGGAGCCAGCGGTGTCTTGGAAAGGGCATTGTATTTTGATAGACCAAGCCTTCAGCGAAAACCTTCACAGAGCGCACTCACTTCGTCGCCTTCCCCAATTTTGCACCCAGGCGCTTGAGTTCAACGATCGTGAAGTCTTGCACACCCATGCCATCTTTGTACTTCCCCTCAGGAACGGCATAGTCCAGTGGCGTGTAGCCCTCGTTGTCGGGCGTATTGATCGTTCCGAACAGCGGTGCCAATTTCTTCAGAAGTGTGATTTTCCCCTCATCGTCGAAGACAAAACGTCCACTTGCCGCCGCTTGCAGAAGCGTCGCACCGTCGGGGGTCTTCTCTTTTCGGTCGGCTCCCGAGGCCACCATAAGGTCGTAGACCTCAGGGAGCCCGTATTCCGTTGCCAGATAGAGCGGCGTGCGTCCGTCCTTGTCCCGCAGATCCAGCCGTCCCCCCGCTTTGATAAGAAGCGCGTACTTGGGA
This sequence comes from Armatimonas sp., assembly GCF_031410135.1. Taxonomy (GTDB): domain Bacteria; phylum Armatimonadota; class Armatimonadia; order Armatimonadales; family Armatimonadaceae; genus Armatimonas. The sequence goes on along the minus strand of NZ_JANNYP010000170.1, from coordinate 2,521 downwards.
AGGAGAGGCTTATCCTCCCAGCCCTGGAACTGCTCTACATCTTGAAATGGTGCGTGCAGGGGTGTTGCACCCTGACTATCTTTAAGATTTGGATCGGCACCATGCGCCAGTAGCAGCTCCAGAACCTCTTCCCCTTGGTGGTGCATCATCAAGTGGAGGGGAGTACTTCCGAACCAACTTCGAATATTAGGTGACACCCCGGCATCCAAAAGAACTCGACAGGTGGCCAAGTCCTCCGCCATAACCGCTTTGTGAAGCGGAGTTTGCTCATCGTAAGCATCAAGCTGGTTCGGGCTCACGCCAAGCCGCAGGAGGAGCTGAACCGTCGCCGCACTCTCGCCGGGTTCTTTCCGCCCTCCCCCCACTCCCTGACCTACCATCACAGTTGCCTCGCCCACTATCAGCAACTTCTGTTGCCCGATGGCCTTGTAGAGAAGCTTCGGCCCAACGACAAAACGCCACAAGCCAGCGGTAACCAACAGCACGATCCCACTAAAAAGCCAGGCAAGTGGCTTGACCCAACGACGTTTCATCTACGAATCCTCTCCATCAACCGGAAGCTCCGCGAGCCGCTTAACAAGCTGCTCAATCTCATCATTTAGTGTAAGAGTCTCGTACTCTAAAGAAATCTTCACCCCCGCAAGCTGTCCGTGAACGCGCAGTTTATTACCCCAGGTCTCAAAGGCAAGAGAGGATTGATCGGTTCGGAGCCCATGCAGGCGAGAGCGTGAGATGATAAACGTGGACATAGACTGACCCGCACGAAGTTTGGAGTCGTAGCCTTTTGCCTTGAGTGCCCGCAGTAGAATGAGAGTATCCTGGACGTGGCTGGATTGCCTCGCTGCCCAGTCGGCGAAAAAGTGCTCGATTCCCACCCAGCTCTCGATAAATTCCCCTTCAAGCCCTCGGCCTTCTTCGTAGTACGGCACCAGTCGGCTCAGTGCGATCTCTGGGAAGATACTCGGAAGTCCACTGGGCAGTGTACGTTTAACAAACCAGACGCCATGAACGGGGTTCACCTTGATGCATGAAAATGGGTAAAGTCTCATTAGGGTAGGCATAGAGATCGTTTTTTACTTGTGCTTCGAGCCTGGAAACCAGACGGATCGGCGGCACCCCAAGCACTTTGATATGTCGCTCCCCACAGACGAGAATTCGTCGGTCGGGGAAGCACGCAGGATAGTTTCCTAAGAATAGGGTGCTCACGCTTACTCTGCAACAATACAAACAGAGCGGAGGATTAAAGATGCAGGTGCTTTTCCCTCACAGCGTGGGACTCGATGTTCACAAGAAGACGGTGGTCGCCGCCTACATAACAGGCCAGGATGAGCTGGGTAATTTTGTGTTCTCTACCCGTACTTTTGGCACCATGACGGGCAACTTGCTGGAGCTTTCTGACTGGCTTGCTGAGGCAGGCATCACTCATGTCGCCATGGAGAGCACGGGCGAGTATTGGAAACCCGTCTACAACATTCTGGAGGATCTGTTCACTCTTCTGGTGGTCAATGCCCAGCACGTCAAGCATGTGCCCGGACGCAAGACCGACCAGAATGATGCCCAGTGGCTGGCTCAGCTCATGACCTTTGGGCTGCTCAAAGCCAGCTTCATCCCCCCGGAAGGGCAGCGCGAGCTTCGTGAGATGAACCGCGCTCGTGCCGCCATGGTCAAGGAGCGCATTGCTCTGGTCAATCGGCTTCAGAAGACCTTGGAGAGTGCCAACATCAAGTTGGCAAGCGTTGCTACCGATGTGCTTGGAGTCTCCGGTCGGGCAATGCTCGAAGCACTGATTGAGGGTAAGAGTGAGTCCTCCCAAATAGCTGAGCTTGCCAAAGGTCGTCTTCGCTCCAAGCGAGAAGAGTTAGGCAATGCCCTTGAAGGGCGAGTCAAGGCACACCATCGTTTCATCTTGCGTGAGCTACTTGATCAGATCAAGGGTCTAGATTCGAGCATCAGCCGATTTGACCAAGAGATTGAGAGCATGTGCCTCCCTTTTGAGGAGGCCATCACCCATCTGGACACGATTCCTGGTGTAGGTAAGATGGCCGCCCAGCAAATCGTGAGTGAGATAGGCGTTGATCTGGCAAATCATTTTCCGACTTCGGGTCATCTTTGTGCGTGGGCTGGCGTAGCTCCTGGCAATCACCAGAGTGGCGGCAAAGTGCTCTCCCGTCGCACTCGTCAAGGCAATCACAGTTTGAAGCGGGTTCTCATCGAGGCAGCACAGGCAGCGGCTCGTGTTAAGGATTGCTACTTATCGGCTCAGTACCATCGCTTGGTGGGACGACGTGGTAAGAAGCGAGCTATCGTGGCGGTGGCGCATTCGATCCTGACGATTGCCTACTACTTGATTGTACGCAAGGAGGACTACCAGGAATTGGGCGGCGATTACTTTGACAAGCGTCAGCCCCTGAAGACGGTTCAAACTTTGGTAAGTCGGCTGGGTCATTTGGGCTACGAAGTTCAACTCTCGCCTAAAGCAATGCCTCAAGAGGGAGGGCTGGAGCCGGTATTTTCAGGATAG
>NZ_JANNYP010000169.1:0-4307 GCF_031410135.1 Armatimonas sp. | reverse complement strand
CACCGATGGGGCCAGCACCTCCCCAGGTAAACCAGCCATTATCTCGGAAGCGGGTCTTACGAGGATCCGAGGGGCAGCCGTAGACATTGCCGTTCTTGACATAGGGATAGATGGCGTAGTACCAGATCGTGGTCGCATTGTTCGGAGAGGGCGAACCCGCGTCTCCCCAGGAGGTGCTGTAGTTCTGTCCCCACTTCCACTGGGGGAACGTTTCGTCGTAGTCTTGCGAGTACATCATGAAACCCAGGGTGAGCTGCTTGATATTAGATAGACAGCTTGCCTGGCGTGCTTTTTCACGGGCTTGGGCAAAGACAGGGAAGAGAATGGCGGCGAGAATCGCGATAATCGCGATAACAACTAACAACTCAATGAGTGTAAAACTCTGGCGTATCTGCTTCAACATTTTCATAACTGAGTACTCCCTCAGGTTTAACTTCGTACGGACTTCGTCGAAGTGGTTTGAAATGATAACTCTCGTCAAAGAGAGCTTGGAAAGTAGTTGGAAACCACCCTCCTGAGCGCATTTTAGGATAGATTAGAAATTTTGTCAAGGCTGATTTTTCGGGGTCAGTTTGAGATAACTTCCCGTTTGTAGACCGGGTAAAACCTCCGTTTTCCCTGATGGCCAGCGAATGCTGAGCTGAACTGTACCGGAGGCACTCCCAAGGCCAAAGTGGACACGTGGATCGCTACTAGAGAGATAGGAACCCGCTGGCTGGCACTGCTGTGTCCAGCGCTTTCCGTTGGCTTCGACGGTCAGAACCGCTCCCCAGGTGTTTGGTGGCAGTGTGAAGCCGATCCAGGTTCCTGGCACTGGGGTTTCGTTGTGCAAGAGAAGAGGCTTGCCCTCCATGTCCACCACAAGAGCGTCTTGCTTGCCATCGTTGTCGTAGTCACCCGTGGCTAAACCGCGGCCTACGAGGGGCGAAATCCCAACCAGCGCCGTGTTGCTGACCTCTAGAAGCTTCTGGCCCTCTTTGCTCTGGAAGAGCTGAAGGGGCTGACGGTACGTTGTCTTCTCAATCTCAGCGATATTGTCTTGGACATGTCCATTGGCAATCATGAGATCCAGCCAGCCGTCGTTGTCCGCATCGAGGAACTTAATTCCAAAGGCAACCAAGGCATTTGCACCTTCCCCAAGGCCAAGCTCCGGGCTCTGGTCGCGAAAGATCATGCCTTCATTGATATAGAGATTCTTTACCTCGTTCTGAAAGGTTGCAACCGCTAAATCCAGCTTGCCATCGTTGTTGAAGTCTCCAAAATCGGTTCCCATTCCCCCGTGCTTATTGCCATTTTGATCGTAGGCGGTGCCGCGAAGATCGGCTTCGTTCTTAAATTTCCCCGGTCCTTGGTTGACAAACAAATCGCCCGGAGCTTCGTCGTTTGCGAGGGCAATGCTCACCCGACCCGTGCCTTCCAAGTCCGCAAAGGCCACTCCGAGGGTTCGTCCACTCTGGCCGGTAACTCCCCACGCTTTGGTGACATCCGTAAACTTGCCGCCGCCTTGGCTCTGGTAGAGCACTCCTGGCAGACCAACATAATTGACGGGGCCACAGGAGCTCATGACATCTCCATGGTTGGTCTTAAACCGACAGAGCTGTGGCTTTGTCTGAGGGCCAAAGTCGGCGTAGTTACCGACAAACAAATCCAGCTTGCCGTCGTTGTCTAAGTCTGCGAAGCCGCAAGATGTTCCCCAGGGCTGTGGCTTCAGTCCCGAGGCGAGCGTGACATCACGGAAGCTCCTGCCCGCTTCGTTGTGAAGCAAGCGCCCCTCACGGTAGCCAGAAAGATAGAGATCGGCAAAACCGTCGCCGTCGTAGTCGCCCACGGCGCAGCCGAGAAAGTGCCCGGTAAGCTTTCCCAGCATCGCCTCACTCACATCGGTGAACTTTCCCTTGCCATCGCCTTTGAACAGCCCCGGACGGGAGCCGACGAGCAGGAGATCCAAGTTGCCATCGTTGTCAATATCCAGAAAGGCGCAGCCATAGCCAATGGTCTGGAGGATGTTCAGAGGGCGTTTCTCGGGCACCGGCCAGGAGTAGCGGATACCGGCGGCTTCTGCCACATCGCGGAAGACCGGCTTGGCTTGTGCGGGCTCCGCGCTTTGCGGAGCGGGATTGTTTTTGGGGACACACCCCGACGATACCAGCAGCGGTAGGGTAAAAAGTAGCAGAAGCTTGCGACTCATGGAAGTATTGTACCGGGTATAATTCCCCGTGTCCGTTTCCACCCTTGACAAAAGCCTCGATAAGAGCCTTCTCGATGCCGCCCTCAATGGCCTAGACACAACCCCGCGCTTAGTCGCGGTCGAGACGCAAAAAGACACGGCGACGCTGATCTCACGGCACCGCGATGGCACCGTCGCCATGGAGACCGTCCCCTTTATCCCCTGGCTCATCCAGCGCGACGAGCGCTTTCTCCCCGACGGCGAGGAGATTCAGCTAGAGGGTGAGGGCTACTCCCGCCTCGTGCGCTTTCCCCACTGGCGTGCCTATTTAGATGCACGGCAGATTCTCCGAGACGAGCGCCGGGACTTTCTCCAGTACGGCTCCCCACAGAAGCAGTTCTTATTGGGTACCGGGCGCACACTCTTTAAGGGCATGGCCTTCACCGAAGTGCGCCGGATGCAGATAGACATCGAGACCACCACGTTTACCCCCACCGAGCCCGATGCCCATATCTTTCTCATCGCCTGCTCAGACAACGTTGGCAACGAGGAGCTGCTCTTTGGTGAGGAGCGAGAGATGCTCTGGGCGCTCAATCACTTAGTGACCGAGTGGGATCCCGATATTGTCGAGGGGCACAATATCTACGGCTTTGACCTGCCGTGGATTCGGGCGCGGGCCAAGGCACTCCATATCGCGCTTCCCTGGGGGCGAGACAGCTCCGAGATGGGGATTGGGATGGAGCGCAACTGCGCGATGGGAGCCAACACGCGCCCGTTTGTGCCGCACTTTATCTGGGGGCGGCATGTACTCGACACGCTCTTTCAGACCCAGCGCTTCGATGTGGCACGCGGCGAGATCTCTTCGTACAACCTAAAAGAGTGCGCCCGAACCTATCATATTGCCGAGCCGGATCGGGTCTATATTCCCCACGATGAGATCGCCTCGCTCTGGCGCACCGATCCGGAGCGGGTGAAGGCCTACACGTTGGGCGATGTGCGTGAGACGCGGCGCTTGGCGGAGATTGTCACGCCCACCGAGTTCTACTCCACCCAGATGGTGCCCGATGTTTTTCAGAGTGTTGCCGTGACCGGCAGCGGTGAGAAGATCAACTCGGTCTTTGTGCGTGCCTACTTGCAAGCGGGCCACGCCATCACGCGCCAGCAGCCCAGCCAGCCCTACGGTGGCGGCTACACCGAGATGCGGCTGGCGGGTTTGTTGCGCGGCATCGTAAAAGCCGATGTCGAGAGCCTCTACCCGAGCATCATGCTCAACTACAATGTCAGCAGCAGCTCCGACACGCTGGGGCTGTTTCTACCACTCCTCAAAGAGCTGACCCGCCGCCGCCTGATGGCAAAGCGGAAAGCGAAAGAATACGAGTCCACCCAGAACCAGATCGCCTCGGCCTACTGGGACGGCCTCCAGGGCTCCTATAAGCTGCTCATCAACTCATTCTACGGCTATTTAGGTGCTCCGTTCTACTTCAACGACTACACCGCCGCCGCCAAAGTGACCGAGATTGGCCAGGTGATCGTCAAGCAGATCGCGGAGGAGCTGGAAACCCGTGGCGCGACGGTTATTGAGATCGACACCGACGGCGTGTACTTTCAGCCGCCAGCGGGAATCTCGGGCCTCGATATTGAGGAAGCCTTTATCGGCGAGATCGGCGCGACGCTCCCCGAGGGAATCCGGCTCGCCTTTGATGGTCGCTACGAAGTGATGCTCTCACTGAAGGCCAAGAACTACGTGCTGGTGAGCTACGAGGGCAAGAAGACTTTCAAAGGCTCCAGTCTCCGCTCGCGTGCTGATGAGAAGTTCGGCAAGAAATTCCTCTACGAAGCTGTGGACTTTCTCCTCGCCGACGATAGAGCCGGTCTCTCGGCTCGCTACAAAGAGCTTTTAGAGGCGATTGAGAACCGGACGCTCGGTATCGAGCAGATCTCCCGCCGCGAGCGCGTCACGGATAAGACCTTCACCAGCGATGCCAAGAAGCGCAACGCCGAGGCAATGGTGGGCCTGACCGTGGGCGACTATGCGATTATCTACCAGCGCGAGGGCGATAAAGCGCTGGTTACTGCGGACAACTACAACCAAGACGAAGATATCGAGTACTACCAGACCAAGCTCTACAAGTTCGCCAGT
>NZ_JANNYP010000168.1:0-1743 GCF_031410135.1 Armatimonas sp. | reverse complement strand
CGCGCTACACCTGCCCTGCGCCTACGTCGCGATGATCGCCTCGTGGATGTCCGGGTGGCACGGGTGGCAGTACCTCCAAAAGCGCACGCTCATCGAGGACGCAAAGTCCAACTCAGGCGCAGGACTCGCGCTCCTTTTTTGCTTCCTCACCACCGCGACGGGCTCGATCTTTGCCCATATTCAGTGGGGCGAGTTCTGGAACTGGGATCCGCGCGAGACCAGCGTTTTTCTCTTGATGCTGATCTACTGCGCCTATTTTGTGCTACGCGGCAGTGTGGAAGATACCGAGAAGCGCGCCTCGCTCAGCGCCGTCTTTGCGATCTTTATCGCCGTGATGACGCCGCTGCTGGGCTACGTGATCCCCAAGTACCTCCTCTCGAACCATCCTGTCAACGCGGAGTTCAGCCCGAACTACCGGATGGCGATCTACATGGGCGTCTTGCCCCCACTATTAGGAATGATGTTCTGGATTCAAAGCATCGCCAGTCGCCTAGACCGTGCGAGACTGTCGCTAGAGGAGGTAGACTACAACTAACATGAGCATGGCCTTTTTACTACTGGTGGCTGTCGTGATCTGGCTGGGGGTTTTCGCCTTCGTCTGGATGCTCGACAAGAAAGCAACGGCGCTGGAAACACGAGCGCTACGCCTGGAGAACAAACAATGAAAGTTAAAATGGGAACCGCCGTCGGAGTCTTCCTGATTTTCGGAGCGCTGGCCTACGGTGCGGGGCAGTTTGTCACCAATCTCACGCCCTACGTCACGTTTCAAGAAGCCAAGGCCGATCCGAACCGTGTCTTTCAGGTCATGGGGCCATTGGATCGCTCTAAGCCGATTGAGTTTAATGGCACCCTGAACTTCACGATCAAAGAAGCCAAGACCGGGCAGACACTACCCGTGCGCTTCAAGAAGTCCAAGCCCGCGAACTTTGACCAGGCGACTCAAGTCACGGCGATTGGAAGCTGGAACGGCGAGTACTTCGAGGCACGCAAGCTGCTGGTGAAGTGCCCCAGCAAGTACGAAGAGGAAGTTAAGGCGGATTAACGATGCCCTTAGGATATACACTTCTCTGGTTAGCACTCGCGGCGACGGTAACCGCCAATGTGCTCTTTGTGCTCTGTGGTAAGGCAGAGAAAGATGGTCTTTGCCTCTGGGCCAAGCGCTTTGTAGCACTGGCAACCACCAGTGTGGTCGGAGCCTGTGCCTATCTGGCCGTGCTGATTGCCACCCACCAGTTTCAAGTGCACTATGTCGCCGAGTACACGTCTAAGCGCACGAAGCTCTGGTATCTCATGGCTGCCTTCTGGGGCGGGCAAGAGGGCTCCATGCTCCTCTGGGCGTTCTGGACAGCCGTGCTCGGGCTGTGGCTGGCCTACAAGGGTGGCAAGAACAGCGCCAAGGCGTGGCCGATCTTTGGTATTGCACAGGTCTATTTACTCAGCATTCTGCTGGTCAAGTGCCCCTTTGCGGTTCCCTCGGGCCCCATTCCCGCCGATGGTCGTGGCCTGAACCCGTCGCTGGAGAACTACTGGATGGTGATCCATCCCCCCATTCTCTTTCTGGGTTTTTCCTCCACTCTGCTTCCCTCGGTCTGGGCCATCTACGGTCTGCTCCATAAAGACTGGGACGGCTGGGCCAAAGCGGCCCTCCCGTGGACTCTCTTCTCGTTTGCAACCTTGGGCTTTGGCCTCTCACTGGGCGGTTACTGGGCCTACGAGACCCTGGGCTGGGGAGGATTCTGGGCC
>NZ_JANNYP010000167.1:0-9422 GCF_031410135.1 Armatimonas sp. | reverse complement strand
GGGTGTCGGGGGTATCCCCCCCCCCAACCCCACCCCATTTGTGGGGGGGGGGGGGGCGGTTTGTCTCACCGCCGATGCGGGGGGGTGGGCAAACAAAACTCTCACGCCAGTGCCTCCTGCCTTAAATCGTCCATCAGGCGGCGGGCGGCGGCCATGAAGTCCTCGCGGAGGGGAGCGAGGTCGGGGCGGCGGGTATCGAGATAGAGTGTGAGCGCCTGCTCGGGCGTGAGCTGCTCGGTCATTCCCTCAGCGCGGGTGGTGAGGGTCTGGCCGGGGAGATCACGCGAGATGGCGACCACGCTATGGGCTTCACTAAGCGCCTTTCGTAGCTCGTCCTCGCGCACCAGCGGCGCTTTCTCGCGGGGAACTTTGTAGCTCAGCTTCACGACGGCGTCTTTGAGCGGGCGCTTGGCAAGCTCTTCCAAGATTTTCTCCGTGGGCTCATCAGCGTCGGTGGCATCTATCGCGATCTCTAGGAACTTACGCACGTCCACATCCACGAAGCGAAACTCGGCGTTCTGCTTTGCGATATCGGCCAGCACGATGCCCTTGTTTTCGTCTTTTTCCCCAAAATCCAGGCGATCTATCGAGCCGCAGTAGACCACCGGCGGCTGGCGGCGGCTGTTGCAGTCCTGGCGCTTGTGGATATGGCCCAGCGCGACATAGTCGAACTGCGAGAGAGCCAGGGCGCTCACAGGTACTTGTGGTTCGGCGGCGTTGAGTAGCACACCCTGCACCCCCACGCGCGAGTCTGCGACCGTGAAGTGCGCGGTGAGGATGGCGATATGCTCCGGGCGCTCGGCGGCTTGGTGCGCGAGGCTGGCGATGTACTCGATGTACTTATCGCGGATAAGCTGGGCGATCTCCTCGACTGTCTTGTTTTTTGTCTCGTCTTGGGTGAGCACACGGGCGCGGGGAAGATAGGGCATCCCCCCGACCAGTACCTCGCCTCGCCGCGTCTCTACCGTGATCAGCTCGGGGCGGGAGAGAATCTGCACGCCTGCGCCGCCGAGCACGTCGTAGATTTCGAGAGCATGGGCACGGCCACGGGTGTTGGGAATATCGTGGTTGCCCACCAGCATCACCACAGGAACCCCGGCGTTGGTCAGGCGGCGCAGGCTCCCTGCAAAGAGCTTCTGGTGGGTCTGGCTGGGGTCACGGGCCTTGTAGGCATCGCCCGCAAAGATCGCCAGATCTACGTCCGCATCTAAGGCCCGCGAGATGCCCTGATCCAGCGAGTTTTTGAAGTCTTCGAGCCGCGTGTTCAGGCCCGTCTCCGGGTTGAACTTGCCGTGGGTCTCGACTCCCAGGTGGACATCGGCGAAATGAAGCAAACGAATTTTCTCTGCGGGGTGGGGCACGTCGCAATTATACCGGCTCGGGTAGAATGCGCCCATGTCTGCTCAAAAATTTGCGATCTGCAACGAGACTTTCGCGCCACTGGGAGCCGCCGATCCCTGGAGCTGGGAGCGCACCTGCGCGTTTCTTTCTCAAACGGGCTACAACGGCGTCGAGCTGGCTCCGTTCACGTTCGCCCCCGATGTCCGCGAGATTTCTGTTGCTCAGCGCAACGAGATAAGGCGCGTTGCTAGTGATCATGGCCTCGAAATCGTTGGAGCGCACTGGCTGCTGGTCTCCCCACCGGGCCTGCACATGCACACTACCGAGACTGCGCTTCGCCAGAGAACCCTAGATTACTTAAAAGCACTGATTGAGTTTGCGGGTGATGTTGGCGCTCCGGTGCTCGTGCTGGGCTCGCCCAAGGCACGCACGATCGAGAATGGCGACGAAGCCGGGGCGTGGCTACGGATGTGCGAGACACTGGCCGCGCTTACGGAGACGCTCATTGCTTGCAGCGCCGTGCTCTGCCCCGAGGCTCTGCCGCGCCCCGAGGCGGACTTTCTGCTCACTCAGTCAGAAGCGTGGCGCATGGTCGAGACACTCAAACACCCCGCGATTCGGATGATGCTGGATGTCAAGAGCATGTGCTCCGAAGGCCCCGACGCCCCTGCCGCGCTCTGTCGTGAGTTTGGCGCTCGCATCGCCCATGTCCACGCCAACGACGCCAATCGCCGCGGCCCCGGCTTTGGCGACGTAGACTTCAAGCCCATCGCCGCCACGCTCAAAGAGACGGATTTTAGTGGCTATGTCTCCGTCGAGGTCTTCGACTACAGCCCCGATCCCGAGACCATCGCACGGGAGAGCCTGCGGTACTTGAAGGAGTGCTGGGAGTAGCCGCCGGCTAGCCCCCCCGATTGGAACGAGGGGACTGGAGAGCTAAAGCTGCGAAGGGCGTGCCGCCCATAAAATTCGAAATTGAGTATGGCCGGAACGGCCTTTGTAGCGGAGCCTGCGACGCTCTCCAGTCCTGCCGTTCTGATCGGCAGGACGCTGCTAATCGGCCGGACTGGCGGCACGCCGCAGACGATCCCAGATCGCGTCCCACTCCGGCCCCGTGGGAGGTGCTTCTACAAGAATACGCGAAACTCCCGAACGATCAAGTACCCGGATGAACCAATAAAGAATTTTTGCATAGTGTTCTGCGTCCCAGTCGTGGCGAAGAAATGATATCTTCACCTTTACACGTCCTGGTTCTCCTGGCTCTGGTCGTTTTCCATCAAGTGATCCTCTTCTCACCAATAGGCCATCCCCCTCTTGGATCTGTTGGACTAACTCCTCAATAGGTAAAATAAGCAGAGGGGCTTTGGGCGCGTAGTGCCGAAGCATCTGCCCCGGCGAGCGTGCGACATTGGCCTCGGCTTCCCCCGCCGCACGGGGGCTAGGGGGGAGGTTCAGCTTGGCCATCCCTGGCCGCAGAACTCTGGGCGGATCACACGTCACATCAAGAACCGTGCTCTCGATGCCGACTCTACAGCCGCCGCCGTCCAAGATCAGCAAGTCGTCTACAAACTCGCCGAGCGAGTGCTGGACATGGATGGCAAACGTAGGGGAGACTTCTTCGCTACGGTTTGCCGAGGGCGCGGCGATGGGGACTCCAGCTTGGCGTAGTAGCTCCAGCGCGACGGGATGATTGGGGATACGGATGCCGACAGTGGGGCCGCCTGCAGTGACAATATCGGGGATATGATCGGCTTTTTCTAAAACCAGAGTGAGTGGACCGGGCCAGTGCTGGGCCGCCAGCTCGTCGGCGATGGCGGGCCAGGTCTTGACCAGTGCCTTTGCCTGCTCGACACTTGCCACATGCACAATAATCGGGTTGGTGGCGGGGCGGCCCTTGGCGGCGTAGATCTTCGCCACGGCGTCGGCGTCCAGCGCATTAGCACCCAGGCCATAGACGGTCTCTGTGGGAAAGGCAACTAGCTCCCCGCCGCGCAGGCGCTCGGCGGCTTCGGCGAGCGCTGCATCGTCGGGGAGGGTGATTCGGGCAGACATGCCCTATTTTATCGCGGCTACTGAATCTCGGTGGTGAGAAGAAACGCACGCAGGACGCCGTTATGCAAGCCCTGCCCGACGATCTTTCCGTTGTCGTTGATGCCCGTTGCCACTTGTAGCACCCAGCCTTGGGCCGGATCAATCAGGCTGTTTAAGTCCACGATTTGGCGGGTGCCCGGATCCCACTTGACCGCACGAGCATTGCCACGGCTATCTTGTGCCGTTCCGACAATCGTCCCATCCGTAGCAATCGCACGAGCACTGCTAGTCTTGCCACCTAGTGTCCCCAGATCGGCTGCGGGGAACTGCTCAATGTTCAGTGTCCAGACAAAGGCATGGCGCAGGCTACTTGTTGTGTCTGCCTCCCCAACCACGGAGTTAGTCGCGTTCACCGCAAAGGCGACGCCATTGGCCCCGCCCAGCGTGCCAATATCTTGTAGTGCACTTGTCCCGGACTTGATAAAGAACGGGTGAGTCTGGTGGTTGCCCGTGACCATCGCGGTGCCCACAATGCTCCGAGCGGGGGTCATCCCAAAGGCCGCACTGGTGTTTCCTCCTAGCGTCCCTAGCTCAATCGCACTGATGCTAGTGCCAGCCACCGTCCAGAGAAAGGCCTTCTCCAGCCCTTGGCTATTCTGGTGTGAGCCCGCCACAAAAGTCGCCAGCCTGAGCTGGTTGTTACGCCCTGTCTGCACGGCTCGGGCAAACGAGTTAAGGCTCCCGTGTGGGTGCAAGTCAAGAAGCGAGGTGCCGTTTACCAGGAAGGCATGGGTGCTTCTCTCGCCTAAGATCGTAGAGAATCCAACGACACGCTCTGGGTTGATCGTGGTGGGGCTAGAGATAGCCGTGGAGATGCTGAAGTTCCCACCAAGCGAGCCGAGGCCACCCATGCTTGTGAGCGGGTTCCAGAGAAAGGCGTTGGTGGTCGAACGGGACGTGTCGGCCTGCCCGGTGATGCGCGTGGTGTTGTTGATCGCGGTTGCGCCGCTGGTGGGGCCGCCGAGCGTGCCTAGATCGAGAGCAACAAGAGACTGAGCGTGGGCCGAGAGCGTGAGAGCTAGCAGAGCGGCGGTGCAAAGAAGATTCTTCATAAGGATAGGATAGGCGCAAACGGAATCAGCCAACACCGACAAAAGACAGGGACGGAGGGCTAACTTAAGTCAGGGTATACTTTGAGGGTTATGAGCAATGAAAGCGTGATGGGGTCTTCGCTCGGCGGAGACCGTCTTTTTCCTCCGTCGTCGGAGTTTGTGTCCCAGGCCAATATCGCCGATGCCGCGATCTATCAGAGCGCCGCTGCTGACCCGGAAGCCTACTGGACGGAGTGGGCCAAGAAGCTGGACTGGATCGAGCCGTGGACGGAAGTTTGCCAGTGGAACCCACCGCATGCGAAGTGGTTTGTGGGTGGAAAACTCAATGTGAGCGCCAACTGCATTGACCGGCACCTTAAAACAGCGCGACGCAACAAGGCCGCGATTATCTTTGAGGGCGAGCCGGGCGACACGCGGGTGCTGACCTACCATGACTTATGGCGCGAGGTGAATGCCTTCGCGGGCGTGCTCAAGAACCTAGGCGTGGTTAAAGGCGACCGTGTGAGTATCTACCTTCCCATGATCCCCGAGGCGGCGATTGCGATGCTGGCCTGCACGCGCATCGGGGCCATTCACACCGTGATCTTTGGCGGGTTTTCTTCGGAGAGCCTGCGGGAGCGCATCAACGACAGTCAGAGTAAGGTTGTCGTGACCAGCAGTGGCGGCTGGCGGCGAGGAAATATCGTTCGCTTAAAAGACACCACCGATGCTGCGCTGGAGGGCGATGCCTGTCCGTTGGTGGAGAGCGTGGTCGTGCTCAGCCGGGCGATGGACCCCACACTAGTTCCCATGACCGAGGGCCGTGACCACTGGTGGCACCGGCTGGTCGAGGACGCCCCGCGTGTCACGGAGCCGGAGGTGATGGACAGCGAGGATGGTCTCTTTATCCTCTACACCTCGGGCTCGACGGGCAAGCCCAAGGGGATCTACCATACGTCTGGTGGCTATCTCACGCAGGCCAACGCGACCTTCCAGTGGACCTTTGACATTAAAGAGACCGATGTCTTCTGGTGTACCGCCGATGTGGGCTGGGTGACGGGCCACAGCTATGTGGTCTACGGGCCGCTGGCTGCCGGAGCCACGGTTCTCATGTACGAGGGCGCACCCGACTGGCCCGCACGGGATCGGTTCTGGGCGACGATTGAAAAGTACGGCGTGAGCGTCTTCTACACGGCCCCGACCGCCATTCGGACGTTTATGAAGTGGGGCACGGAGCATTTAGAAAAATACGATCTCTCCAGCCTGCGCCTGCTGGGCTCCGTGGGCGAGCCGATCAACCCGGAGGCATGGCTCTGGTACCACGAGCACGTGGGCCACGGGAACTGCCCCGTGGTGGATACCTGGTGGCAGACCGAGACCGGGGCACAGATGATCACGGCCCTGCCCGGCATTGTCGCAGGCAAGCCTGGCAGTGCAACCCTGCCTTTTCCAGGCATCACGCTGGCTGTGGTGGATGAAGAGGGTAACCCGACTCCCACGGGAAAAGACGGCCTGCTGGTGATTCAGAAGCCCTGGCCCTCGATGCTACGCACGCTCTGGGGCGACGACGAGCGCTACCAGAAAGTCTACTGGAGCAAGTTTGGCGATAAAAATCTCTACTTCGCCGGAGACGGTGCCCGCCAGGACGAAGACGGCTATTTCTGGCTCCTGGGCCGCGTGGACGATGTGATGCTGGTGGCGGGGCACAATATCAGCACGATGGAGATCGAGTCCGCGCTGGTCTCGCACCCCGCCGTGGCGGAGAGCGCAGTGATCGGCAAGACCCACGAGATCAAGGGCCAGGCGATTGCCGCTTTCGTCTCGCTCAAAGAAGGCATCGTCGCGAGCCAGGAGCTACAGAACGAGCTGAAAAAGCACGTCGGGCAGAAGCTCGGCCCCATCTGCCGCCCCGATGATATTTTGTTCACCGCGGAGCTTCCCAAGACGCGCAGTGGAAAGATCATGCGCCGTCTGCTGCGGGACATCGCCGAAGGAAGAGCGCTGGGCGATACCACCACCCTCGCCGACCCGAGCGTCGTCTCCGGGTTGAAAGACAAGTACGAAAACAGTGAAGGATAGGGAGCAGGAAAGCCGCCTGTGGGTGGGGAATCCTGAGACGTTATGAGCAATCAGATGAAATACGGCACGATTGCGGGAATCGAAAAACCCGTCTCGCGCTTGGTGCAGGGCATCATTCAGGTCAATCGCAACGATGAGGCCATTGGCTTCGCGCAGCTCGACTCCGCGTTTGCGGCGGGCATCAACTGTATAGACACGGCTTACATCTACGGCACCGATGCGTTCTTAGGCAAGTGGGTGCGGGAGCGTGGTATCCGCGACGAGGTGGTGATCCTGGCAAAGGGTGCGCACGATAGCGTCCGTAAGAAAGTGACTCCGTTCGACATTCAGCATGATCTCCACGAGACTCTGGCTAAGATGCAGCTTGATTACGTCGATCTTTATATTCTCCACCGCGACGATGAGAACGTGGAAGTGGGGCCGATTGTGGACGTGCTCAATCTTTTGGTGAAGCAGGGCAAGATCGGGGCGTTTGGGGGCAGCAACTGGAGCACCGCGCGCCTGCAAGCCGCCAACGACTACGCTGCTCAGACCGGCCAGATCCCGTTCATGTCGTCGTCGCCCAACTTCTCGCTGGCCGATCCGATCCGTGTGCCGTGGGGCGGCTGTCTGACGATCTCCGGCGACCAGTACGAGGCGGATCGTGCGTGGTACAAGGCCAATCAGATGCCGATCTTCTCCTGGTCGAGCATGGCGGGGGGATTCTGGTCCGGGCGCTTCAACCGCGAGGGCGTCGAGACCTATACCGAGGGCCAGGCAAAGCTCGTGCGCGAGTGCTACTGCTCCGATGCCAACTTCACGCGCCTGGATCGTGTGCAAGAGCTCGCTGATGCCAAGGGCCTGACGGTTCCGCAGATCGCGCTGGCCTACATCTTCAACTACCCGATGAACGTCTTTGCGCTTGTCGGTGCCCAGAACCAGGAAGAAGTAGACACCAACGTCGCCGCGCTCAACACCGACCTCACCGAGCAAGAGCTTCTCTACCTGGATCTCAAAGCCGACAGCCCGGCGTAGCGCCGCCGATTGGAACAGCAGCGCTGGAGCCCTCCCCCGTTAGAGGGGGGAGGCTGGAGAGCCTTCGGCTACGAAGGGCGTGCCGCCCATTAAGTTCCGATGGCCGGAACGGCCTTTGTAGCGGAGCCTGCGACGCTCTCAAGTCCCGCCCCTCCAACGGGCGGGACTTTTAGCTTCCCGTGGAGCGGTACTTGCGCTCGCCGAGCTTCCAGAGCTGGAGGGCGAGGGTGAGAAAAGCGACTCCGACTACAGGGCCAAGGAGGGCGAGCCAGGGGGACGCGCCAGGGTGGCCGAAGATCACCGACGCCGGGAGGTAGTTCATGCAGGCAATCGGCACAAGATAGGTGAAGAGCAGCCGAATCCACTTTGGGTAGATCGTCAGCGGTAGCTCGGCGGCCATGATCCCGCCGTAGGTGAGGGCATTGACAATCTCCAGCGACTCGACCGTGATAAAGCAGAGTGCGGCCTGCATGACCAGAATGCCGTAGAAGATCAGTGCGCCACCCAGAACGGCGCCGATCAGGGTTGCGACTTTTAGGGCATCCCAGTGCACACCGGCATTGGACGCGCCCCAGCCCAGCGCCACCAGCCCGGCGAGAAAGCGCCCGATTCGGGAGAGCTCGAAGGTCTGACCCGCGAGGAGTAGTGCAGTGGGATGCGGACGGAGCAGGAAACGATCAAACTCCCCGGCACGAACCACGCTGGCAAACTGATCGAAGCCGCGTCCTGCGGCCTCGGCGAGGGCGAAGGCGAGGTGTACCATGGCGTAGAGCACCGCCACCTGCGGCAGAGTCCAGCCGGGGAGGTTCCCAAAGCGCGCAAAGAGCCCCCACAGCCCGATGACCTCGACCGCCACCGCTGTGAAGTTCCCCGCCGAGAAGAGCACGAAGCTCGCCTTGTACTGCATCTGGGAGCGGATCGAGGCCCGCATGAGGGCAAGCAAAACCCTTAGCACCCGAGCTCTCCAACAGCATCTTGAATCTTGGCGACTAGGCGTTCGTCCATTAACGTGTACTTTCCACCGGGATTGGAAATATGCAACACGAGAATCTCTTTCTCCGCCAGCACCTCGCCAAAGCGCTCCTTTAGGTCGCGCAGTTGGCTTTTCTCAAAGACATAGATCGTCTCCGCCCAGCCAATATCCCCCACCGTCACCTTCACCCGCGCCGAGCGCTCCGTCCCTGCCGAGCGCACTTGTACCCCCGTTGTTTTCTGGTAGAGCTTCTCCGCCGTCAGGCTACGCACCGTGTTTTTCCCACAGACAAAAAGAACTTTCATAGGGCTTTATCGCCGGAGAGAGCGGGAATGGTCAGGGCGGCTTGCAGTGTGTTGGCGATCATACGGTGGCTGGCATCGCTGTAGCCGCCGCTGGGCAGGACGAGAGTCGGGAGGCTTAGAGCGCGGAGGGTGCGCAAGACAAAGAGATCGCGCTCTAGGATCTCGGGCTCCGTGAGGCACAGTCCCCCGAGCTGGTCTTTCTCAAACGGGTCAGTGCCCGCGTTGTAGATTGCCAGCGTGATCTCGCCCCTGCTGGCGACGGTCTCTAAGAACTGTGGGAGCTGGGCCTTGAGCAGGTTGAGATAGAGCGGCCCCGCCGTACCGTCGTTGAGGAGAATGGGCCAGTCGAGGCGCTGGCGGGCAAGTACGTCGCTGTAGGGGTAGCGGTAGGCATTGAACATGTCAAAGAGCCAGACACTGCGGTCATTGAGAAAGCAGTGCGCCACGCCGTTGCCCAGGTGCGCGTCCAGGTCGATGTAGGCGATATTTCCCATCAGCCCCTCACCACGCAGAATGGCGATAGCGACGGCGATATCGTTAAAGAGGCAGAAGCCCTCTCCTTGGTCGGGCTTGGCGTGGTGGTAGCCG
>NZ_JANNYP010000166.1:0-2323 GCF_031410135.1 Armatimonas sp. | reverse complement strand
GCCGCCGAACAGCTTGCCGACCAAGTAGCCTACGCTGAGGCCGCCGAGAGGCTCTGTGTCAAGCTGGAAACCTGGATCACCGCCCAGCGCGAGCAGACAAGGAGCTTGAAGGCATGACCGAGCTTCTACCCCTCGTAATGCTCCTCGCACTCCGCTTCGGGCTCGTGGCCGCATTCCGCGCCAGAAAGCAAGCATAGACGAAGACCAAGGGGGAGCCTTCGCCAACTCCCCCAAAACCGCACTTTTTTGCTGCGCTAAAAACGCAAAAAGAAGACATGGCATTTCCTACAAGATGCAATAAAGCAGAGTTTCGTAACAGAAAAACGTGTTACGAAATAAGAAAGAAATCATGAAAAATCAAGCAATTGGGCGACCACGAGTTTATAGCAGTAACGCTGAAAAACAAGCCGCATACCGCAAGCGAAAAAAGCATCAGCGCGTATCAGTCCACTTTAAGAGCAACACAGATATGTGGTCTACGCCGCCCGAGCTATTCGCCGAGCTTCACGCCGAATTCAACTTTCAACTCGATGTTTGCGCCATCGCAGAAAATGCACGTTGCCCCCGCTTCTTCTCTCCTACCCAAAACGGACTTGCTCAGAAGTGGGAAGGAGTCTGCTGGATGAACCCGCCCTATGGCCGCACAATCGGCGACTGGATGAAGAAAGCCAAAGAGAGCGCCGAGGAAGGGGCAACGGTCGTTTGCTTAGTGCCAGCAAGAACTGATACTCGATGGTGGCATGACTACGCCGTGAAAGCAAAAGAAATCCGTTATTTGAAAGGCCGACTGAAGTTCGGGAAAGCAGAAAACTCAGCCCCATTCCCATCCGCAGTAATTATTTTTATGCCCCCAGATAGGACACCATCATGAGAATCACGATAGAACCAGAACCCACAACAAGACGCGGCAAGACGGTCAAAGGCATTGATGCCCTGCCCCAGTCCGAGCGCCTCGCGGCCTACAAGCAGATGCTTGTAATCACGATCCCCCAAGCGGGCGAGCTTCTAGGGCTACGCAATACGAAAATCTATGAGCTGGCAGCAAACGGGACGCTACCAATCACGATGATAACCGGCAAGCGCATGGTGATTGTCGCCGAGCTGATGAAGCGTTTTAGCAGCGTGAAAGTAGCAAACACCCGCAGAAGAGAGACAGCCGCCTAAGCACTGACCAGCGGAGTATCTAAGGGGAAGGAGTTGCCTTCCCCAATGACCACAGAAAGACAAAACCATGTTGAACATCAGCCTACAAAGCCGACCCGATGAGACCGTACGACCAATCGCGCTCCAAGTCAATACCAAAGTGCAGAACCTGCCACAGCTTGACCCCGAGCAGCTCACCGCACTGGAGACCAGCGCAAAGGCAACCGCCAAGACCGGCGACCTTGCCACCGTCCTATCCCTCATACAAACCCGCAGAATCGCCAAGGGGCAAAGCCCTCAGACACCACGAACACGCGCCGCCGTAGTTGTCTCCGCTGTCTTAGTGCAGCTCGAACTACACGGCCCGATTGAGTCGTGGCCAATGGGACAGCGCCCCGGGAAAGTGCCTGTCACCGATCCCGAGACAGGCGAAAAAGTCAAAGACCCCGAGACGCAAGAGACCATGATGGTAGACGGCACCATCGAGTATGTCCAGACCTGGGAGACCTTCGCCAGCAATCACAATTTCAAGCCCGAGGAAGTCACCAAAGCAATGCCCACAGTGAAGACCATCCTGGAGCTCACGAAGTAGGCAAACACCCAGAGAAAGGAGACCGACGCCTAGAAACCTTCGCCAAACGACGGCCACGAGCCGAAAACGAAGCCCCCGAGCTGAATCCTCCGGGGGCTTTTTCTATCTATGAGCACTATCGGAAGTGTTTGTCAAACTATTGTTTCTGTCCGATAACCTTGGTTATGTTTCTTTTCGGGACACTTAATCAGGTGTTGCAAATGCAACACCTGAGACTCAGTAGTAGGTAAAATCTCTACAATTGTAGAGATTTGAGAAAGAGTGTGTCCAATTGGACACAAAACCTCTGCAACTTCAGCGGCTTGCTTCGCGCTGGCATTGTCGCGGGTCGGCTCTTGCCATCTTTGCCAATAGTTCGGGCCAGCTACCTGCCTGGAGTGTTCCGCTCTGGTGGCAGTTCCGGGCGCTCTGTAGGCTCATCCAGCCCAGAGGCACAAGAACCCATGAGGGGGTTCTTTGCCCAACGCCCCGGAAAGGTATAGTTGGCTGAAATCTGCCCGTTCAGAGCACGGAAAACATTGATTCGCTATGTTTCCGTGATAAATCCGACTGTTCAGTATCCGTCAATACTTTTCGTGAGATGGTCGT
>NZ_JANNYP010000165.1:0-3832 GCF_031410135.1 Armatimonas sp. | reverse complement strand
CGCCCCGGTGGACACACGGGGTGAGCAAGAAGAGCTTCGTGCGACTCTACAAGAGACACTACGCCGCGCAAAAGATAGCCCTAAGCGCTTCGATGATCTGTTGCTGATCGTCTTAAAAGAACGCACTCCGGAAACCGCCTGGGATCGGCACAGCGCCATTGTCCGACTCCTCACAGAGCACATTCCGATGAATAAGTCCAGTGGAGAGATGTGGACGGACGCCGCAGAAAAACTCCTCGTAGAACTTCCCAAACTCTACGGACGGCCTGAGTAAAACACAAATAGCGAAAGCCACCAGGAACCTAGGTTCCTGGTGGCTCTCTATCCGGAGTTTTTTGCTCCCAACCCACTCGACTAAAGCAGGCTAGTTGCGTCCGACCCCGGAGGCGGACACGAACAAATCGTTCAAAGTTTGCGCCTCCTTTCGTCTGAGATACTTCTTTATCGCGGGGCGTTGAACCGTTGCTAAAGCAGGTCTCAAAAACAATTCCCCCTCTCCCACCCGAAGGGCTTGTTATTGGGAGAGGGGGCTAGGGGGTGAGGGCCTATCCGGCAACACGGCTGGAGAGAGAAGCGTTGCTTCCGTCGTCCTCGGGCTGCTTGATAGGGAGGGTGAAGTAGGCGGTAGTCCCCTTGCCCAGACCTTCGGACTCGGCCCACATGTCGCCGTTGTGTACCTCGACGAAGTTCTTCACAAGAAACGCTCCGATACCCGTTCCGTTGATGGAGCGGTTGTCGCGGTTGTCGGCACGGGCGAACTTCTGGCCGAACTTCTGGAGGAACTCCGGGGTCATCCCAAGGCCCTTGTCCGAGATGGCGAACTGAATCGTACTCTCATCTTTCATACTGACCTGAAGGTGCACCAGGCCACCATCCGGGGAGTACTTAAGCGAGTTGCCCACTAGGTTGTGAAGGATCTGCTCGAACTTATCACCATCCGCCTCAATAATCTTGGGGACATCGGAAGCGATTTCGAAGTTCAGTGTGTGGTTATCCTTCTTGTAGGTTGAGCCATTGTCAATCATGATGGCCTTCTTGACCAGCTCATGAAGCTCAACATCCTCGAAGTTAGGTAGCATAGAAGCACCGGCCTCGATACGGCTGACATTGAGCAAATCATCAATCAGGCGCTTCAGACGATCACACTCTTTGTCGACGATGCCATAGAACTCAAGACGATCCTCGTGTGCGAACATCGTACCTTCTTCGTCCATGAGCAGGGTGGAGATAAAGCCCTTGATAGAGGTCATCGGGGTGCGGAGCTCGTGGGAGACGGTGGAAACGAAGGCCGTCTTGAGCTTATCAATGTTCTTCAGCTCCGTAATGTCGCTAAAGATCGCGGCGGTTCCGACCATATCCCCATTTTCGTTACGTACGACAGTGGACTGAATCTGGAAGGTGCGGGAGGCATCCTCAGCATCCGTGATGGTGACTTCTTCCTGAACATCCGTCTCATCGGAGAGGGCTTTCACCAGCACCGAGCGCACGGTGTCGTCTTTGACGAGCTGGTCGTAGGTGCGCACGCCCAAGCTTTCGGTGGGAGCCAGACCAAAGATACGCCGCGCCGACGAGTTCATCTGCAGAACACGGCCGTTTCGCCCGATCATCACCAACCCTGCGGTCAGGGCATCGGTCATCTCATGGAGCTGCTCTTTTTCCTCAACAACTTTACGGAAGGTTGAGGCCGTGTTGATCACCGCAGCAGCATTGCGAGACATACGATCCAGAAGCTGGACGTCTTCGTCAATAAAGACCCCACCAAATTTTTTATTGAAGACCCAGATCACCCCGATGGTCTTGCGCTCTACCACGGCATTGGTCTCTTCGTCGCGCTTCTCCACGATCAGCGGCACCGAGATTCCATTGCGAACCCCGAGTTTTGCAAAGGCCTTGGAGTCCTCACGGATATCCGTCTCGGTATCGTAGAGGATCACGGATTTACTAGAGGCGTAGCAGACCCCCGAGGCACCTTCCCCTTCCCCAAACCGAAAATCGTCCAGCTGACCGTCTTCAAAACCTAGGGCTGGCTTACCTGCATAGAGCTCCCGAGTCTCCGGATCGTGGATCATGAAGAGACACTTGCCTCCTTGCACGATCATCGCAATTCGGGTCATCAGGCGCTTGAGGGTCTCCTCCAGCTCCGAGAGTTCTGCCGTGGGCTGGGCATTCTCGGTGGCAGTCTGAACCTTCTGGTTAAGCTCACGAACATTGCGTTCGAGCTGAACGACGGCCTGATTTTTCTGATTGAGCTCCGACTCCAAGTTGGCGATCTGAGCTTTGAGGGACTCGACGCTGTCGTCCAGGTTCATCGAGGGCAGGGTCCTTTCTTACAATACAACACAAAATATAGCGAGGCGCGGCAGAGCTGCCGCGCCGGGACTATAGTATACAACAACCTCCCCCACACAGTCAACGCGCCAAGGCGATTCAGTGAAGAAAACGACAGATTAAACTTTGGTTAGTGGATCTGGTTGATGATGGAGAACATCGGTCCCATGATAGAGATCACGATAAAGCCAACAATCACCCCGAGAAAGACAATCAAGATCGGCTCGATCAAGCTCGTCAGTGCCTTAACCGTCGCATCTACTTCTTGCTCGTAGAACTCGGCGACCTTGACCAGCATCTCCGACATACGCCCCGTCTCTTCACCGATATCAATCATGTGGGTGACCATCGGAGGAAAGAGCCCAGACTTAACAAGAGGCGGCGAGAGACGGCTTCCTTCGCGCAGCGCCGTCTTCGTCTCTTGGATCGCCTTTGTCAAAACCTCGTTGCCCGCGGTCTCCGCCACGATCTCAATGGCGCGCATCATCGGAACGCCGGAGCTCAGCAGGGTACCAAAGGTGCGGCAGAAACGAGCAACCGAGAGCTTAAGCACAAGCTCTCCCATGATCGGAATCTTGAGCTTGATGTAGTCCAGCTTATAGCGGCCCTCAGGCGTTTTTGCATACTGCTTCAGGCCAATATAACCCAATAGGGGCGCGAAAACAAAGACATACCAGTTGTGCACCATAAAGTCCGAGATACCAAAAAGGGCCTCGGTCATCGGGGGCATCTTAGCCTGCATGTCGGAGAACATCTGCTTAAACGTGGGCAGGATGAACATAAACATCGCAAACAAGATGATCATCGCAAACACGAGCACGATCACCGGATAGGTCAGGGCCGACTTAACTTTCTGGCGGATCTCCTGCTCTTTTTCCAGAAACTGCGAGAGGCGATCCAGAATCGTGTCCAGAATACCTCCGAGCTCGGCGGCGCGGATCATGTTGACATAGAGCTTGGAGAAACAAGTCGGGTGCTTGGCCAGAGACTCTCCCAGCGAAACACCTGTCTGGACATCGCGCTTGATGACTCCCAGGGCCGCTTTTAGTGGTAGGTCTTTGGTCTGCTGCTCTAAAATATCCAGGCACTTCAGAACCGCAAGACCCGCATCTACCATGGTCGCAAACTGACGTGAGAACACCACCAGCGACTGGAGCTTAGGTGTTCCGGCGGCTTTTTTAGTTCCGATGGACATCAGCCCGCTGGTCTTGTGCTCACTGATACCCAAGACATGCAGGCGCTGCTCGTGCAGACGGCTCAGGACGGCTCCCTCAGACTCTGCTTCCATCCGGCCTTTGACATTGTTGCCGGAGGTATCTATTACATCGTATACAAAAGTAGGCATGGAAGTTTAGCTTCCTCCCTTCAGGTGACGCATGAAGTTATCGCGGTCATTACAGCGGCTGGCTGCTTCTTCCATCGTGACCATTCCCGAGCGGTGAAGCTCAGCAAGGACTTTGTCCATCTGTTGCATCCCAAACTGTGAGCCAGTCTCGATGGAGCT
>NZ_JANNYP010000164.1:0-12819 GCF_031410135.1 Armatimonas sp. | reverse complement strand
GCATGTCTCGCAGAATAAAGCTCCCTACTGGTACTTCCGTTCGCGCGGAGGGAAACGCCGCAGCACGGTCATTGTCCACCGGTCCCTGCGTGAGATGCGTCCCCGGCCACACCTCCGTGGCTCCGTTAGCAATCGTGAAGTCGCAAAGTGGGATATTGAGAACCAAAGTCGCGACGGGATGCGGAACGCCCATTAAGTTGGCAGTGTCGCGGTGCACCGGCTGGATTCCCGAGCCGGGAAGGGCGCTGTTGGTGTGGAAGAACGCGCACTGCAAATCGTCGCCGAGAAGTGCTTTCATGACCTGCACCGCAACCGGCTGGGCGGCAAGCTTCGTGTCGGCGATGGGGAGGTTCAACGGCGGGAAAAAACCGATATGATTCTTGCCAAAGGTATTGCCCTCCAGCGCTTCCAGTCCGCCCTTACTCGCGATAAAGCGCTCCAGCTCCGCTTCGTAAACCACACGCACCGTCTCCAAAAACGCCATGTCATAGGCATCCTCGATCACCACATAGCCCACATCGTTAAAAGTCTGCACAGCCGTGTGCAGGCGCTCTGGAGAAAGCAAGCCTGCCACTTTTTCGTCCTCAGATAGTTTCATGGAGACATTCTACCTGCACGCCTACCGATAAGCAGACCCTCTTGTGAGATACAATCGGGCTATGGGTGAGGTTCAAGTAATTCTTCTGAATGGGGCGTCTAGCTCCGGGAAAACGACTCTGGCAAAGGCGCTACAAAACCAGCTCGCTGTGCCGCATGTGTACTTCGGCGAGGATGACTTCTGGTCCAAACTTCCGGAGCGAGGTAATCCACTAGACCACTCTTTTGAGTTTCGCTACAAGCTCTACTACGGCTTTCTCCACTGCATCGCCGCGCTGGCGGACTGTGGAAACTGCGTTATCGTGGATACTGTCGCGGATGACAAAGAGGCACTGGTGGCCTGTGCCCGGCTGCTGAGTAAAGCCAACGTGCTCTTTGTCGGGGTGCACTGCGACCTTGTGGTACTGGAGGCACGTGAGCTGGCGCGAGGAGACCGGAGCCCTGGCACCGCGCGACGGCAGCACGAGCGTGTTCATACCCACAGCCACTACGACATCGAAGTGGACACATCAACAGCGACCACGGCGGAGTGCGTGGAGGCCGTTCTAAAAGTGCATAGCACTCCTCCCGCTCAGAGTGCTTTTGAGAGACTTCTCACTACTGCCTGAGCCAGTGTTTCGTAGCCAGCAGGTGTGAAGTGAACATTGCGTGGCTGCTGCTCGGCCATCACAGCGTGCAAATCGTCTATCGGAACCTTGAGTTCGGTCATGACTTTCTTGACGATTTCGTTATAGGCGCGCTCGCCACCCGCAATCCGGCCTATGGTGCCCTCGGGAACCGTAGTGGTAGTGGCCCAGATGAGCTTGGCTTTAGTGGCTTTGAGCCGCGCCACCAGCGCTCGCAGGTTGGCCTCGTACTCCGTGAGAGAGAGACGTTGCTTGCCTTTCTCGACGGCGACCAGCGTGCCTTTCTCATCTACGAACTTCAGGTCATGGAGCCCAAAGTTAACGTGTATCACGTCCCAGGGCTTGTCACCCAGCCACTTGTCAAGCTCACGCAGCCCAAAGCCGCTATCGGAGCAGTTGACCGGGGGATGGATCACATTAGCCTTGCCATCGAGCAGATTGCGCACGGGGAGCGTGTAGCCCATGGAGATAGAGTCGCCGATGAGGAGGACGCGCGGCAGGCCAGGCGTCTCAGTGATCGGGCGCAGGGCGGGGGCGGGCTTGGACTGCTTTTTCAGCCAGCCAAGCCTCTCCAGAAAGCCCTCCATCTCGGCAATGGTCTTGCTTAGATACGGCTCCTTGTTGAAGAAGCCATGTGCCTGCCCCAGAGAGACGATCAGCTCGGACTTTACCCCAGCGGCGCGCTGGGCATCGCGAAACGCCTCGGCAGTCTTGACAGGGACGAGCTTATCCATGTCTCCAAAGAACACAAGAGTCGGGGGACTGTCTTTTCCAATATTATGGAAAGGCGAGAATTCTTTGAAGCGCTCCCCGATCCGCTCGTTGCCATAGCCACCGGGGCCGTTGTCGTAGACGGGGTTTAAGAGCACTAGTGCATCGGGCCGACAGGAGATCGCTTTGTCGTCTTTGGGATCGTCGAGGCCGTTTATCATGCCGCAGTGCGCCGCTAGGTGCCCCCCCGCTGAGCCTCCCCCCGCCCCGAGGCGCGTAGGGTTTATTCCCAGCTCGGCAGCGTGGCTGCGCACCCAGCGCATCGCCGAGCGTGCATCGTTCACGGAGCTCTCCGGGGCTTTCCCCTTCTCCGCCAGCCGGTACTGTGCACTGATCGCCACCATCCCGCGTGCCGCCAGCGCCTTCGCCTGCGGGTAGAGCGCCGTCGGAGTGCCACCCGTCCAGCCGCCGCCGTGGAAGAAGACAAAACCAGGGCGCTTGTCGCTAGCCTTCCAGCCCTCGGGCTTGAAGACCTGAAGCACCAGCTGCTTGCCGTCGGCTTCTTTGTAGGGAATGGCTTCCTGAGCACGCGCCATAGGAGTGAGCAGTGAGAGTATGAGGAGAGTAAGCAGTGTATTTTTCATAGGATTATCTTATTTTAGTGTCAGAACCACGGCGCTCAGGTGCATCACTTCCTTGCCAGGAATCTCCAGGGCACGGAGGGTCAGGGGGCCACGACCGCGTTCCAGACGTAGCTTTCCAAGACGCAGTATCCGAAACTCTTTCAGGCGCGACTCCCCCGGCGGGCGCGGGAGTGTGTCCTGGTTTGTGTAGAGCGGCGGGTCCCAGCCGGGAGCGACGCGCCCTTCCAGCTGACCTCCTTGAAAGCTTAGCGCAATACGCGAGCCCGCATCGGGCAGGGGGCAGGTGTAGTGCAGCTCAACCTCGTAGGTGCCCGCTGTCTGAACCTCAAGCTCCCAGGAGATCGTGTCGTCGGTGCGGGTCCAGTTGCGGAAGTAGGAGCTATTGGGCGCACTGGAGCTGCGCTCAACCCCGCC
This sequence comes from Armatimonas sp., assembly GCF_031410135.1. Taxonomy (GTDB): domain Bacteria; phylum Armatimonadota; class Armatimonadia; order Armatimonadales; family Armatimonadaceae; genus Armatimonas. The sequence goes on along the minus strand of NZ_JANNYP010000164.1, from coordinate 9,827 downwards.
GCCCGGCGCGCCATCACGTGCCGGAAGCCAGGTGTGCGGGAAGACTTTGTACCCCACTGGAATCGGACGTGGGTCCACGGGCGAGGCAGTACGAGGCGAGGGCGGAAACATCTCGCGACGCCAGGCTGCGACGGCGGAAGCAAGTTGTCGTGCTGTCTCGGGTTGCTGGCTTGTCACTGAGTGTGTCTGGTTCGGGTCGGTGACCATGTCAAAGAGCTCGCCAGACGAATCCAGGCGGTGCGTTTGGGTGCGCACACTCACCTTGCCGCTCCAGGTGGTGAAGAGCATACGAGGTGGCGCGGTGCGTGCACGGTCTGTCAAGAGGGGCGAGAGATCGCGGCCATCCAGCGGCTTGTCTCCCACCCCTGTCACTCCCGTGAGGGCCAGGAGCGTGGGCAGTAGGTCAATGGCTCCTGCGATCTCGGCAACTTTATGACCTGCGGGGAGCTTACCCGGCCAGCGGAGGAAAAACACCGAGCGCACCCCACCTTCGTCGGTCGTGGCCTTGATGCCCTTCATCCCGCCGTTCCAGCGCGCCGTGTTGGGGCCATTGTCCGAGAAATAAACAACGATCGTATCCTCGGTCAGCTTCAGCTGCTCTAGCTTCTTGAGAATCCGCCCGACATTACGGTCCTGGTTCTCCAGCATCGCGAGAGCGCAGCGGGTATGGTCAGGGTTTTCTTTGTCCGGCTGGGTGGCCTGCTGCGCCAGGGGCTTGTCTTTGAAGCGCTGCCAGTCGCTCTCCGGGACGGCCCAAGGGGAGTGTGGGGTGGTGAAAGGAACATAACAAAAGAACGGGCGGCTCTTATGTTTCTCGATAAAGGCCAGCGCTTTGTCGGTGCACAGATCAACGATGTAGCCTTTTTCTCGGACGGGCTTGCCGTTGTGCTCCAGTGGCGGGTTGAAGTACTCGCCCCAGTGCCCTGACGTGTAGCCGTAGTACTCACCAAAGCCGCGCGCCATTGGGTGGTAGGGCCACTGGCTCCCGTTGTGCCACTTTCCAAAGGCTCCGGTGGCGTAGCCCGCTTTTTGGAGAGCATCTGCGAGGGTTTTCTCGCTGAGATCCATGCGCTCCTGGCCGGTCGAGACGCCGTAGACTCCGGTTCGTGGGTGGTAGCGCCCCGTCAGAAACTCCGCACGGGTCGGGGCACAGACCGGGCAGACAAAGAAGCGCTCCAGCGTCACGCCCTCGCGGCTCAGGGAGTCAATGTGCGGTGTCTGCACCATGCGGTTGCCACTGGCGCTGTAGTCCCCCCACCCCGCATCGTCGGCGAGGAACACGACCACATTGGGCGGCCTCATGCGTTATTTACCTCTAAGCTAAGGCGCTCCCACTGCTCTAGCGGCGCATCGTACTCGCGCAAGAGTGTGTCTAGCGAGCTTAGCAGACGCGCTTCGACGGCGGCATCGGTGCAGGGCTGTGTCTGGCTGGGATCGGTGTGCAGGTCCCAGAGCACGGTCTGCTTCAGGCGCGGGTTGCTCCCAGCCATGCTCTGCTGTGTCGGAATCTTCATCACGGGGCAGGCCTTAGTAAATGAGAACGGGGGTGCCGCCGTCATGCCCGCAAGCTCACCCAGCGGCAAGAAGCCACGCATCACCGTGGGACAGAGTGTGTAGTTGTAGAGCGGCGCGTTCTGCTCGTTGGCGGCGCGCCAGTAGACATAGCGGCCATCGGTGACATTCACCTGCGCTCCGTGCATCCCAAAGAGCGCGGCCTCCCGCACCGACGTGTCGCTCTCCAGAACCGGTGCGAGGTCTTTGCCACGCATGTCCGGTGTGGGTTGCAGGCCGAAGAAGCCCAGAATGGTCGGTGCGAGATCAATAGAGGGCTGCACTAGGGCCGTTCGCCGCTGGCCTGCGGCTTGGGCAAAGCGCGGGTCCCAGATAAAAAACGGCGTGTGCGCCACTTCGTCGTAGAATGGCATCCAGATCTTGGCCCAGAGATCGTGCTCGCCGAGAAGAAACCCATGGTCGGTCCAGACAATCAGCTGCGTGTCGTCCCAGAGCTTATGCCGGTCCATCGCATCCAAGATCAGCCCGAGGCTATGGTCGCACTTGGTCACCAGCGCAGCGTACTCCGTGCGAATATGCGTCACTTCCTCGGGTGTCTCGCTGACCTCTTTATAGTAGGGCCAGTCAAAGAGCAAGTCGCCGCGCTCGCCTGGGTACTTGTTGCGCCACTCTTCGTGCACAAAGAACGGCTCATGGGGATCAAACGTCTCGATCGTCAGGAACCAGTTATCGTCGGTATGGTTGCGCTCGATAAAGTCTAGCCCCGCCGCAAATGTCTTTGTCTGCGAGTGCTCCGCATCGGTTGGGATCGCGCTTCGGTTCACCAAGTCTTGACGGGCGTAGAGGTCCTTAGGGTTGGCGTGTCGTCCGCGTGCGTTTTCAGGGAACGCCGGGTCTGCGACCTGCCCGATCCAGAGATCGCCCTCCTGGCCCCGGATCAGCTCCGCCGTGGAGTAGCGGTTGTGGTAGGTCGCGCCGCCGTCTTCCCAGTAGTGGTAGTGGTCCGTCACAAAATGGGAATAGATTCCAATGGTTTTTAATAGCTCGGGAAGAGAGTCATCAAAAGGCTCCAGTTGCCCCCAGCGGCGGTGCAGAAAGTTCGGGCGGCCCGTGTGCAGGTCGCGGCGAGCGGGCATACAGGGCATGGAGCAGACATAGCTCGTCTCAAAAGTCGCGCAGCGCTGTGCCAGTCGTGTGAAGTTGGGTGCTTGCACAAAGTCGCCTCCATAGGGCGGGAGCATCTTCCGGTTGAGCGAGTCAAACATAACCAGGATAGTCTTCATTTTGTCACGGCTCCAAACTGCTTTTCAAAGCGTGTCTTAAACGGGTTGACCTTCGGCGCGGTCTTATACGCCTCCTCGTTCTCCAGCCCAGGCAGGACACTTGTCCACCAGGAGTCGTAGGCGGCATTCACTCTCTGCACCAGCGCCGGGTTCTGCACCGAGATGTCCGTGGCTTCGGCAGGGTCTGCCTCCAGATCAAAGAGCTGCCAGCGGGCGCTTGCGTTCTGGGTCGCCACGGCGTTGTAGTGCGAGAAGCGCACCCCGGCGTTGCCGTACTTACTGGGTGGCTGCCCCGGCTCCCAGCGTCCCGTGTGGACAAAGAGCATACGCTCCGCCCACTTTGCCTTCGGGTTCTTGAGAAGCGGCAGCAGGCTCCGACCATCGAGCCTACGCGGCGCTTTAGCTCCCGTCAGCTCCGCCAGCGTCGGGAGAACATCCAGATGCGCCGCCAACCGATCACAGTCGGCAGGCTTAAGCGTCCCCGGCCAGCGCCAGAACGAGGCCGCGCGGGTGCCGCCCTGGTAGACCGTGTTCTTCGATGCCCGCATCCCCGCGTTAAAGACTTTTACGCCCGCCGTGCCGCCGTTGTCGTTCATGAAGATCACGAGAGTCTCGCGCTCGATGCCAAGTTCTTTGAGTTTCTCTAAGAGCTTGCCCACGTTATCGTCTATATTGGCGATCATCCCAAAGAACTTCGCCGCCTGCTTGTCGGCCACTTTTCCCGTGTAGCGTGCCTCATCCTCGGGGCGCACTTGAAGCGGCCCGTGCGGAGCGTTGGGCGTGATGTAGGCAAAAAACGGCGCTCTCGTGCCACGTTTTTCTTCGATCCAGCGCGTGGCTTGAGCGAAAAACACATCGGTGCAGTAGCCCTTGGTCTTCTCAAAGTGCCCGTTGTGCCAGATCGCGGGGTCGAAGTAGGTATTTCCCGGCGCATCACCACAGGTGCCCGGATAGCTCTGCCCGATCCCGCCCGCGCCATGGATAAAGACCTCGTCAAAGCCGCGCTTATCGGGCTGGTAGGCGTCTTCATCGCCTAAATGCCACTTGCCAAATATCCCCGTGGTGTAGCCCGCGCTCTTGAGCACCTGCGCTAGTGTGGTGGCTTTAAGGCTTAATCGCTCGCGCTCGTAGATCGTGTGGCTGATCCCCGAGCGCATCTCGTGCTTGCCGGTGAGTAGTGCCGCACGCGTCGGGGAGCAGGTCGGGCTGACGTGAAAGTGGGTGAAGCGAACGCCTTCGTCGTGGAGGCGGTCTAGGTTGGGTGTCTTGAGAACCGGGTTGCCGTGGCAGGAGAGATCCCCGAACCCCTGGTCGTCGGTGAGGATAACAATAATGTTGGGCCGCGCTGCAAACATGACAGACTGTTCGGCGCGACCCGCAGGATTTCCTTTACCCCGCCCTTTACTTCCCGCTGAGCGCCTTTAGGTCTTTTTCGGCCTTGCGGTTGGCGAGCAGGCGCTGGTACTCGGGGGAGATGACTTTTACGAACTTAGTCAGCTCGGTGTCCCAGTTATCTAAAAACGCCTGGCCACGCTTGCTGCCCGTGTACCTGACATGCGCCTCGATCAGCTCACGGAGCACACCCGCGTCGTCTTCGGAGACGGCGTCGCGCAGGACAGGGGGCAGATTGGCGGGGAAGAGCTCCCGTATTAGTGCGACATCGTGGCCTTCGACGGGGCCACAGCCCGCCGCGAGATCCTGGTTGATGCGCTTGGGGAAGCCCCCCTTGAGGTCGTAGACAAAAGCAACCCCACCCGACATTCCCGCCGCGAAGTTGCGCCCGGTGCGGCCTAGAACCACCGTGATACCGCCGGTCATGTACTCGCAGCAGTGGTCACCGACGCCCTCCACCACGGCAACCGCGCCCGAGTTGCGCACGCAGAAGCGCTCCCCGACCGCGCCGGTGAGATAGGCCTCGCCGCCGGTCGCGCCGTAGAGCAGGGTATTGCCCGCAATAATATTCTCCGACGCGTCGAAACCTGGATGGATGTTTTGGGGTGGGTGGACGATAATCCGGCCTCCCGACATTCCCTTGCCGACGTAGTCGTTGGCATCTCCGACCAAGGTGAGCTGCATTCCGGGCGCAAGAAACGCCCCAAAGCTCTGGCCCGCCGAGCCGGTGAAGTCAATCTGGATCGTGCCATCGGGGAGCCCGGCGGCCTCGTAGCGCTTGGCGACCTCCCCGGAGAGCATCGTGCCACAGGTGCGGTTATGGTTGAAGATCGGCATGGTGAACTTCACCGGGCGAGCGTCTTCGAGCGCGGCTTTTGCCTGCTCGATCAGCTTGTAGTCCAGCGCCCCCGTCAGGCCATGATCCTGGTCTTCGACTTTGCGCGTCGCCACAGTTGCTCCGGCAAAAGGGGTGCCCACCAGAATCGCCGAGAGATCCACGCCCCGTGCCTTCCAGAACCGCACGGCATCGCTGGTGTCCAGGTACTCCGTGCGCCCGATCAGCTCATCGAGCGTGCGCGCGCCCAGCTCGGCCATCAGCTGTCGTACTTCTTCGGCGACAAAGAAGAAGTAGTTGATCACGTGCTCGGGCTTGCCGGAAAACTTGGCTCGAAGCGCCGGGTCTTGTGTCGCAATTCCCACGGGACAGGTGCCTAAATGACAGACACGCATCATGATGCAGCCCTGAGCCACTAAGGGCATGGTCGAGAAGCCAAACTCTTCAGCCCCGAGCAGCGCGGCTATTAAGACATCGCGGCCCGTTTTTAGCTGTCCATCGGCCTGGAGGCGCACCCGGCCCCGGAGCTCGTTTCGGACAAGGACTTGCTGTGTCTCGGCGAGCCCTAATTCCCACGGCACCCCGGCATGTTTGAGCGAGCTGAGCGGGGAAGCGCCCGTGCCACCGTCGTAGCCAGAGATCAGGATATGATCCGCATGGGCTTTGGCCACGCCCGCCGCCACGGTTCCCACGCCGACTTCCGCCACTAATTTCACCGAGATACGCGCCGCCGGGTTGACATTTTTGAGGTCAAAGATCAGCTGCGCGAGGTCCTCGATCGAGTAGATATCGTGATGCGGCGGGGGCGAGATTAATGTCACGCCGGGAGTCGAGCGGCGGATGCTCCCAATGTACTCGTCCACTTTATGGCCCATGAGCTGGCCGCCCTCACCGGGCTTTGCGCCCTGGGCCATCTTGATCTGCAGCTCATCCGCGTTGACCAGGTAGTGCGTGGTCACCCCAAAGCGGCCTGAGGCGACTTGTTTGATCTTGCTGCGGCGCTCGTCGGTGTAGCGTGCCGGGTCCTCGCCGCCCTCGCCGGTGTTGCTCATCGCGCCCATGCGGTTCATCGCAATCGCAAGCCCCTCGTGCGACTCACGGCTGATCGAGCCCAGGCTCATCGCGCCGGTGGCAAAGCGCTTGACGAGCTCTTTGGCGGGTTCAACTTCCTCAATCGGGATCGAGGGATGTACTTTCCGAAAGGTCATCAGGCCACGTAGCGTAGACGCTTCCACGGCGCTCTCGTTGACAGCTTTGCTAAACTCCGCAAATGTGTCGAAGCGGCCCTCACGGACGGATTTCTGGAGCTTCTCGACCATCTCGGGGTTGATGGCGTGCTTCTCGCCAAAGCGTCGCCACTGGTACTGACCACCTGGCTCCAAGTCAAACGCCCCAGCGGCCTGCTCTTTGGGGAACGCACTCTCGTGGAGGCTACGGACTTCTCGCTCAATGTCCTCCAGCGTCACGCCCTCGATGCGGCTTGCCGTGCCCGTGAAGTAGCGCCGCACGACCTCGGTGTTGATCCCGATTGCTTCAAAGATCTGTGCGCCCCGGTAGCTCTGGAGCGTCGAGATGCCCATCTTGGACATGACTTTCAACAGGCCCTTATTCACGCCCTTGATCACGTTCTTGACGGCAGTCTTGAAGTCCACACTGGTCAGCACGCCGTTAAGCACCAGATCATCGAGGGTCTCGAAGACCAAGTAGGGGTTCACAGCGCTGGCCCCAAAGCCTACCAGACATGCAAAGTGATGGACTTCCCGCGCCTCGCCGGTCTCGACAATCAGCGCGACTTTATTGCGGGTTCCCTCGCGGATCAGGTGGTGGTGGACGGCAGAGATAGCCAGCAGTGACGGAATCGGGGCGTACTCGGGGGAGACATCGCGATCCGAGAGCACGATAACATTCATCCCGCGCTCCAAGGCATCGCTGGCCTGGCGACAGAGCCGCTCGACCGCCCGCTCTAGCTCGCCCAGGGGCTTGTCAGGCCGGAAGACCGCACGTGCCGTCCAGAGTCGTAGCCCCCCATCATCGCCCAGCACCCGCAGCTTCTCCAGCTCCGTGTTCGAGAGAATCGGCGTGCCCACTTTGATCTGCCGCGCGTTCTGGGGCGCATCATCAAGCAGCGAGCCGTCGGTGCCAATGTAGTCCCAGAGGCTCATGACAATGCTCTCACGGATCGGGTCAATCGGGGGATTGGTGACCTGCGCAAAGAGCTGCTTGAAGTAGGCAAAAAGGTTCTGGGGCCGGTGGGAGAGCACCGCCAGCGGCGTGTCGGTGCCCATCGAGCCCAGCGCCTCTTCCCCGTTCTGTGCCAGTGGTGTCAGCAAGAGGCGCAGCTCCTCGGAGGTGTAGCCAAAAGCGCGCTGTTTCTGGATCAGCTCCGCATGCACCGGATGATCCGATGCGGGCGGCTCGGGGAGGCTTGCCAGGTCAATCTTGTGTTTCTCCAGCCACTCGCCATAAGGGTGCAGGCCACAGACCGTCTTTTTAACTTCCTCGTCGCTGATGATCCTCTGCTGCGCTGTGTCCACTAAGAAGAGCTTGCCGGGAGTCAGCCGCCCGCGCTCGACAATCTTCTCCGCCGGGACTTGAATCACGCCGGTCTCAGAGGCCAGAATCACGAGATCGTCGGTGGTGACCGTGTAGCGGGCGGGGCGCAGGCCATTGCGATCCAGCACGGCTCCAATCTGCACACCATCGGTGAAGGCCACGGCAGCGGGGCCATCCCACGGCTCCATCAGACAGGCATGGTACTCGTAGAACGCCTTGCGCTCCGGGGCCATGATCTCGTTGCCATCCCACGCCTCGGGAATCAGCGTCATCATGGTCTGCGCGACGGTCTTACCGCCCATGAGCATCAGCTCCACGGCATTGTCTAGGCTCGCGGAGTCCGAGCCCGTCGGGCTGACCAGTGGGTAGCATTTTCTAAGATCATCGCCGAGCACGCTAGATGTCAGGCCCTGCTCGCGTGCCTTCATCCAGTTCCGGTTGCCGCCGATGGTGTTGATCTCGCCGTTGTGCGCAATATAGCGATAGGGGTGGGCGAGCGGCCAGCTCGGGAACGTATTGGTGGAGAACCGCTGGTGCACCAGCGCAATCGCGCTCTCCATGCGCTCATCGCTGAGATCTAGGTAGTAGCCGCGCATCTGGTGGGGCAGTAGCAAGCCTTTGTAGATCAGAGTCGTGGTGGAGAGGCTGGGAATGTAGAACCGCGAGGGGTCGGGAATGCCGGTCGCGCCTGCCACTTCGCGCTCGACTTGCTTGCGGATGACATAGAGCTTGCGCGAGAACGCCTCGGGGGGCGTGGTCAGGCCCCGCTGGATAAAGAACTGCCGGATACGCGGCTCCGTCTCTTTGGCCTGCCGCCCAATCTTGCTGGAGTCCACGGGCACGTCGCGCCACCCCAGAAAAATCTGTCCCTCTTGCCGAGTCAGCGCCTCCAGCGTGCGCCCGCACTGCTGGCGGGCATCGCGCTCCGTGGGCAAGAACGCCACGCCCACGCCGTACTCACCAAGCGGTGGGAGCTCGAAGCTCACCGAGCCACGCAGAAATCTATCTGGAACCTGGATCAGGATTCCTGCGCCATCTCCTGTCTCAGGGTCGCAGCCGGTCGCGCCACGGTGCACGAGGTTGTCGAGAATAGTCAGGCCCATGGAGACAAGCTCGTGCGTGCGTTTGCCTTTGATGTGGGCTACGAAACCGACGCCACACGCATCATGCTCAAACGCTGGGTCATACAACCCCGCAGAAACTTGCTTGTCCACTAGCTCTAATCCTGTCTCTTCCACGCTCATTTTTACTTACCAAACGACGAACGCGGCGACAGAGCACGCAACCTCTCCAGCAGTGGTCGGGAACCAAAATTATATCATAAGTGTTATTTTGGAATTTGTTCGAGGAGCTGCTTTGCGTTTTCCTGGATGCCCCGTGGACAGCCCGGTACCTTGATCGCCGCGTTTAGCTCGGCTCGTGCTCCCTTGGCATTGCGCTCTCCCACAAAGCAAAAGGCAAGCCCGAGATGTGCATAGGCTTTATCGCGTGGCTCGGTGGCTGCGGTGAGAGCTTTCTGGAACCAGGTTCGCGCAGAGGCAGACTTCTCTTTTTTGAGATAGAGCCCGCCCAGTGCTCCGTAAGCCAAGGAGTACTTGTTGTTCTGAGGGCCTTTCGCCATGAGTCCGGCTGACCAGAGCGCCTTGGTCTCGTTGCCCTGACGCGCAAATCGCTCTGTCAGCTCCGCCGCTAGTGCCGTGTTCTGAGGGTTTTTCTTGAGCGTCGCTTCAAGCCCAGGCAGCTCCTTAAAGGCTTTGAGAACTCCGCTACCTAGCTCCATAAACCCCGCGGTAGGCATAAACCCTGGCATGCGTCCCCACTCATTGCCGTCGGCATCCAGATAGAGTACGGTGGGAAAGCCGCTGACACCGTATTTCTGCGCCAGAGCCCTGCCCTCACGTTCCGCATTAAGCTTCACTGCGACCAACTGGCCACAGAGCTGGATCACCTTTAGGTCAGGATAGACCTCGGCCTCCAGCTTCTTGCAGTACCCTCACCAGTCGGTGTAGAAGTCAATGAGCATAAGTCTCTTACTGGCGCGGGCACTCTTGACCGCCGCCTCGTAAGACCGTAACCAGGTTATCTTTGGCATAGGGGCATTTTACCGCAATCAGAAATCGTAGACCGCAATGGCGATCTCTCTCTCACAAAGCCGTGTCGCAATGAGTGGCTCGACACAACTCCAGTCGCCGCCTTATCGCACCATAAGATGCTCCCGCTAAGCTAAAAACACTCAGATGTGTGGGGATTTT
>NZ_JANNYP010000163.1:0-2192 GCF_031410135.1 Armatimonas sp. | reverse complement strand
GTGTCAAGAAAGCCACTCCCCTTCAGGCCATCTCCCCGCGCTCGTTCCTCGTGCGACCCTCTTCCCCCTGCCGCTCGTGCCTCGCTGGGAAGAGGGTTGGAAAGGGGCTTGAGAGACCAGAGGGTAGAGGGAGACGGTAGTGTTTTCTTGAGCTGCACCAGCTCGCTCGCCGCGAGCTTCCCCGACGGTGGCATCTGGCCGGACTCCGCGGCACGCAAGATTCGGCTCGCGTTTTGTTTAATCGCCTCCGTGCGGGAGAGATCAAGCCCCCCCGCAGGTTTCGTCCCACTATGACAGCTCACGCAGCGGCGTTGCAGAACGGTGTTCTGTGCCTGCGACGGCACGGTGGCCAGCAGGGCCACAAAAATCATCCACCAGCGCATGTCCCTCATGTCCCTATTGTAGCGGGTTTATGCAGAATCCGGGAGACAACTTGACAATCTCAGAGTGTATTTTCTATTTCTACTGGGGGATGGGCACCATCAAGTACGAGGACACGACGCAGGTTTTGTAGACCATGTCGGTTGAGTAGAAGTGCGGCAACTGTGGCACGCCCTGTCGCTGTCTGACCGATGATTTGAGTAAAATCCTCATTCCATACAAAGTGCTCGCTCCAGATTTGATCACGTGGATTGAACAGGGGCATAGTAGTGCCTGTTGCAGGATCGGTCGCTGTTACCCTCATGGCCTTGTGGCTATTGCAGCCTGGACAAGAGCAGGCAAGGTTCCAAAGATCACTCGAACCACCACTGCTATATGGCACGATATGCTCTATTTGAAAAGAAACCGTTCCAATCGCTTCTGGGGAGCGACAGTACTCACACAGCCATCGCGCACGTTCAAAAACGGCACGGCGTACCTCTACCGAAATATACGGGCGCTCATCGGACATCGCAGATCAGACCATCTCTCGGTCACGTGGACGAAGCCCAAGTGTCTCCACAAGCTGTAGAACGGTAACACCCCGTAGTCGTGCCAGCTCAGCGAGCAAGCCCGCTCGCTCTGCCTCGCGCTCCTCGACACTATCTACGAGTGCCGCAAGCTCGGTCGCTTCTGCCATCGTCAGTATCCGGTTCTGCTGTAAGAGAATTAGCTCTTGCCAGTGCTCTCGTAGCGGTAGCGGAACACACTGATTGATCTGTTGGATGAGCTCGATTTCACGAGGGGGCGGCTGATGCATTGTCGCCTTGCGTGCCCGTAGCTCCGCTAAGTGAGCGATCAGAGCATCAAGCTCCAGCACAGGCAAGGTGCTTGCCTCTTCCAGAATATGCAGGGTTGCAGCAGACATATCCCTACTATACCGTTCCCTAAAGCAATCGAAAAGCCCTCTCAACTCGCACGGGAGCTGAGAGGGCTTGAGTGCCATTTATCGGCCCGATGTGACGCCCGATCGTTCACCGCACGGGCGAACAAATCCGAAAGACCCGCCACAGCGAACTCGGAGGCGGCGCATGAATCAATCAGTATCTGGCAATTGAGGCAGGCCGAACCAGAAGATCAGGAAGGCAACAGTACTGAGAATGCCGCAAATAAAAGCTCCCGTGCTTTCTCGGATACTGGCATCTTGAAAATCTTTCCAGCCTTGTCTGAAGAAAATGATTGCAAGGATGGGCGAGGCGATTTGACTAAACATCGCTGCAATCATGGGTATGCCAGCTAGATCGCTCCACTCTCGTTGGGTTTGCCAGGGTAGATTTAAGATTTTTAAAATCGTCCAAGCACTTGTTATGACAATTCCCAGAAACAGATAGCGAATACGGAACTTCATTGCATCCTCGCTCTTAATGAGGCAGCCCCACGGAGAAATCTCCGCAGGGCCATTTATGGTTCTTGTCGCAACAGCGGGCTGCTTTAGCCGCCCGTTGTCATCCGTTCCGCGTTACGAAAGGCCGCTGACGGCACGGGCGAACAGATCCGAGAGACCCGCGCGGTCGCCGATGGCACGGAGTGCGTTGAGCTCGTCGGCGTTGATGCGGGTGTTGCAGATCTCCAGTGCGCGGTTGAAGTTGCGCACCGAGCGGGCCACCGAGGCATTCTGCTGATCGGGCGTATCGGTGTTGAGGGGCTGGCAGTCGATTCCCACGACGGCGTTGTAGCCAATCTCCTGCATGGTGTAGACCGTCTCCACCGCCATGCCAAAGTCGTTGTCGCCAAACGCTAGGTCTTCGTCGAACTTGAGGCCGGAGCCGGAG
>NZ_JANNYP010000162.1:0-12421 GCF_031410135.1 Armatimonas sp. | reverse complement strand
GATCGTCGCCAGTAAGATGACTAGGGGCAGAGGGATCGCCCGAAGCACCACGAGTTTCTTGCTGATAAGCGGCATCCCAATGAGTATCCCCAGCGCAACCAGCCCCACCAGAAAGACCGAACCCTCGCGGCTCGCAATGCTCTGAGGAACCTCCCGGAGTAGCGCAAGCGGCTCTTTACCGAGAGGCTTGACTCCAAGGAGCACATGGACTTGTTTAGAGAGAATAATCACTCCAATGGCTGTCAGCATCCCCTGCACCACGGAGGTCGGCATGAGCCGCCCCAGGTTGCCCACTCGAAAGAGCGCAAGGACGATCTGCAGGCCCCCCGCGACCACACCAACCGCCAGCATACGCGGGTACCCTACGGACAGATCGCCCTGGCCTAGATCGGTAATTGCTGCGAGCACAATCACGATCATTCCAGCAGCAGGGCCTTTTATGATGAAGCGCGCACTGCCCAGAAACGGTGCAACTATTCCGCCGATGATGGCGGTGAGGATTCCGGAGATAGGAGGGGCTCCGCTTGCACTTGCGATTCCAAGGCATAGGGGCAGAGCAATGAGAAAGACCAGAAAGCCAGAGAGTATATCGGATTTGAGTGAGGGGGTCTTGAGGGTGTCTATAATGTAGAAACTCCTGGTGGGGGGAATCCGCCCACGGGTACATTGTACCCGTTTCCCAAGTTGCCTAGAACGAAGTCAAACCAGACAGTCATCTTGAGTTTGGAACACTTGGGCGGCGCTTTGGTACGCCTGAGCGAATCTCAGTAGCAAATTGCGGAAGACACGAGTAAGAAGAAGGTGATGGACTCTCACAAAACGACAACCGTGGCGCGGCGCTTCTACTTTTCCCCAGCAGATCTGCCCGCCTCTCTCGTGGTGTTTCTGGTTGCTGTGCCACTGGCACTCGGGATCGCCAATGCCTCTGGGGCTCCGATTGCCTCTGGGCTGATCGGTTGTATCGTCGGTGGAATTGTTGCAGGCTTGCTTTCAGGAGCACCACTTCAGGTTTCTGGCCCGGCAGCAGGACTGACTGTTTTGGTCTATGGGATGGTGCAGAAATTCGGCTGGACCACGATGTGCGCAATCTCTCTGGTGGCGGGGATTTTTCAGCTCTGTTTTGGAGCGCTCAAGATTGCCCGTGCCTCGCTGATGATCTCTCCCGCTGTGGTACACGGAATGCTTGCTGGGATTGGCATCACCATCTCCTTGGCACAACTTCACGTGATGTTGGGGGGAAAGCCTCAGTCCTCTGCGGTGCTAAACCTTAAGGAACTTCCTACCGAAGTGGTGCAGCTCTACACGCATCCCACGACTCCTGAGACCCATGCGGCTATCCTTGGGATTATCACGATCGCGATCTTGGTGGGCTGGGGCTATCTTCCTGCCAAAGTGCGGCTAATTCCCGCTGCGCTTGTCTCCGTGCTCACAGTGACAATTCTAGGGAATGTGTTCTTCCCCGAAGCACCTCGTGTCGCCATTAAAGACGGCCCGCTGTTTGTCTTTCAACTGCCTCAGCTTCCCGCCGATATTGGAGGCTTCTTTGTAGCCGCGCTGACGATCGCTGTTGTTGCCAGTGTGGAGTCTCTTCTCTGTGCGATGGCGACCGATAAGCTGCACACAGGGGCACGTGCGAACCTGGATAAAGAGCTAATCGCTCAGGGAGCGACCAATCTCGTCTCGGGCTTGCTTGGGGGCTTACCGGTGACGGGCGTGATCGTGCGGAGCGCTGCCAATGTCGCGGCAGGGGGGAAGACTCGCGTTTCCTCCATCCTGCACGGGGTCTGGGTGCTGCTCTTTGTCTTACTGGCCACCTCACAGCTCAATAAAATCCCACTCGCCGCGCTGGCAGGGCTACTGATCCATGTGGGTGTACGGCTTATCAACCTGCACCATATTAGAGAGTTGCATCTTCACCGTGAAGTGATCGTCTACACCGTCACTGCGCTGGGAGTTGCTTTTCTGAATCTCTTGGCCGGGGTTGGGCTGGGAATTGGTCTTGCGGTGATCTTGCTCCTGCGCCGTCTTGCAAACTTTAAGAGTGAGGTGGAGAGCCGAGATGAGGGAACCTGGCATGTAAGAATTGAGGGAGCGCTGAACTTTTTGACCGTGCCACAGCTCAGCGCCACACTAGCGAAGATCCCTGAGGGCGCAAGAGTGGAGATTGATTTGTTCGTCGAGTTTATGGATCATGCTGCATTTGAGGCGCTCCATAGCTGGCGCAAGACCTACGAAAAAACCGGCGGTATGGTAGACATTGACGAGAAACACGAGGCCTGGTACGGCGATGCTACGGGCGGAAGCCCGCGCGTGACGCGTGCCACAAATTAACGGAGTAACCATGCAAAAACTAATTGACGGTGTTCACTATTTTCAGAATGTTGGTTTTCGCCAGCAACAAGAGCTTTTTGAGCGGCTTGCAGGCGGACAGAATCCTGAAGCCTGCTTTATCACTTGCTCTGACTCGCGCATTGATCCGAACTTAATTACCAATGCCAAGCCCGGCCAGCTCTTTATCGTCCGAAATGCGGGCAATGTGATTCCGTGTTACGGGACTTCTAATAACGGAGAGCTTGCCGCTGTCGAGTTTGCCGTAGGCGTACTAGGTGTTAAAGATATTATCGTCTGTGGGCACACACACTGTGGGGCGATGAAAGGCGTGCTCAATCCCCAGAGCTTGGACTCACTGCCGACGCTCAAGCGGTGGCTCTCCCACTGCGACTCTACGGCGGAGATTATTAAAGATCACTACAGTCATCTCTCGGGGGAAGAACTCTACACTGCCACAGCGGAAGAGAACGTGCTCGTGCAGCTAGAGCACCTGCGGACGCTGCCGATCATTGCGAGTCGTGCCTCACGAGGGATAATCAACCTGCACGGCTGGATGTATAAGTTTGAGACAGGCGAGGTCTTTGTCTACGATAGTGCGATTGGGCAGTTTGCCAAGCTCGGTGAGGACAATGGCTTGGGGATAAAATAGCCTTGTGAATGTCAATCCGGAGGCACTCGACGAGTTCCTCAAGAGCACCTGCGTTATTGTGGTCTTTGCCTATCTCTTAACGCGCAAGCCTCTGCAAGCCATTGGACGGCTGGGGGTGCTCTTTGGGTTGGTAGGACTGGTGGAGCTCTGGGTGGCACGGGAGCGCTCGCCCTACGACACCTACACCCTGATCATCACCTTTGTGGCCCTGCGCTTTGGAGCACGCATCGGGGGAATCGCCGCTCTGATTGTCGGGCTGGGAGCACCGCTCTTTCTCCACGCCGAGGCGCTGACACGCACCTGGGTTGCGCTGGCGATCAGCCTCGGCGCGGGCGTTTTGGTGCGTCGGGCTCTCCCGACCGAGCGCACCAGCTTGTCGTGTTTCCTGGCGATTACCCTGGCTGAGGCAGGGGCAATCTTGGCACGAAGCCTCCTGCATAGCCAGAGCGAGATCGCATTTTCCGCCCAGCTTGCCGTGCTGAAAGTCGGTGCCAACGGGCTGGGGGCCTTGCTTCTCCAGATGGTGCTCAGCGATGCCGAAGCTCGCCAACGCTCGGAGGGGCTACGCCTTGAAGTGGAGCGGAGCCGCACCCGCCTCGTGGAGTCGCAGCTCGCGGCGCTCCAGGCGCGTGTGCATCCGCATTTTTTGTTCAATGCTCTGACCTCCATTGCAGCGCTCTGCCGGATCGCGCCGCTGAAAGCCGAGAGAGCCGTGGTGCAGCTGGGGCAGCTCATGCGACGTGCCCTGGAGAGCGCCCCCCGGAGCTTGACACCTCTGCGCGATGAGCTGGATGCGGTCACGGGCTACCTGGAGCTCGAAGCCCTGCGCCTCGGTAAGCGGCTCTGCGTCGAGCAAGACATCGCGCCGGAGTGTTTGGAGGCACTGGTGCCCCCATTTGCGCTCCAGACCTTGGTCGAGAACGCGATCCTGCACGGAATTGGGCCACGGCTAGAGCCCGCCGTACTCCGCATCCAGATTGCCAGGCGCAGGCGCGGCACGCTGATCTGTGTGGCTGATAGTGGTATGGGGATGGAGCCAGAGCGCCTCGCGCACGCCCGCAGTGCTTGGAGCGCCGAGAGTGGGGGACGGCCCCACGGACTTCAGATCGCCAACGAGCAGCTTGTCTTGCTCCTGGGGCGCTCGGCCCGGCTACGGCTGTTTTCTAAAGCAAACCAGGGCACACTGGCTGTGTTTATGGTGCCGCGATGAAGTTTATGGTGCCGCGATGAAAGTCCTGATCGTGGACGACGAGCCGCTGGCCCGTGCGTACTTGCGCCAACTCTTAGAGGAGCAGGACGTGCAGGTGCTGGGCGAGGCGGAGAGCGCAACCGAGGCGCTACAGCTCAACGAGGATCTCCAGCCCGAGCTTCTCTTTCTGGACATCCAGATGCCGGGGCTCACCGGGCTCCAGCTCGCGGCGGCACTGCGCCAGAGCTGCCCCAGTGTCTTGATTGTCTTTGTGACGGGCTACTCGGAGCATGCTCTTGCGGCCTTTGAGCACGCCGCGCTGGACTACTTGGTCAAGCCCGTGGCAAGTGCCCGCCTCGCCCAGACCCTGGCCCGTGCGAGAGAGCGCCTCGCAAGTAGTGCTCCCGAGGCTGAGATCGAGCTGCCGATCACCCCCCTCAAGCGCCTGCCCATCCGCCAGGACTACTCGGTGCTCCTGCCGCGTGTGGAAGAAGTCCGTAGCGCTGTGGCGCAAGACAAGCGCGTCGTGGTGCACCTCGCCGACGGGGAGTACAAGACCTACTACACGCTCAGCCAACTGGAGCGCCTCTTGCCCTCTGAGCTGTTTTTGCGCGTCCACGACTCGTGTATTTTGAATTTGGAGGCCGTCGAGGAGCTGCTCTACCTCGGGAGCCATGCGTACGGCGTGCGGCTCCGAGGCGGCCAGCAGCTCCCCGTCAGCCGCACACGCTTTGCTGTCTTACAAGAAAAACTGGGAGTTACCTCGCGATGAATCAGGCACAGAAAACACAAACCAACACACTCACGGCGGCACTCGCGCACGCGGCGCACTTACTCCCGATGCAGGGGCCGATTGGGGTCTTTATTCACCATAACACGCTCCACGCCTTCCAGCACCTGCCGTTTGAGACCGCCGTTCTTGAGGCATCGAAAGTCTTTGGGACAGCGGCGTACATGAGCGAGGCGCAGTTTCGTAAAGAACTCCAGCGAGGGCGCATTCAAGAAGAAGATATTGATGCCGTGCTTGCCATGGAACCGGATGCCGAGGTCTGGCCGGGGAAGCTCACCCGAAGCACACTACGCAGGCGCCTGATGCTCACTCCCAAACGACAGCTCACCGTGCAAAACTTGGACTGGGCGATTGAAGAAGAGGGACTCCTCGCAGAAGACTCCGCCCGCTCCCTCTTTGAGGCTTGTGAGTCGCGGCTGGTTACGGAAGCGGCGGCGCAGCCGCAGGCTCCCACGCGCCCTCGCGATGGTGTTCTCACTTGGACGGGCACGGACATTGACGAAGTGATCCATCCCTGGCTGATTCGCTTCTGCTCCGTGTTTGTGGACCAGGGGCTCTCGGACTGGGTGCTCCCCCGCCGCGACGAAGGTTTCTATGCCGCCGTGCATGCGCTGCTCAGTGCGCCGGGACTTCTGGAGCCGGAGCTTTTGGTGGGAGTCCAGCGGGCTTTTCGGGCACACCAGGGCACACCAGAGGAGCTTGTGAAGGAGCTTCTGGAGCACTTTGAGGTGCCTGAGGCGCAGTGGGAGGCGTTTCTGACGGCGGAGCTGCTGGCGCTTCCCGGCTGGGCGGGTCTGATCTATCGCCTAGAAGAGCAACCCGAGCTTGCGCCCTACACGCCGGTGCGCGCCTCGCTCATGGAGTACCTGGCCGTGCGCTTGACCCTGGTGAAAGTCGCGGCGAAGAATGCCTGGCGGGGGCAACCGGGGGCGGTTCATACCCACTGGCAGCGCAGCTCCCCAGAGCGGCTCCCCCAAAAACAGACCCTGCGCCTGCGTGCCGCGCAGCTCTTTGATACCGCCACGCGCCTTGGGCTAAGTACCTCAGCACTTGCGGGGGATGCGTTTGAGCCCTGGCGTGCGGAGGTCGAGGCGTTCTCGGAGGACGAGTGCTGCCGGTTGTTCCACTTGGCCTACGAGCGCCGCCACGAGCAAGAGATCCTCAAGCCCCTGCGCCAGCACCGCCGGACACTTGATCTGAGTGCGCCTCGCCCGCGCCCCGTGGCCCAGGTCGTGTTCTGCATTGACGAGCGTGAGGAGTCCATGCGCCGCGCTTTAGAAGAGCTTGACCCGGAGATTGAGACACTGGGTGCCGCAGGGTTCTTTGGGGTCGCGGTGCACTTTCAGGGATTGGACGATGCCCATGGCGTGCCGCTCTGCCCCGTGGTGGTGCAGCCACAGCACGCCGTCTTTGAGGTGCCGCACCAGGGGGAGCAAGAGACCCATCTGCTCCGCCAGAGCCGTCGCCGCCAGTGGGCCGCGCTGGCTCACGCGGCATCGCGGGGCTCACGAACGCTGGTGCGGGGGGTGGTGGGAAGTGTCGGGTGGGGCGTCTTTGCACTCATTCCTCTCCTCACCCGCGTGCTGGCACCACGGACGGCGGGAAAGGTGCGGCGGCAGCTGGAAAACGCACTCCTTCCCACGCCCCGCACCGAGCTTGCGCTACTGCGCGAGAGTGAGGAGCTGATTCATGGCGTGCTCCCAGGCTTCTCGGTGGACGAAAGAGCAGCACGGGTGGGCGGGATGCTACGCGCGGGGGGGCTAACACGCAACCACTCCCGGCTGATCGTGCTCCTGGGCCACGGCTCCACCAGCCTGAACAATCCTCACGAGTCCGCCCACGACTGTGGCGCCTGTGGGGGGCGGCGCGGCGGCCCCAATGCCCGGCTCTTTGCCGCGATGGCCAACCATCCGCAGGTGCGGGAGAAGCTGGCGAGTGAGGGGCTTGCGATTCCTGAGGACACCTGGTTTGTCGGGGGCTACCACGACACGTGCAGCGATGAAGTTCTCCTCTTTGACACCGATAAAATCTCCGCAACCCACCAGGCGGAGTTTGAGCGGGTTCGGGCGAGCCTAGAGGCGGCGCGGGCGGGCAATGCGCTGGAGCGCTCCCGTCGCTTTGAGGCCGCCGATGGTGATGTCACGCCCGAGGCGGCGCTCCGGCATGTCCAGGCCCGCTCGGAGCACCTAGCCGAGCCGCGCCCAGAGTACGGCCATGCGACCAATGCGGTCTGCGTGGTAGGGCGCCGCGCTGTCACACGGGGCCTCTTTTTGGATCGCCGCGCGTTTCTGGTCAGCTACGACTCGACGCAAGACCCCGAGAACAATAGCCTCGCGGCACTGCTGGGAGCCGCGGGGCCGGTCTGCGCGGGGATCAACCTGGAGTACTATTTCTCTTTTGTGGACAACGAGCGCTACGGCTCCGGAACCAAACTCCCGCACAACGTGACGGGGCTTGTGGGCGTGATGAACGGCCACGCCAGTGATCTGCAAACGGGCCTGCCCTGGCAGATGGTCGAGGTGCACGAGCCGGTGCGGCTGCTACTGATCGCGGAGACAACCCCGGAGCGCCTGATGGAGGCCGTGCGCCGTAGTGCGCTGGTCACGGAGCTGGTCGAGAACCGCTGGATTCGTCTTGCGACCCTGGACCCTGAGAGCGGACAGGTCGCCCTCTACCAAAAGGGGCAGTTTGTGGTTCTAGATGAGCGCGAGGTGCCGCTGCCCGAAGTCAGCTCTTCGGTCGAGTGGTTTGGGGGCAAGCTCCATCACCTGCCAATGGCAAGAATTACAGGAATTAAATGACACTTCTGATTGCACTTCTGTGTGGGATCGTGGCCGTGCCAGGGGTGAGTTTTCTCTTGCTAGGTCTTGCTTGGCTGCTGGGCTGGGAGCCGCCGGAGAAAACGGTCACGCGACTAACGGCGCTCTGCTACGGGATCGTGACAACGCTTGCGCTGGCGCTCGCCCTCGGGATGGCCGTCACGGGGCAGCACCGGGTTGTCGCGGAGCTGGGGAGCTGGTTTGTGGTGCACGACTACCGCTTCCCTCTACGGCTTCTGGCCGACTCGGTCTCGCTGCCGTTTCAGCTCTTAGGCGCGATTCTGGTGGGGGTGGTCGGGCGCTTCTCGGGCAGCTACATCCACCGCGACCCCGGCTTCTTTCGGTTTTTCCTGCTACTACATCTCTTTGGATTTGGGATTCTGCTGCTCTTCTCGGCGGCTACGTTCGATGTGGTGATCGGTGGCTGGGAGCTGGTGGGATTGACGAGTGTGATGCTGATTGCCTTCTTCCAGCACCGCGACGAGCCCGTGAAGAACGCGCTCCGTGCCTTTGCCACCTACCGGACGTGTGATATCGGCCTCCTCGTCGGGGTGGTCTTGCTGCATGGGCAGACGGGCTCGGCGGGATTTGAGGCACTCTCCCAGGTTCATGCCGGAGAGGCGACCTTGCTGGGGCTGCTCTTTCTTATGGCGGCGATGGGCAAGGGAGCCCAAGTGCCGTTCTCGGGCTGGCTCCCTCGGGCAATGGAGGGGCCGACTCCCTCCACGGCGATTTTCTACGGGGCGCTCTCGGTGCATGCGGGGGCCTACTTGCTCCTGCGTGCCCAGCCGCTGCTCCAGGAGTCTCGCGTGGCAGCAGGGATCGTGGTGGCTGTGGGGCTGGCGACGGCGCTGCATGGCACGCTGGCAGGACGCGCCGCCGCCGATACCAAGACCGGACTCGCTCATGCGTCCCTGACGCAGCTCGGGCTGGTCTTTGCGGAGCTGGGCATGGGCTGGACGACACTGGCGCTCTGGCATATCGTCGGCCACGCCGCCGTGCGAACTCTTGAGTTTCTGCGCGCTCCCTCCATGCTCCACGACTACCACCACGTTCATGCGGCGGCGGGGGGCACACTGAGCAAGTCCGGGGAGCACTACGAAAAACTACTCCCCGAGTCTGTGCGGCACTGGTTCTACCGACTGGCGCTGGATCGAGGACACCTCGATACCATTGTCGAGCGCTTCTTAATCGGGCCGGTGCTGCGCCTCGCGACGGGGCTACAGCGCTCGGGCGGAAAGAAAACGGAAAACCCCCATGAATGACCCGCTCCGCTTTCCCTGGCTGAGTGCCAGCCTCGCGGTTCTTGTGATCGCAGCACTACTGACCTGGCGCACGACAGAGACGCGAACGGCACGCCGGGTGGCCGTCGTCGGGCTGCTTGCCGCGCTCCTGCCCCTCTTGCTGGCCTACACGGATGTGCTCCGTGTCGGAGAGTACCACCCGGAGCCCTGGAACAGTGGCTTTCGGCTCGATGCCCTGAGTGCACCGCCTCTCTCACTTCTGGTAGCACTGGCTCTCGGGGTCTGTCTTGCCGCGCCGCGCCGCATGGTCTCACCCCGCTGGCTCACTGGCATTCTGCTGATCACCGCCACTACTCAGATGGCCTACGCCACCGAGAGTCCCGTCATCCTCGCACTGGGCTGGGGGGGCTCTCTGGTTCCTTTTCTGGTGCCGGGCTTCTTTGCTGAGGCGCTACCGCGCTTTAGCAAAGCCACGCTTCTGGCAAGCACGGTCTGCCTGGTGGTGGGCATGGTTCTCACCAAGATCGCGCCGACCCTGGCTTTTGTGTCTTTTCTCGCTGCTATCTTTCTGCGCAAGGGGCTCTGGCCCGTGCACGGCTCAATTGTCGCTGCCTACGAGAAAGGCCCGCTCCTGCCATTTGCACTTCTGGTGAACGGACACCTGGGGGGATTTCTGGTGACGCACCAGGTCATTCCCGCGCTACCCGAGCCCGCGCGTCAGCTCCTGCCTGTGCTGGGGCTCATTGCGCTGATTACCTCGGCCTACACTGCTCTGCTGGCTCTCGTGGAGCGCAAGCCCCGGCGCTTGCTTGCTTTTCTTGCGATCAGCCAGGCATCGTTTATTCTCACGGGGCTGACGAGTCATAGCACGGAAGGCATTGCCGGGGCGCTAATCCACTGGCAGGTCGTGGCGGTCTCGACGACGGTTCTGGCGATTATTATCGCGGGCCTGGAGGCACGAGTAGGGGAAGGCTTGGATCTAAGGCGCTTCTACGGCCTCGGGGTGGCGGCTCCCCGCCTCGCGGTCTTTTTTGTCGTCTCCGGGCTGGCGCTGGTGGGGCTGCCGCTGACACTGGGCTTCTGTGCGGAGGACTTACTTCTCCATGGAACCCTCGAAACCCACGAGCTTATCGGGATTTTCTTGCCCATCGTGACGGCGCTCAATGCCGTGAGCCTGCTGCGCTTCTTTGCCTCGCTCTTTCTAGGGCGGCCTGGGATCGAGGCGCAGGGCTTGGCGGATGTACTGCCGCGCGAGCGTGTGGTGCTGACCGCAGCGCTTCTCTTTCTCGTGGTGGGCGGAATCTTTCCCAGCACCTTTGTCCGACTCCCCGCACGCGCCGCCGAGCACCTCACTCAGTTCATCACACCTGCACGCGCTCCAGAGCTGCGTTAAGCTGTGCAAAAAAATCCTCGCGGGTGAGCTGCTTGCCGAGGGCTAGCTCACGGGCTAGTACCTTGGGGGCGAGGGCTTCTTCTAGCAGGGCATGGATTCGTGCACGGTCGCGCTGGGCGGAGCCAAAGAGATGGATCTGGTGTGTCTCGACCAAGTGATCGGCATAGCCCAGAAGCTGCGCGGCTTGCTCGGGGAGCTTGAGGGAAACTAGCAGACGCGCCGTCTCGTCACCCAGCCGGCGCTCCATGTCGTAGGCGTGGCTCTGGGCGAAAAGAGCCGCTGCCTCCTGCAGCATCTGCGCTGCCTCACGGATATTGCCCGCGTCTATCTGCGACATCGCCACCAGAGTCAGGCCATCGCCAATAAGAAGCGGCTCCTCAGACTGGCGGCTCAGAGCAAGGCCCTGTCGGTGGCAGCGCTCCGCCTCGATGGCATCACCGCAGTCTGTGGCAATCGCCCCCAGACCATGCCAGCAATTGACCACCCAGCGCACCTCACCGATGCTCTCACAGAGCGCAATGCCCGCCGTAAAGTGCTCCCGAGCTGCATCAAGCTCATCAAGGGCGTAGTTCACCACCCCGAGATTGCTGTGCAGGAGTATCTCGATGAGAGCTGGGCGTGGGGTGGGCAAGTTCTGAAGCGCCGCGCCGAGAGACTCTCGTGCCGCAATATAGTTCCCCTCCGCGATGGCCAGCGTCCCCAGGTTGCGCTGCGCCTCCGTCTGTGCGGGCAGATCACCCAGGGCTTCGGCAACCGCGAGGCGGCGCTCAAAGCAGCGCTTGGAGGCAGGCAGCTCGCCCTTGTAAAAATAGAGCGCTGCCAGCCCCGCCAGGGTCAGCCCGAGCTCCGGGCTAGGAGGATCGCCCGGAAAGAGCGCCAGAACCCGCTCTATGATGGCGATTCCCGCATCCCCAAACCCCGCTTGCTGCCAGCGTCGCACGAACTTCGCGGTGAGCTGAAGCGCCGTCTGGGGGCTCTCTGCCTCCAAAAACTCCAGTGCCGCCTCGCCGTTCTCGCGCTCCGCCAGGGTCTCGGGGACGCTCTGCTCCTCAATGCCCAAGAGCCACTGTGCATGGCGCAGGCGCAGCGCCGTTTGGCTCTCGCCCAAGCACTCCCCGGCGAACTCGCGGACGCTCTCCAGCATCGAGAAGCGCGGTGTATCGCCTGAAAAATCTGCGGTGAGGAGCGAGTGCTCCCGTAGGCGGCTCAGGGCGTAGCTTGTCGCAGGTGCAAGGCAGACACGCTCTGCTGCGTCCGCCGTAAAGCCCCCCCGAAAGACCGAGAGCTCCGCAAAGAGCTGGGCGAGCTCTGCGGGAAGGAGCTCCAGGCTCCCGCGCAGAGCGGCCCGAACCGAGAGATGCCGCGCCTCGCGGTCTATGCGCCGCCCCTCTAGCGCTAGTGCCGCGGTGAAGCGCTCCTGCATCTGCTTGGGGGTAAGCTGGCCCGCCCAGCTTGCGGCTAGTTCCAGCGCCAGGGGCACGCCTTCGAGCTGGCGACAGAGCATGGCAAGTGTTGCCGCGTTGCGCTGCGTGAGCCCAAACTCGGGGAGGGCGGCGCGGGCACGGTCGCAGAAGAGGGCGAGAGCGGCGTTGGTGGCGAGGCGCTCCAGAGGCTCGGTGGGCGTCGGGAGAGGCAGTGCCGCAATCGGAAAGACATGCTCCCCCGGAAGCCCCAGGCGTATGCGCGAGGTGAGTAAGAAGCGCGTGCTCGGAAGCTGGGCCAGCAGGCCGGGCAGAGCGAGCGCGGCATCGTCTATGAGCTGCTCCAGGTTGTCGAGAATCACCAGCGACGGCTCCGACCCCAGCCGCGCCCGAACGGCCTCTAAAGCTTCGCCGCTTCCGCCATTTCGAGGAAGCTCCAGCGCATCACGCAGGCCCTCAAGAATGCGCTGGGCGTCTTGGGTCTCCGCCAGCGCCACAAACCACACCCCGCCCGAGAAGCGCTGCTGAAGGTGTCGCCCGGTCTCAATCGAGAGGCGCGTCTTTCCCGTCCCGCCCGGCCCGGCC
>NZ_JANNYP010000161.1:0-4767 GCF_031410135.1 Armatimonas sp. | reverse complement strand
TGCCCATGTCGTCCCGAAAAGCTCGTCAGGGGCGTTTTATCGTAGGCGTTCCAAGTGATGTTCTCAGAGTCGTAGAGAAGCGGCGTGGTGCTGGCTGCCTCGGGGAGCTTGGTGACGGCGGCGTTCCGAGCGTAGCCGTAGCCTTTCGTCATGAGGCGATGGTTCTGAACACAGCGGAAGAGGTAGTCATTGTTCTGCCTAAGCTGCACCTTGGTGGTGTCCATCCAGCGCTTGGCAGGGGGGAAGGTGTCGTCGTTGTCTTGCGCGTACAACAGGCTGGCGAGTCCGAGATGCTTGAGGTTGGAGAGGCAGGAAGGGCCACTGTATTGCCTGCCCTTTGTGGCGAAGATGGGAAAGAGAACGACAGCCAGAAAGGCCATGATGATAAAAACAAGAAGTGCCTCGGCAACCGTCACCGACCGCTTTGTCTTGGAGGATGTTGAGGTTTCCATGAGATAGTTTACCGTGCTTGCTTCTGGAAATCTTCTCTTGTATGCGCCTTCGCGTGGCCGTCTGCGAAGGCAACATTGCCTTTCTCATTGTGGCGTGGCGCAAAGGTCTGGCCGGGATCGGTGGCGTCCCAATCCGGGCGTGTGGAGTCGTAGATAACGGCACGGTTTGACGGTTCGTGGAGTTTATTCAGCGACTTGCCCGAGAGGCGCGTGTCCATTGCGTAGCTCGCCTGCACCTTTGGGTTCTCTGTCTTCACGACGGGGCAGACATAGATCGCCTTATTCTTGGTATAGAGCTGTGTCTCCGTCATCCACTTTCCGGCAGGTGGCAGATGCTGATCGTAGTCTGCCGCGTACATCATCAGCCCAAGGCCAAGCTGCTTGGCGTTGCTCAAACACTGAGGTCGTTTGGAATGTTCATGTGACTGCGCGAAGATGGGAAAGAGAATGGCCGCAATAATGCCAAGGATGACGATCACGACGACCAGCTCAATCAGGGTAAAAGTGCGTTTCATACTCCTTAAACGTCGCTGCGGCGCATTTGGTTACGGTACGACAAAGCCCCTGTGTTGAATCTCCAGGTTTTGTTGCTCTGCCGTCGCCCAGCGCACGCGATCCGCCGTTCCCGTATCCAAGACTGTCGCGCGGCCATTGGTGCCCGGATCGAAGTCGCGGTAGATTACACGGAACTGCGACGGGTCTTCGCAGAACCACCACGCGAGCCCGGCACACATGCGGCAGGGCTTAAGGGTGGAGATCAGAGTCGCGCCCGCCGGAAGCTTTTGTCCTGTGCGTGCCCAAGCGTCCCGAATGGCCTCCAGCTCGGCATGGCGCGTGCGGTTCTGCGAGCCGGAGTTCATACCCTGCCCCAGAAGCTTGCCGTCGCGATCCAACACCAGCGCCGCCACGGGCCGGTCGGCCTTGTAGCGCTCCGACTCGCTCTTTGGTATCTCCGCCTCAAGCCGATTGCACAGCGCAAACGCCTCCGTAAGCGAGAGAACAAGAGGTTTTGGACTATTGGCACGCTCTGGGAGAAGCGAGGGAAGCTCCTCGCCCAGCAAACCCTCTCTCTCCCGTGTTTTGTCGGTGATACGCTTGGCGGCGACGCGAACCACGCCGTCACAGAACGGCGTTTTCTCGTCCGAAAGATAGATCCGATTGCGCACCATCGCCCGCGCCTGCTGCGGGTAGCGCTCATAGATCCCCTGCACCAGCCGCGAGACCGCCGTCTCTGGGGCGAGAATCTCCGGCCCCGCCGCCCAGTAGGTTTGCTGATTGTGTTGTAGCCACGCCCGACCCCCTAGCCCCCGCCCCGCGGGGGGACAAATAGGTTGAGGCCCATTCATGGGTCTTGCCGCAACAGCGGGCCCATTTATGCGCCCGTTCTCATCCGCCCGAACCCAATGCACCCGATGCCCGTTGCATCAGCGCGTGGTCGGCCAGCACAAGAAGAATCATGGCCTCGACGGCGGCGACGGCGCGGGGGAGGACGCACGGGTCGTGGCGGCCTTTGGCCTGGAAGACGGTGGGTTCGCCCTCGACAGTGACGGTTTCTTGCGCGGCATGAATGGTCGCGGTGGGCTTGAAGGCAACGCGAAGAACAATATCCTCGCCGTTGGAGATGCCGCCCTGGATTCCTCCCGAGTGGTTGGTGCGCGTGCGTGTTTTGCCCTCGCGCGTTTCAAACGCATCGTTGTGGGTCGTGCCACGCATCGTCGCCGCGCCAAAGCCCTCGCCGATCTCAAAGCCACGGGTGGCCGGGAGCGACATCAGCGCGTGCGCGAGGCTGGCAGTGAGCTTGTCAAAAACCGGCTCGCCGAGACCCGCAGGGACACTACGCACGATGCACTCGACGATCCCGCCCAGCGAGTCGCCGTCTCTGCGCGCTTGCTCAATGGCGGCGATCATCTTCTCAGAGGCGCTGGGATCGGGGCAGCGCGTGATCTCCGCCTCCACTTGCTCTTGGGTGACCGTGGCTTGGTCAACCTCGCCGCGAATGTCCGCCACTTGCAAGACGTAGCCGACGATTTCAACGCCATGCCAAGCGGCTAGAAGCTGCCGTGCCACCGCGCCCGCCGCCACCCGCCCGATGGCCTCACGGTACGACGCCCGCCCGCCGCCGCGCCAGTCGCGTCCGGGGCCGTACTTGGTGTGGTAGGTAAAGTCCGCGTGGCTGGGGCGAAATAAGTCCTTGAGCTCGCTGTAGTCTTTCGAGCGTTGGTCGGTGTTGCGGACTTGCATCGCGAGGGGCGTGCCGGTCGTGAAGCCCTCAAAGACCCCCGAGAGCACCTCGATCTCGTCGCCCTCTTTGCGCTGGGTCGTGAGCTTGCTCTGGCCGGGCCGCCGCCGATCCAAGTCGTGCTGAATCTGCGCGAGGTCAAAGGGAATCCCCGCCGGGCAGCCATCCACGATGCAGCCGACCGCCGGGCCGTGGGACTCACCAAACGTCGTGACGCGAAAAAGGGTGCCGAAGCTACTGCCTGCCATCGAGGATTATCCTATCATGGCGCGTGCGAGCGCCTCCGCGCGGTCTTTGTCGCCCTCGGCTAGCTCGCCGGAGACCACGGCGTCGGTGAGGGCGTTTTTGAGCTTTCCTACTAGCGGGCCGGCGGGGATACCCAGGCGCTCCATCAGCTCCAGCCCTGAGAGTGGCGAGTCGGCGGTGCGGATGTCGATGCGAGCATCTATCTCGGCCATTCGGGCCGCGAGGCTGGCAAGCTCGACTTGGGGCGGCAGGTCGGGGCGGCAGGCGGCGATATCGGCGTGGCCCAGGGTAAAGAGCGCGTCGCGGTGGCTGTCTACGGTGCGGATAAGCCGACGGACGGCGGCATCGGTCCAGTCGGGTTTGTAGGAGCCGTAGCGCATGTGCAGCCCAACCAGAGTCCCGACGTGCTTGATCTCATCATTGGCGTACTTCAGGCGTGTCAGTACCTCCCGGCAGAGTTTTTCACCTACGTACTCGTGCTCGTAGAAGTGCACCCCGCTGGCATCTTCGGTGCGCGTGGACGGCTTGCCAATGTCATGAAAGAGCGTCGCCAGCCGTAGCAGCAAGTCCGCGTCTTTTGGCAGACTCTCCAGCGCCTTGAGCGTGTGTGTCCAAACATCGTAGGCGTGCCAGGTGTTCTGCGTCACGCCGTGCATCGCGGCCAGCTCTGGGGCAAACTTTTCTAATAGTCCCGTCTCGCGGAGCTGTTCTAAGCCTGCCGATGCACCGGGCGCTAAAAGCGTTTTATTGAGCTCCTCACGCACACGCTCGTAGCTGATACCGTGCTCGGGTGAGAGGCGAAAGGCGTTGTCCTTGAGGGCCTGGTAGGTGGTCGGCGCAATCTCAAATCCTAGCCGTGCGGCAAAGCGGCAGGCGCGCAGCATACGGAGCGGGTCGTCCGTGAACGTAATCACAGGATCGAGTGGCGTGCGCAGAATCCCTGCCTTGAGGTCGTTGTGGCCAACGCCGAGCGGGTCTATAATCTCGCCGGTATCGAGGCTCTCCAGAAATGTATTGATCGTAAAGTCCCGGCGCTGGGCATCGGTAAAGAGCGTCCCCGGCGTCACAATCGGCTTGCGCGAGCCCTGCCGATACGTCTCCGCGCGGGCCGTCACCAGCTCGACTTGCGCATCACCGACGTGTACCATCGCGGTTCCAAAGCTCGGGTAGAGCACGGGGGCATGGCTCGAAACGCCTTTCTTCCAGAGCCACTGCGCCAGCTCCAGCGCATCGCCCTCCAGCACGAGATCAATGTCGCTGACCTCGACCTGCTTGCCCAGCAGCTTGTCGCGCACCCACCCCCCGACGAGAAAAACTTTCCCCTCATACTGGCTCCCGCGCACGGCCTCTCGTAGAATCTCTAATGGTTCTCTGCTCACACGACCAGTTTACCCCGCCGATTAGAACAGCGGGGCTGGAGTCCCCCCGATGGGAACGGGGGGACTGGAGAGCCTTTGGCTACAAAGGCCGCTTCGGGCCATAAGAATTTGGTATGGGCGGCACGCCCTTCGTAGCGGAGCTTGCGACGCTCTCCAGTCCCGCCGCTCCAACCGGCGGGACTACGTTGTGGCCGCAACCCCCCGCGCAATCAGCTCTTTGAGAACCTCTAAGTCCACATCGGCGAGCTTCTTGATGTGCAGACAGCCGCCGCTCAGGGTGTGCTTACCCAGCTTTTCGAGCAAGTCGGTTGGGTGCAGGTCATAAAAGTGGTGAGGTAGCAGGCTGAAAAACGCGGCGACTCCAAAAGGCAAAAAAGGAATCCAACTCGTTGCCAAAAAAGAAACCGCGTAGACGGGCAATTACTTCACCACCAACCACGCTCCAGCGCAT
>NZ_JANNYP010000160.1:0-5570 GCF_031410135.1 Armatimonas sp. | reverse complement strand
CAAATCGGCTACGACTCGTTCTATGTGGGAAAGCTCCTGGCCAAACTCGCCGCCGCCGGGCTGACGGATCGCGTGAGCTGGCATCCCAACATCAGCCGCGATGAGAAGATAAAGTTCCTGCAGAGCCTCACGGTGCTCTCGGTGCCCGCAACCTACGGCGAGTCGTTCGGGCTCTATGTGATTGAGGCCCTGGCAGCAGGCGTGCCCGTCGTGCAGCCACGCCACGGTGGCTTCCCCGAGATTCTCGCCCAGACCGGCGGCGGTGTTCTCTACGAGCCTCTCACCACCGAAGCCCTAGCTGCTGCCCTCGAAACGCTCCTCGCCAACCCCAAAGCCGCCTTTGATCTTGGAGCCAAGGGCCAGAGAGCCGTCTTCGAGCACTTCAGCGTGGAAGCAATGGCAAAAGGCGTCGAGGAGGTGCTAAACTAGAATATGGCCGTCCTAGAAATCACCGAAGAGCAAATCATCAAGGTTCTGGAGCAGCTCCTCCCTGAACAACGTGAGCGGATTCTGAACCACTTTACAACTGCCACACAAACGTCCTTGGAAGTGTCCGCCCAAAAGAGGAAATTTGGACGAGGCAAAGATAAGATCCTTTATATGGCAGACGATTTCGACGCCCCTCTTGAAGATTTTGCCGAGTATATGTAATGACAGCCCTACTAGATACTCATACACTTCTTTGGCAATACTGGGGGGATTCACAGCAAAGTCATACCGCACAGCAGATTATTAATGATCCATCCAATATTATATATGTTAGTGTAGCGAGTCTTTGGGAAATAACGATAAAGGTAAGCCAACAGAAACTAGATCTCAAAGATCCAATTACCAGATTTTTTCAGGATGCCGTCGAGGGAAGTGATCTTCGTATTCTTCCTGTTGAGCGATTCCATTTAATTACACTAGTGACACTACCACTCCACCATCGTGATCCTTTTGATCGCCTTTTGATCGCTCAAAGCATTTCAGAAAAAATGCCTATTATCAGTGCAGATACGGCATTTGACAACTATCCTGTCACTCGGATTTGGTAAAACGATGCAAACAAGCAATGAGATTTCTGCGGTTCGTCAGGGGAACTATCTCTTTGTGAAGGCGCGTGTTGGCGTGCGTGAGGTGGTTCTCTGTGTGGACTCCGGGGCGGGGATTCATGTTCTGACTCCGCAAGCCGCTATGCGACTGGGGCTTTTACCGCCCGATGGTGCCACCCGAAATGTGACGGGCACGGCAGCGACCGTGGCGGCGCGGCAGATTCGACTGACGCAGCTCTCTATCGGAGGACTGTCGCTGGCAGACACCGAGGCGGTCGCCGTACCTCTGCCGTCGTCGTTGGGCTGTGATGGACTGCTCGGCTACCCGCTTTTTTCCCAGCGTGTTGTCACCCTGGACTATGCCGCAAATTCCCTCATCCTAAGCCTCCCCGAGACGTTCACGCCACCCTCGGGAGCTGCCTCGCTACCTCTTAAGATCGAAGGAAATATTCCCCAAGCGCAAGTGGAGCTGGATGGAATCGCGTGCTGGATGGAGCTAGACACAGGCTCCAGTGGTGAGGTGGATCTCAATGCACCGTTCGTGGAAAAGAACAAGCTCCGCGAGCGCTACACCAAGCGCATTGCCATGCCGACGGGAATTGGCGTGGGAGGCGTCAGCTACGGCGAGGCGGCTCGCGCGACTCAGCTCAAACTCGGGCCATTTGCGTTGGAAAAGCCACTGATCAAGCTCTCGCAACAGAAAAGTGGGGCGGATGCCTCTGAAAGGACGGCTGGACGGCTGGGTGCGGAGGTTCTGCGACGCTTCACGGTGACGTTTGACTACGGGCGTAAGCGGCTCTACCTAATGCCAAATGCCCAGCTTCGCGATCCCTTCGCCTTCACCACGTCGGGCCTGTTGCCCCTCTATGAAAACTTCGAGTGGCGTGTCTTTGCGGTTTTGCCCGACTCACCTGCCAGTGAAGCCGGAGTCACCACCGACGATCAGATTCTCACGGTGGACGGGCGCTCGGCCAACAAACTCAACCACTACAGCCTGAGCGAGCTTCTGCGCCGCCCTGCCGGCACAAAAATCCCCCTCCAGCTCCGCGCAGTCACGGGGCGTATCCGCCGCGTCAACCTCATCCTTCGTGAGCTATTGTAGCCCCGCCGATCCGAACGGCGGGGCTGGAGAGCTAAAGCTACAAAGGCCGTCCCGGCCATACGGAGTTTACAGACATTTACGGGCGGCACGCCCTTCGTAGCCAACGGCTCTCCAGTCCCCTCGTTCTGATCGGGGGGACTCAAGCCGCCGGGAAAACAAGGTAGAATGGCGCTCGTGAAAGCTGTAGCCTTGATTCCAGCGCGCCTTGCGGCGACGCGTCTTCCTGATAAGCCCCTTGCTCTTATTGCGGGCAAGCCCATGATCCAGCATGTCTGGGAGCGTGCCCGGCAGGCATCCCTGATTGATGAAGTCTTTATCGCCACACCCGACCAGGCCATCGCCGACGCCGTGCGTGCGTTTGGGGGCAGTGTCTTGATGACGCGGGGCGACCACCAGACGGGCACGGATCGCCTCGCCGAGGCCGCGCAGCAGCTCGCCTCCAATGTGACGGTGATTGTAAATGTCCAGGGCGACGAACCCCTGATCGAGCCCGCCACGATAGACGCCGCCGCCGAGCCGCTTCTTGCAGACGCAAATCTCGCCATGTCGAGCCTCTGCTGCCCGCTCCCCGAGGGCCGCGAGGACGATCCCAATGTGGTGAAAGTCGTGCTCACGCAAGATAACTTCGCACTTTATTTTTCTCGCTCGCCCCTGCCCTACCGCCGCAACGCAGACGCACCGGGCTACCAGCCGCTCCAGCACATCGGGCTCTACGCGTACCGTCGAGACTTTCTGGAGACCTTCCCCACCCTACCCCGCACCCCGCTGGAGCAGATCGAGTCGCTGGAGCAGCTCCGCGCTCTAGAGCACGGCTACCGCATCAAGATGATCTTCACCGACCGCATCCCCGAGTCTGTAGACACCCCAGAGGACCTAGAGCGGGTCCGGGCGCTGTTCTAGGCGGGAGCGTAGCCACCGCCCCACATCGGTAAGCGCTACGGCATCCAGCCCGGTTTCGTAGCCAAGTGCCGCAAGATGCAAGGCGAGCTTTTCTGTGGCTAGGTTCCCTGCAGCACCGGGTGCAAACGGGCAGCCACCAAGCCCACCCACCGCACCGTCAAAGCACGTCAGGCCAAAGCCCAGCGCCACATCAACATGCTCCAGAGCACGCCCATTCGTGTCATGGAAGTGGCCTGCTAGCTGCGAGGCAGGTAAATGAAGCAGAGTTTTCTCCAGCAATCGGGCGATCTCTTCAGGTACCGCTCTGCCGAGAGTCTCTCCCAGCGCCACTTCGTCACAGCCAAGCGCGGCGACTTGCGCGATGACTTGCGCGGCTTGTTCCGGTGGAATCTTGCCTTCGTAGGGGCAGTGCGTGACCGTGGAGACATAGCCACGCACCCAGCAACCGTGCTGCCGTGCCGTCTTTACCACCTCGGCATACTCGGTAAGTGAGCTTTCTATCGAGCGCCCGATATTTTTCTCACAGAAGCTCTCGGAGGCCGCCGTGAAGATCGCAATTGCTCTTGCTCCTGCTGCCAGCGCCCGCTCCAGTCCCTTCTGATTGGGTACCAGAACGGAGAAGCGCGCCACTGTATTTTCCTGGCCAGCCAGCACGGCGACGGCATCGGCGAGCTGAGGGACGAGCTTGGGATGGACAAAGGCAGTCGCCTCGATCTCCGTACAGCCCGCCGCGATCAGCTTCTGGATTAGTGTCAGCTTATCTGCAGTTGACAGCGTGACCGCCTCGTTTTGTAGGCCATCGCGCGGCCCTACTTCAACGATTCGTATCGCCGTCATGCCTTCTCTAGCTCCACCAAAACAGCGCCGTGCTCCACTCGATCGCCCGGCGCAGCGTGAACCGCGCTGACCGTGCCTGCAAAGGGAGCCTCTAGGGTTGCCATCACTTTCATTGCCTCCATGACCGCGAGCGGCTGATAGGCTTCGACACTCTGGCCAACGACAACATGCACAGCGCGGACGATCCCAGTCATGGGGGCGGAGAGGCTCCCTGATTTCTGGCGGGTAGCCGCACGCCGCCCCTGGGCGGGTTGAAAGCGCCAGGTGCGTCCGTCCAGGCCGATAAGGATGTCGCCACGCTCGCCGTATGCGACCGCAACAACCGTGACAGTGTCGCCGTGCCGCACCTCAATATCACCACTGGGAAGGGTTCGGGTGGTGACGGCGGGATCGCGTGTCACTTCCAGCTCTTGTTCGCCACAAAGCCACTTGGTACTCATGCGCCAATCCTCCAGCCATCGGTAGTGTGCCAGCCACCCGTAGCGCTTCCCCCCGCCGCTGAAGCAGCGACCCCCTCCACTCTGCGAAGGGGGTGAGCGGCAGCGAGGGCTTGAAGAACCACCTCGGGAATCTCCTGAGCGGGCTTCCAGCCTGTGAAGCGCTCAGCCAGAAAGCCGGTGTGGAGCTGACCGGCGACAAAGGCTTCGTCGGCGAGGAGCGCGCGCAGATACTCGATATTGGTCTGAACCCCCAGCACGACAAAGCCTGCGAGGGCCTGATCGAGCCGGGCAAGGGCAGCCGAGCGATCCGGGCCGGAGCCGATGACTTTGGCGAGCATGGGGTCGTAGTAGGGCGGGACTTCCATACCTTGTGTGTAGCCCGAATCCACCCGCACACCGGGGCCGTTCGGCTCTTGCCAGCGCCGCAAGACCCCAAGCGAAGGCAGAAAACCCGTGGCAGGGTCTTCGGCGTAGACGCGGGCCTCGATCGCATGCCCTCGGGAGACGATCTCGGATTGTGAAAGCGGCAGAGCGCCACCCGCAGCCACAGTGAGCTGCCAGCCGACTAAGTCCGTTCCAGTGATCGTTTCGGTCACCGGGTGCTCGACCTGAAGGCGTGTGTTGACCTCTAGAAAATAAAACGCATCGCCCTCGACAAGTCACTCCACGGTTCCCGCCCCGACATAGCCGACCGTCTTTCCCGCCAGCACGGCAGCAGCGGCCATTTTCTCGCGCAGCTCAGGTGTCAGACCAGGCGCGGGTGACTCCTCGATAATCTTCTGGTGGCGGCGCTGGATCGAGCACTCGCGCTCGAAGAGATGCACGACGTTGCCATGGGTGTCACCAAAGAGCTGGAACTCAACATGGCGCGGCTTTAAAACATAGCGCTCCAGCAAGACACGATCATCGCCAAAGGCGGCAAGGGCTTCCCGTCGCGCTTCAGAGAGCTGGGGAAGGAAGTCAGCCAAGTCGTCCACACGACGCATCCCTCGCCCACCGCCGCCTGCACTGGCCTTGATCAGTAGCGGCGTGCCGATCTTCTCTGCCTCGTCACGTAGCACCGTGTCGTCTTGGTTATCGCCGTTGTAGCCTGGCACGACAGGAACCCCAGCAGCGGCCATTGTCCGCTTGGCCCCGATCTTATCCCCCAGCGCCCGAATTACCGCACCTGGCGGCCCTACAAAGATAACCCCCGCTTCCGCGCAGGCATCCGCAAAGCCCGCGTTCTCGGACAGAAAACCGTAGCCTGGGTGAATC
>NZ_JANNYP010000159.1:0-8892 GCF_031410135.1 Armatimonas sp. | reverse complement strand
GACGGCTCTGCATTCGTTGCCGTCGGCAAGCACCGCCAACACTGCGCCAAGCCGGGCTTCTGGGAATCTCAGAGACGGATCTGATCTGGCAGCCTGCGGGGTGTTCGGAGTGTGAGGGGACGGGCTATAAAGGTCGTATTGGGGTGCATGAAGTGGTCACCGTGGACGAGAAGTTCTCGCGCTTGATTATTGACAAGGCTCCTAGTGGGGTTCTGCGCCGCGCCTCGATTGAGGCGGGTATGATCCCGATCCGTGAGGACGCGCTCAATAAAATCCGAGCGGGCCTGACCAGTGCCGAAGACGTGATGCGCCAGGTGTACCTAAAAGCAGAGGATGACGAGGACAAGAACTGGCAGTCGCCCAGCCAGCTTGCTCAAATTTCTGGAAACCCTGTCGCCGCACTGCCTGCGGTTGGTTAGCCTCCCCCCCATCCCCCTAGTTTCCCTCCTACCCCCCGGCCCCCTTCCTCCCAATCCTGGGAGGAAGGGGGAGACGCAGAGGGGGAGTTAGTGGGGGTTAGGGCTTCTCCGCCTGGATGAGCCGCTGCCCGGTGGCGCGGCGGGGCTGGAAGCCGACGGTGGCAAGCTCGCTGCTCTTATCCACTTCATCGCTGCATGCGCAGAAATAGTGCCGCACGCGGGAGTTGGCCGTGGCGAGTGCCTCCAGCGCTTGGTTGCGTGCCACCGTCACCGTACGCCGCGCCCCCACGGTCGCTTTGGGCTCCAGCGCGGCAATGACCGCCAGCTCATGGCCTAGCAAGTCTAAAAGCGCCTGCGGGTAGCGGGCACGCACCGGCTGGATCACCGGGTGCAGGTCATAAAAGTGGTGAGGTAGCAGGCTCAAAAGCACGGCGGCTCCAAAAGGCGAAAAACGCATCCAGTTCGTTGCTAAAAAAGAAACCACGCAGACGGGCAATCACCTCGCCACCGACCCCACTCCAACGCATGCCAGAACCCTTCAAACGTTGGCTGACGATACGTTTGCAAGAAGACTCAGCAAGACCAGAGCCAATACAGAGATGGCGACGAAGGTAATCTCCATAGTCCATTCGAGAGGCATTGTTGCCAAAGTATGTTTTCAAACGGGAAACCGACTCCAAATCGGGGCGATCTAACGCCTCAATAGCCTCCCAGAAACGAGACCAAAAACTACTCTTCATCTCTGCCAGACGAGCCGTGAGCCAAGGTTGCTTGGACTCACCAAAAATGTCTTGACCAACAGCGGCGACATACTCGCTTGCATGGAAAAAGTCCAGAATTTGCACAGCACGAGGAAAACAGGTAGAAGCCAGATTCCAAATCCACGTCGCGCCATCTCCCAACACAGCCAGGCTATCGGCTTTGAGAGAGCCACATTTCAAAGCGAGGGCTTCCCAATGCTTGCCAAATTTGCTAGCTTCTTCCAAGGTGGCAAGGTACTGAGCAGGCATTTGCTCACGACCATCCTTAAACTCCGCACGGACAACTCCCACTTTCATTTCTCGCCAAGTGCCATCGCGCATCGGTGTATGAACTCCATCTGCCTCAATATAGAGCACTTCTGGCGTGGGCAAGTCCGCAGGACATTGTTCCCGCATCTGGAAGGCAAGAGGGAGCATTTCTTGTTGGCGTTGCCCCAGATATTGTTCGACTTGAGGAGCAATGACTTGACTACAGAGGCGTTGAGCACTGCGTCCACTGAGACGAATGGAGGTAAGGCGTGCCAGTGTCTGCAAGGCTAAGTCGTAGGGCATACAGACGCAAAGTGCCACCACTTCCTGAGCCAAGCGTAGTGTCATATGTCCTGTAACTTGTTGCTCTACATCTTTGGGATAAAATCCTTGATGGCACCTCTGACAGTGATAGTACGCTCGCTTGAGAGTTATCCAACCTGCCAACGTTTGAATTTTTTTGGATCTCATCCCCTTAAAGTAGGCATTTTTCTGGCAGTGATGGCAGGGCAGTTTGTAAGCGACACGGAGCGTTTGAGTTTCGGGTTTAGCTTCCTGAGATTCTGCCTCTTCCGGTTGATCTTGCTGGATCTTATGTCTGTCTTGCTCGATCTGCTTGGTCGCTTCTTCCAGGGTTGCCTTGACAACCTCGTCGCGCACGTTGAGGGCGATCTGCTCTAAATCATTGATGGTTTTCAGGGGGCCATCTTGGTGGGCGAGAATCTGCTCGACTCGCTCAAGTACTCGTCGTTTCGTTTCTTCTGTCATCCCCCTATGATGACAATTTTAGGTGACAAAGGCAAATCGGCTTGCCTCACCACTTTTTTGTCCTGCACCCCAGGGCACAACAAGCCTGGCTGCTACGCGGAGTTTGTGGTGCGCCCCGTCGGGGATCTGATCGGTGTCCCGGCGCACTTGCCGCCCGCCGCCACAGCGCCCGTAGAGCTGGCGATGTGTGTGAGTGCGAGCTTCCTGCGCCTGCGTCAGCTAAATGCCTTTCCTTGTCAGCGCTTTGGCATCAGTGGCCTTGGCCCGGCAGGTCTGATCGCCGCCCAGGTCGCCAGAGCCGAGGGCGGACAAGAGATCATCGCCTGGGACCTGAGCGAGGCACGCCGTACCTACGCTCTGGAGCGTGGTCTGGTAGATCTGGCACTTGACCCACGCACGGATCCTGCCCCTGCCCCTGTCGAAGTCGCGCTAGATTGTGTGGGGGCAAAAGCGAGCGTCGAGCATCTGATGGATCGCACGCATGGCATCCTCGCACTCTTTGGGGTTCAGCGCGAGCCCTACACCTTCGATGTCCGCCACTACAGCAAGCTCACTCTCGCAGGCTACCCTGGTCACTCACGCACCGCCGCCGAGTACGCCGTGGCTAAAATCACCGAGGGGACGCTCGACCTCTCCTGCCTCATCACGCACACGCTGCCCTTCAGCCGCTACGCCGAGGGAATCGCGCTGCTGGAGCGCCAGGAGGGGATAAAAATCCTCTTTGTGCCAGAATAGAGGAAATGTTAAAAATCTATCCCAAAGCCGCCAGCGTGATTGATGTCACTTTGCCCCCCTACAACGCAAAGGGCGATGGCACCACCGACAACACAGCAGCGCTACAACTTGCCTTTAACGAGAACGTCGGGCGGCACCGGATTCTGTACTTTCCGCCGGGAACCTATCTGGTCAGCGCGACGCTCACCTGGCCCAAGCGCTGGAAAGACCACGAGAACTGGGGCTTCACGACGCTCCAGGGCGCGGACGAAAAGACAACTATTCTGCGCCTCAAAGACGGCGTCTTTCCGAACCCCGATAGCCCACAAGCGATTCTGAACTGCGGCGGGTTTGGCTCGGCGGACTGGTTCCATAACCATGTCCGAAACCTCACGTTCCACACGGGCTCGGGCAACCCCGGCGCGGTGGCGTTGCAGTTCTATGCCAATAACTACGGTGCCGTTCGCGACTGCCACTTTATCTCTGGCGATGGCCAGGGATTTGTGGGGCTGGGCCTGGCGCACCGGGACATGAACGGGCCGCTCTTGGTGCGCAATGTGACCGTCCGGGGCTTTCGGATTGGGGTGCGTACTGGCAACGCCGTCAACAGCCAGACCTTTGAAAACCTGACGCTCACCGGCCAGAGCGAGAAGGGCTTTCAGAACGAGGGCCAGGCGATCACGATTCGTGGGCTCAAGAGCGACAATGCGGTGACGGCGATCTCCAGCTACGGCACGCTAACTCTGATTGACGCGACACTCACCGGGCGCGGCGCAGCAAGCCAGCTTCCCGCCCTCGTGAACTTCAACGGGGGGCGGATCTTTCTACGCGATGTCACGGCAACCGGCTACAAACGCACACTCGGCGATGTCGCAACGCCCGACTACGCCGCGGCGCTCCGCCTGCCTGCCGACCCACAAACCAAATTTCTGGAATACTGCTCCCACGCCCCGACCAGCCCATTTCCCTCGCCGAAAACCTCGCTGCGTCTACCGATCAAAGAGACACCCAAGGTGCCGTGGGACGATCCCAAGACCTGGGCCAATGTGGACAGCTTCGGGGCCGATCCCACGGCGCAAAACGACTCCTCAGCGGCGATTCAGAAGGCAATAGACTCCGGCGCGACTACGGTTTTCTTTTCTGGTTTCTACCGCGTCACCACTACCATCATTGTCCGTGGCAAAGTGCGCCACCTGCTGGGAGTTGGGGCGCACGTGGACTACACCCAGCAAGCCAAGCCGACGTTTCGGGTTGCCGACGGCAGTGCTCCTGTGGTGAGCTTCGAGCACTTCGCCAGCCTGGGAAGCGCTGTGGAGCTAGCGACCAAGCGCACGGTTGTCTTTCGCAGCCTAGAGGTGAAGACCGTGACCAGCCAGTCCAATG
Organism: Armatimonas sp.; assembly: GCF_031410135.1. Classification (GTDB taxonomy): domain Bacteria; phylum Armatimonadota; class Armatimonadia; order Armatimonadales; family Armatimonadaceae; genus Armatimonas. The sequence goes on along the minus strand of NZ_JANNYP010000159.1, from coordinate 4,598 downwards.
GCGATGTCTTTTTTGAGGATGTCACCACCAATGCCCTGCACTTTCGCAACCAGCGGGTCTGGGCGCGACAGCTCAATATCGAGAATGAGGGAACGCACCTCATCAACGACGGTGGCTCGCTTTGGATTCTTGGCTACAAGACCGAGCGCGGCGGGACGCTGATCGAGACACGAAACGGCGGCAAGACCGAGGTGCTCGGTGGCTTTAGCTACACCACCACCGCCGGCAAGCTCGCCCCGATGTTTGTAAACAACAACGCGTCGGTCTACGCCTTCTTCAGCGAGGTCTGCTACAGCGGCGATCCCTACACAACCCTGGTCCAAGAGACCCGCGGCACACAGACCAAGCAAGTCAAGCGCGGTGAGGGCCAGACCCTGCCCTACTCCGGGCGGCTTTAGCTCAAGATACTCTTGATGACCTGTGCACCCTCAACCCCCGTGAGCTTGGCATCAAGTCCCTGGAACTTGTAGGTAAACGAGTCGTGCTGGATACCGAGCTGGTGGAGCATCGTGGCGTGGAGGTCGTGGACGGTGGTGATATTCTCGACAGCGGCGTAGCCCAGCTCATCCGATGCCCCGTGCACCATCCCACCATGCACCCCAGCACCCGCCAACCAGACTGTCATGGCCTTGTTGTGGTGGTCGCGTCCGTTCCCTCCCTGCGACATCGGAGTGCGCCCAAACTCCCCCGCCCACACAATCAGCGTGTCATCGAGCATCCCGCGCCGCTTTAAGTCCGTGATGAGCGCCATGCACGCCCGGTCAATTTCTTTGGCCTTGAGGGTCACGCCGTTTTTAATATCGCCGTGGTGGTCCCAGTCCTTGTGGTAGAGCTGGATAAAGCGCACGCCCTTCTCCGCAAGCCGCCGCGCCAAGAGGCAGTTGCTGGCAAAGCTACCGTCGCCGGGCTGGCAGCCGTAGAGCTCCAGAGTCTCTTTTGTCTCCTGCGAGATATCCATTAAGTCCGGTACCGAAGCCTGCATCTGAAACGCCAGCTCGTACTGCGCGATCCGGGTCGCGATCTCCGGGTCGTCCACCAGGGAGTTGTATTCTTTGTTGAGCGCATTGATCGCCGCGATATCCGTCCCTTGCCGAGTGCGCGTCACGCCGCCGGGGCTGGTCAGGTAGAGTACCGGGTCACCCTTGCTACGGAGCTGGACGCCTTGGTACTTGCTCGGCAGAAAGCCACTGCTCCACTGGCGCGCCGCGATGGGCTGGTTCTGTCCGCCCTGGCCTAGCGACGTCAGCACCACAAATCCCGGAAGGTCTTTTGCCAGGCTCCCCAGGCCGTAGGTAATCCACGAGCCCATGCTCGGCCTGCCCGCGATCTGCGAGCCCGTGTTCATGAACATGTGCGCCGGGTCGTGGTTGATGGCATCGGTGGTCATAGAGCGGATGAAGCAGATCTCATCGATCACGGAGCCAATCTGGGGGAAGAGCCCACATATCTCAATTTGACTTTTCCCAAATTTTTCAAAAGGGAGCTGCGGCCCAAAGCACGTCAGCTTCTGCCCCTGGAGCTGCGCGAGCTGCTGGCCCTTGGTCATGCTCTCGGGCATGGGCTTGCCGTGCATCTCCGCCAGCTTTGGCTTGGGGTCCCAGGTCTCCAAGTGCGATGGCCCCCCCGCCATGCTCAGCCAGATCACGCGCTTGGCCTTGCCCCTCCCGCCCCCATGAATGGGGGAGCCTTGGGCGCGTGCGCTGGTCCCTAGCGATGCGAGTGCCAGCGCACCGAGGCCCTGGGTCGCCTTGCCCAGGAGCGCACGGCGGGTGAGCTGCTGTGCTCGGAATTGCTTGAGTTCGTCTTCCGTCGTGATTTTCATGGTCGTGTTATCGTCTCGTGAAGGTTGAGGAGTACGCGGGCCACGTGGGTCCAGGCCGCGAGTTCGGGCTTGTCGAGCGGTGCGGGGAGCGAGGCGTAGCCGGTCTTGAGGAGCGCATCCGAGGCGGCGGTGTCAGCTTTGTAGGCAGCGAGCTGCTGGTTGTAGACCAGCAGTAATGTCTTTTGCTCACTTGCCGTCGGGTTGCGCTGGAGCGCTTGCTGGAACGCCCAGGTAAGTTTTTGCTCTGGGGTGCCACTCGCCTGCGTCAGAATCCCGACTCCAAAGGCGCGCGCGGCCTCCACGTAGGTGGGGTCGTTGAGCAAGACCAGCGCCTGCTGGGGAATATTGGAGCGGTTGCGCTCAGCGGTACACTCCTCACGGCTGGGGGCATCGAACGCGAGCATTGAGGGGTGCAAGAAGCTGCGCTGCCACCAGACATAGAGCCCGCGCCGGTACTGGCTCTCCCCCTGATCGGCCTTCCAGTCACGCACGGGGAAGTTTAGGTTCTCCCAGTAGCGCTCGGGCTGGTAGGGCTTCACCGACGGCCCGCCAAGCTTGAGCGAGAGCAACCCGGAGACGGCAAGCGCATTGTCGCGCACCTCCTCGGCCTCCAGACGGAACCGGCTCTGGCGGGCGTACTCGCGGTTGTAGGGATCGGCGGCAAGAAGCGCCTTGCTGGCTGTGGATACCTGCTTGTACGTGTTACTGTTTACCATCAGCCGCACCAAGTGCTTCACGTCCCAGCCGCTGTCCACAAACTCGCAGGCCAGCCAGTCGAGCAGCGCAGGGTTTGCGGGCGGCTCGCCTTGTGCTCCCAGGTCTTCGAGAACTTTACTGACACCGTTACCAAAAAACTGCCTCCAGAAGCGGTTCACCACCGTTCGTGCCACCAGTGGGTTCTCCCGCGAGACCAGCCAGTTGGCAAGATCTAACCTCCCCCCCAGCCCCCCTCCGGCTCCGCGAAAGGGGGAGAGGTACGCCGGAATCCCCGCCGTAACAGCCTCGCCGGTCTCGTCGAGGAAGTTGCCACGGGGGAGAATACGAACCGTGCGTGGCTTGGTGTTTTGAACCGTCACCAGGCAGCGCCCGATACTGGCCTCGTAGTCCGACTTTGCTTTTCGGGCGTCGGCGAGCTCTTTTTTGAGGGTCTCCGGTACCTCGGCTCCGGTCAGGGCGGTGAGGCGGAACTTGCCTAAGTTATGGTCGGTGCCGTGGTTCTGCACTAGGGTGAGGCGAAGCGTCTCGCCATCGGTGAGGGTAATGGGCTCGGCAAAGGTGGCGACTAGCTCGTGGGGCTTTCCGGCATCGGGGAGGATCGCCCAGCCAAAGCTATCGGGGGTGAGGGCGGAGGCAGCACTCCAGCGCTTGTCGGGGTGGGCCTCAGCAGACGAGGTCTGCTCGATAGATGCTTTCGCTTTGGAGAAAACAAGCTTCTGTGGCTCCGCACCGAGCGTGAGGCGCTCGGCGACAAGCTCGCTGAGGACAAAGTTGCCATTGCCCGCTCTGCCAGGGCCACGGGCGGGCAGCGACGGATCGGGGAGCACTTCGAGCCGTAGCCCGGTGAGAGTCCCTGAGGTCGCTAGCTCCAGCGTGTAGGTGTTCTTATCGGGGTTGGGGCCACTTGCCAGAACCGCACTATCGGGCTGAACCGTGAGCACCGTCCCACCAAGCGCTGCAGATTTTAGCGTCTTGAGCGGCTTCCAGATCGCATCGTAGCGCTGCTGGAGCGCGACTACTCGTGCCTCACGGCTTGCCATCTCACTTTTCTGCTCGGGCGTGGGGACGAGCATTCCCGGCTCACGCGCCCCGATGAGCCCCTCCTCAATATCCGCGAAGTAGGCTCCAAGGCGGAAGAAGTCCTTTTGCGTGATGGGATCGAACTTGTGGTCGTGGCAGTTGGCGCAGCCGGTGGTCTGCCCCAGCCAGACGGTTCCGACCGCACGCACGCGGTCCGTTAAGTAGCGCGCCTCGTAGTCTTTCGGTTGTCCACCGCCCTCTTCCGTCGTGAGCAGGAGCCGGTTGAACGCCGACCCGACCCGGGTCTCTTGGTTAGCATCAGGGAGGAGATCACCGGCGAGCTGCTCGCGAGTAAATTTGTCGAAGCGCTTGTTGGTGTTAAACGCATTGATCACATAGTCTCGGTACGGCCAGATATTGCGCGGCGTGTCGCTGTGGTAGCCGATGGTGTCGGCAAAGCGCGTCACGTCCAGCCAGCTCTGGGCCATGCGCTCGCCGTAGTGGGGATTCGCCAGCAGGCGCTCGACAAGCTTTGCATACGCATCGGGCGACTTATCCGCCACAAACGCACTGACTTCTTGCGGTGAGGGCGGCAGGCCCAGCAGGTCAAACGAGAGCCGCCGGATCAGATTTCGTCGGTCCGCTGCGGGCGAGGGTTTGAGCTTGATCTCGGTGAGGCGCTTCTGCACCAGAAAATCAATGGCGCTCTTACCCGCCGGAATCGTGGGCTTGAGGGGCATTTCATAGGCCCAGTGCTTCTGGTACTTGGCTCCCTCGCCAACCCAGCGCATGAGGAGCTGTTTTTGTGCGTCGGTGAGTTTTTTGTGGAAGTCCGCAGGTGGCATCGCCCCACTCCGCACCTCACGCACCAGTGCACTTGCGAGAATATCGCCCGGCACCACGGCTCGGTTCGGCCCATCGAGGCGCAGGTTCGCTTGGCGCTTGTTCTTATCTGGGCCGTGGCAAGCAAAGCAGTTGTCGGAGAGGATCGGGCGAATGTCCCGGTTGAAGACAACTGCCCCCTCAGCCCCTGTCAAAC
>NZ_JANNYP010000158.1:0-1860 GCF_031410135.1 Armatimonas sp. | reverse complement strand
GTCGCCAGCATCTATATTTTTGGATTTGTCGGGCTTGCTTTTGCCCCCGAGACGCGCGGCAAGCCCCTGCCGGAATAGCTTTTCGGCCATCTCCTGCTCGCCTAGGCTCGCTGTCCTCTTCCCCTGCTGCTCGCAAGCTCGCGGGAAGAGGACTTACTTTTTGTGTGTGCCAACCCTCTTCCACCCGAGGAACGAGGGATAATGGGAAGAGGGTCGCGCGAAGCGCGGGGAGATGGCACTCTACGTCGGAAACGGGTTCCGGTCGAAGCCGTCTTGGTGCCAGTAGGGGTAGGTCTTGGTCTTGTTGCTGGCAGCATCCAGCCGCGCGACTTGCTCGCCTGTCAGGTTCCAGCCCACGGCTCCGAGGTTCTGCTTGAGCTGCTCCTCGTTGCGTGCCCCGACCACAAGCGTCGCGACCGTAGGGCGCTGCAGGAGCCAGTTGAGCGCAATCTGCGGCACGGTCTTGCCGGTCTCCTCGGCGAGGGCATCGAGGACGTCCACCACTCTGTAGAGATACTCGTCGTCCACGGGCGGGCCGTTGTCCACGACCACTTTCGACTGCAGGCGGCTGCTCTCAGGAAGCGGCTGGCCACGGCGGATCTTGCCCGTCAGGCGGCCCCAGCCCAGCGGACTCCAGACCACGGCTCCGACTTTTTGATCTAGCCCGAGGGGCATCAGCTCCCACTCGTAGTCGCGACCAATCAGCGAATAGTAGGCTTGATGCGCGACATAGCGTGGCAGGCCGTACTTCTCCGATGCGGCCAGCGACTTCATCAGGTGCCAGCCCGAGAAGTTCGAGCACCCGACATAGCGGATCTTCCCCGCACGCACAAAATCATCTAGTGTCTGGAGCGTCTCCTCCACGGGTGTGAAGGCATCGAAGCTATGGAGCTGGAAGAGATCAATGTAATCCGTGCCGAGGCGACGCAGGCTGTTGTGAATCGTCTCGGTTAAGTGAAAGCGCGACGAGCCCGTCTCGTTATGCCCCGGCCCCGTGCGAAACCCGCCCTTGGTGGAGATCAGGACTTTATCGCGGCGGCCCTTGATGGCTTGCCCGAGGATCTCCTCCGCCTTGCCCCCCGAGTAGACATCCGCGGAGTCGAACATCGTCAGGCCCGCATCGAGACAGATATCCACGAGGCGCGTCGCCTCCGCCACATCGCTCGCACCCCACGCTTCAAAGAACGCGCCGCTGCCCCCAAACGTCCCCGTGCCAAAGCTCAAGACGGGCACCTTGAGGCCAGAGGCCCCTAAAAATCGGTATTCCATAATCCTGATATACCTGAAAGCCCGAATCTGTTCCCGGTAGCTACAAAACCATCCCTCGACGCGCCGTCTGAGCATAGGAAACCAACTCCGGGCGGTGCCGTTTTTGGCTTGCAAGAAACGTATCAATAATGCCATGCACCCGTTCTGAATTGGCACTCTGCCAGTGTCCTAGGCCGTGCAGGGCAGCTTCCTGACAGGCGAGATGGGGAAGTGCGAGGGTACGCTCCAGAGTTGTTAGAACGGTCTCGTTCAGCTCAGGGCGGACTGTGTCGTAGAGCGGGAAGATATCCCACCACATGAAACAAATGTGACCAAGCTCACCTTTTAGCTCTTTCTGGCTTACTTCAGGGCAACGAACCGCGAAGATTTCTTTGTAGACACGGTAGATACCCTTGAGACACGCACGACACTCGAAGCGTGGCAGGTTCTTATCCTGTAAGATCGTCAGGGGAGAGTCGCCTTGCCAAATAAGTGCATGGAGTCCATTACCAACTTGGGTATCCGAGTAGGGAGCAAGTAACACACCTGCGCATCGAAAGAGCTGGGTGGTGTAGGCCAGAGTCGCGTTGGGGGAGATCTCTACGAGTGGGA
>NZ_JANNYP010000157.1:0-6845 GCF_031410135.1 Armatimonas sp. | reverse complement strand
AGGTTGCGCTTGACCGAGCTCTCGATTTTTTGGTAGGTGGGCATCAGCCGCAGCTTGGCCAGATAGGTCGCCAGCGCCCCGACGTTCTCGGCGATACTCATCTCGTTGTCATTGAGTACGACAAGCATCTTGGTCTTCTGGTCGCCGATATTAAGCAGGGCCTCCAGCGCCATCCCGCCCGTCAGCGAGCCATCGCCGATAATGCCGATCACGCTCTCGTTGGAGCCACGCAGATCCCGCGCCTTGGCAAACCCTAGGGCGGCGGAGAGGCTAGTCGAGGCGTGTCCTGCACCAAAGAGATCAAACTCGCTCTCGTCGCGGCGCAGAAACCCGGAGATTCCCTGGTACTGCTTGATCGTGTGGAGCTGCTTCCAGCGCCCGGTGAGCATCTTGTGCGGGTAGCACTGGTGCCCCACGTCCCAGATGACCTTATCCTTGGGCAGCTCAAAGACTTTATAGAGCGCCACGGTCAGCTCGACCACGCCCAAGTTCGGCGCAAAGTGTCCCCCCACGCGGGAGATGGTCTGGATCAGCCCCTGGCGTACCTCGTTGCAGAGCGCTTTTAATTGGGCGGAGTCCATGCTCTTGAGGTCGGCGGGGCCGGTGAGCTGGTCGAGAATCGGAAAGGTATCCATAATTTTCACTTTTTACTTTGCTAAGCAAAGTTCTTCGCTGACATCCTACCGCAGCGGTGCGGCCTTGTCAAACACGTCTAAGGAATTCTAACACAGATACTTGGTTTTACGTTCCTAAAATCTCCACAGCGCCGCGTCATCTTCCCACGCCTAGTGTTTGTAAATGGTGCACCAGCCAGTCCACCGTGGGAAACAGGAACATCAACGCTTCAATGTACACCTCAGTTATGCAGGCCGGGTTTCAAAGGCAGCCGTGAGGGACACGGTTTCAGCGATTTCGCCATCGGGGCGAAAACGAGGGAACAGGGCGGTGAAGGTGCCGCGGGCGGTCAATGGCTTGCCGGGCGGGTAGCGCAGGGCCAGCTCCAGAGGGCCGGTGTAGGTGGTTGCGTTGCGATCATCCAGTATCAGTGTCGGTGCGCCTGTGAGAACAGCGGCGGCTTCTCCTGGCAGAGGCTCTAGCGTGAAGCTTCCCGTGAGCTTTCGAAATCCTCCCATGCCGTCCATCACGGCGGGCGGGTAGAGCACAGAGAGCAGGGGCTTGAGCGCGGCGGCATCCAGCATCTTGGTGGCCTTGGGGCGTGCAAAAAGAGCGGCAAGCTCGGGGGTAAAGACAATGGTCTCGATCACCGGTGTGCGGTAGTGGTTGATCTTGTTGCTCCCGAACGTCAGGAAGACGCGAAAACCAGACGTGGTAATGTCGGGGAGAACAGGCTCGCGTGGAGCTTTTGGTGCGGATGGGATGTCCAAATCCTTGAAGAAATCTTTGAGCTGACGCACCATGTCCGCCCCCATCGCAGCTGAATCCATGCGAAAGTAGCCGGGCTGCACAAAGGGGATGCCTGCACGGAGCACCTCGCCCTCGGAGGAGAGGACGAAGAAGGCGATATTGACATTATCTCCGCCAAGTCGTCCTTTCTCGAAGACTTTCTTCACCCCCGCAGGCATCTCCGAGAGGCGGCGACCGTTCCAGGATGTGACGATAAAAGGCTTGAGTAGCTCTAGCACCGCGGGCGCAGCGAGGGAACTCCCTCGCAGATGATCCGCGTTGGCTCAGCAGTGACCTTGATAGAAACTTGTCGCTGCGGAAACATTGGTGACCAGGATAAAAAAGACAGGCCGTCGCTCTTTCTTTCCTCGCACCTGCGCCGCCGCCAGGTCGGGTGCCCAGTCCATGGTGTAGAACGCCAGAGACGCACCTTTGGGCCGCGCTGTGGCGAACCGCTTCTCAATCTCCGAGAGTCGGGTATCCATGCGGCTATTTTACCGCTGTTTTTAGAAACGCGAGGATGCGCTCCATGTAGACAATCGCCTGCTCGGTGTTACCCACGCCGTGCCCGGCGTCGAACCAAAGCACCTCGATATTTTTGCCTAGCTCTTTTAACTGCGCCTCGTAGACCTCCATCTGGCGACGGGGACAGCGGGTGTCGTTGAGTCCCTGAATGACCAGGATCGGGGCTTGGATCTGTGCGGCGTAGGTGTGGGGCGAGCTGCGGTCCCAGAGCTCCGGGTTCTCTTCAGGGGTGCCGCCAAAGCTGGCCTTCATAATGCCCTGGAGCAAGGGCGAGGAGTCCTCGTAGGCCATGGCATTGTTGGCAAGCGCGACGTGCGCCACACCCGCCGTCCACAAGTCCGGGCGCTTTCCGACGGCAAGGAGGGTGAGGTAGCCGCCGTAGGAGCCGCCGGTAATCGCAATCTTGGCAGGGTCGGCGATGCCTTCACGGACGAGAAACGCGTGTGCAGCAGCGATGTCCTCCAGCTCCCAGTGGCCGACATCGCCCCAGATTTTCTGCAGAAACTCCCGCCCAAAGGTCGGCGTGCCCCGGTAGTTGACGGAGAGATAGGCAAAACCGCTCTCCACATAGGCCGCCCCCATCCCAAAGCTCTGGTTGGTCACCTGGTGCGGCCCACCGTGCAGATCAATGACAGTAGGAAACGGGCCGTCGCCCTCGGGAAGCGAGAGCCAGGCTTGCACGAGTACGCCGTCCGACGAGGGAAAGCTCACGGAACGCACCATCGTGCCTTGCGGAGCCTCGCCACCTGAGAGCACAACACGGCCCTCCCCAAGCGCGGTGAGCTGCATGAGCTGGCGTGGGGTCTGGGAGTTAGAAAAGAGCACGGACGCCATGCCGTCGTTGCTGAGCGTCGCGCCCAGGCCACCAAAGTACGTAATCGTGCCGGTGGGATGCTGCAAGTGCGTCAGCTTACCCGCTCCCCAGACCCACAGCTCGTGCGCCGCTTCCAGGCTCCGACAGAGCAAAATGCTCTTGGCGTTCGGCGACCAGCACAGCGGCACGACCTCGCCGGGAAGCGTTTCCTCATCGAGGAGAAGCTCGGACTCTCCCTGCGCCACATCCCAAACCATCGGACGCTTCACCCCTGACTCGTCGCTGGTGCAGAGCAACCGATAGTCCCCGACAATAGGAGAGAACGCTGTCGTCTCCAGGCTCGTTGGCCCACTCCCCTTCCAGCGTGCCAGTTCGTCGCCTTCCGAGTCAAGGGCCAGCAAGTCGTACTGTTGCTTTCCCGTGCGCTCGTTGGTGCAGACCACGCAGACCGCGCCATCGGCGGAGAGCACGGGGCCACGGAGCAGCGGTTTGCCTTCGTGAAGAATCTTAGGAGCGCCTAAACGGCCATCCGCGGCGATGTCAACGGCGCACAAGTGGTAGCCCTCGCTGTCCACAAAGATAAACGCGATACGGTTGCCAGACGCGCTCATCGAGACAATCGGCAGCGGAAACGGAGTCAGCGACGACGAGTACGGCGCAAAGTCTGGTGTGAGGCTCTCTAGCTCGCCCGTTCCGTCGTAACGGAAACGAACGTAGTGGCCCTTCTCGTTGCCCTTGGTGTCTTTGAAAAAATAGAACCACTCGCTATCGGGTGAGAGCAGGCCAAAGCCACTGCCGACGCCCTCAGGCAGAAGCCGCCGCGTCTCGCCCGTCTGCGGGTTCCACGCGAGCGCCCCCCGCTGGCTGTGAAACGCCACGCCCCGCTCAGGCCGATTCGCCGCCACCTGCGGCCACACCACCGATCCCATCCGCGCAATCTGTTTCCAGAGTTCTGTCTGCTCGCTCATAACGGCATGATACCTGGTAACTGCAAAAGCACACTTTAAAGGGGATGCGGTACACTAGCCCATGCCAAAGTTTCGGATCACGTACCACACGGCGGGCGGTAGCTTCCGTCGAGAACTGGACGCCCCCGATGCCGCCCAGGCAGAAGCGGCGGCCTGGGCGACACTCGCGGTAGACCCCATTCGCTACGAGAGCGAACACACCTCGAACCCCAGCGAGAAGATCTCGTTTCTGATTCGCCCTGCCTATGTCGCCGCGATCTCGGTAGAGAACGAGCCTATCAAGGAGACGGACGGGCGCAAAGCGGGTTTGCTAGGTAGTCGCTGAGATGGGTCAGGAGCTCCCGGAGCGCCACACGCGAACGGGCCTGTTTCGCATCCATCCCGACTTCGCCTCCCAGCACCTCAAGCCGCGTCGCAAGGTCTTGGTTTACCTACCACCAGGCTACTACGAGAGCCCCGAGCGGCGCTACCCGGTGCTCTACCTCCACGACGGCCAGAACCTCTTTGATGGCAACACCTCGTTTATCCACGGCCAGGAGTGGCGTGTGGACGAGACGGCAGAGCGGCTGATCCGCGCGGGCAAGCTCGAGCCACTGATCATTGTCGGAATCTACAACACAGGGGCGGATCGCCTCCCGGAGTACACGCCAACGCGTGATAAGCGTGGCCGTGGCGGCAATGGCGAGCTCTACAGCAAGTTCCTGACCGATGAGCTAAAGCCGTTTATGGATCGTACCTATCGAACCCGAACGGATGCGGCTAACACTGCCCTCGGTGGCTCGTCGTTGGGCGGCTTGATCTCGCTCTGGGTGGGCCTCAAGCGCCCCGATGCCTTTGGAAAACTAGCCATCCTCTCGCCGTCGGTGTGGTGGGATGAGAAAGCAATTCTCAAGGCAGTTGTAAAAAAACTCCCCCTCAAGCTCTGGGTAGATATCGGCACTGCTGAGGGCGATACCGCCCTCCCCGATACCCGGCTCCTGCGCGACTTGCTCAAGGAAAAAGGCTGGAAAGAGGGCACCGATCTGTCCTACCACGAGTTCGAGGGAGCCGGACACAACGAAGCGTCTTGGGCAGCCCGCTTCGACCAGGTTCTGCTGTTTCTGTTTCCCCGATGAAACGCCCCGTGAACGGGGCGTCTAGTTAGCCTACGGCTGTGAAGCCCGTGCTGGGCTGGGGAATTTGTAGCCCGGCACGGGCTTTGCGGCACGCAGTGCCATTACAGACGCCGCATTTCATACGGTGGAATTTAGTGGGCGCTCTTCTTGGCCTGCCGCGCTTTGTAGATCTCGATGAGGTTGGCCGTTGGGCCCATGAGAGTTAGTGCGAAGTATGGGGCGTGGCTGGCGATATGGACGTTCCAGTTTTTCCCCCACTGGCGCAGCACAAACTCCATCGCCGCCACCAGAAACGCGACCAGCATCTGCCCCTTCTTGGAGTGCACCGTGGTCTTGGGATCGGTGATCATGAAGAAGATAAAGAGCTGGTACATCGGGCCGGTGATCGGAGCGATCTCGAACTTAAAGGCATTGACTAGGCTCATGTCGTGGTTGAGCAAGGCACGGATCAGCGCGAAGCCAAAGAAACAGAGAATATAGGTGGCGCAGATATGGAAGCGCTTGAGGCGGTAGATAATCACCGAGCCCAGGATCCAGACCACGATCCCCGCCCAGACATGGTTGCCAAACTGGAACGAGAGCGTGTACATGGACTGCGGCGCGAGCAGGAGCAAGAGCACAATCGCCAGGTTCGAGGGATTCCAGAGATGGCGACCATCCACGCGGATCACGTACTTGCTGATCACCGAGAGCGCCGGCGCGACGATAAAGGGCCACCACTCGGCGGAGCGCACCAGGATGCCACAGGAGATCCCGGAGACATAGGCACTTGCCAGATGCGGCATCTTTTTGTTCGTGATAAAGCCAAAAATCGCCTCGGTGAGGATGCTCACGATAATGCAGACGGCGGTTTTTTGCCAGTCGGCGAGCATTCCGGTGGTGAAGTGCCCCACGAGCAAGATGCAGCTAATTAAAATCGGGGCGACGTACTTGCTATCTATTTGAAAGCTGCGCTTCGCGGGTGCGTTTGCAGTAAGAGCAGGTGTCATTTTTTAAGAATTGCTTTCTTTAACAGTAAGAATCTCATCGGCTTTCGGTGCCGTGATGGTTTGTATTTTACCGCCTGGCCAGCGGATTTCCACTTTTTCGACTGCGGATTCCGTGCCAAGGCCAAAGTGAACGCGCGGGTCGTTCTGAGCGCAGAAGCCCACGCCGCCGGTGACCACCTGGCGCTGCTTCATGCCCTTCCAGTAGCACGTAACACTCGCTCCAATGCCGTCGTTCCGACTTTCTAGCTTCACCTTCAGCCAGTGGTTTTTCGGACCGGCCTGCGTTTTATAGATCAAGAAGGGGCCGCGCTGGTTGGCGACCAGAATATCCTGCGTCCCATTGTTGTCGATATCAGCCAGAGCAACCGCACGGCCATCGTAGAGATCCGTCGCCCCGACCGCCTGTGCCACTTCGTTGAAGCGCCCTGCCCCATCGTTGAGCCAGACACGTTTCTGCTGGTAGCCCGAGAGGCTGCGGCCCTTGAGCGGTGGCCAGTTGGCCACATCATCAATAATCACCGCGCCGCCGCCCGTGAGCGTAGCATAGTCATACCAGTAGGTCTGGTTTTTATCGGCGGAGATGTAGCCATTGGTGAGGTAGATATCCTGAAAGCCGTCGTTGTTGAGGTCGCCAAACTGCGCCCCAAAGCTCCAGCCCCCCTTCTCCACCCCAACTGCATCCGCCAGGTTCTCGTACTCCAATGTCCCCTTCGGGGCATCTTCTTTGGGTACCCAGAGGTTGTTGCCCTGCATCACCTGACCATCTTCCCAGATATTGGAGACATAGACCGAGAGCCGCCCATCGTTGTAAATATCGCCAAAGGCCGCGTTCATCCCGCTCTTGGCCTGCTTGGCGACCCCGGCGGCTTTCCCAATATCCGTGAACTTCTTGCCGCCGTCATTGAGCCAGAGCTCGGGGACACCGTAGTCCGACGCGAGAAAGAGATCCGGGTAGCCTGTGCCGCGCAGATCCGCCGCAATCGCCGCCAAGAGCCAAGACTTATTGGTCATGCCCATCTCTTGGGTCGTG
>NZ_JANNYP010000156.1:0-1655 GCF_031410135.1 Armatimonas sp. | reverse complement strand
GGCGGGGCTCTGGAGCAGGCGGATCACCACTTCCTGGGTCAGATCCTCAAGCTCGTTGGCCAGAAGTGTCCGTGCCTGCCGCGCGAGCGTCGCTGCGCAGAGGGTCTTGACCTGTCGGCGTAGCTGCTCGCCCGCGAGGTCACGCTCCCGCTTTGTGCTCGCCGTGTCGCGCACGACCGCAAGTAGCTCTTTATTGGTCTGCCGCTTCGGTGCAGCAGAGGCTACAGCCGTGATGGTCGGGGTGGGATTTGAACTGGCCTCGTCGTGCCATGCCTTGAGCCCCTGGAGTGCATTTAGCGCTTGTACATTCATTGTATTGAGCCTCCTCTCTTCATCTCTATAACGTAAGCTACGAACCACCCTTGGTAGGAGGCGGGGGTGGCCCATTGACATCCGCGTGTGCCGAAGGGATAAGGGTGACTGCGAGCAACAGTGCTACAGCGATCAGATTAACAACTTTTTTCATTGATTTTCTTTCCAAAACAAACGTAGTGGTACATACTTCGCCACATACTCCGCCAAAACCTCTTGAGACACTGTGGCTTTTTTGGCACGCTCCCACAATCTCTCCGCATTTTCCTTCTCTCCCCGCTCTAACTTGACATAGGCCCAGGGGCAGAGAAGCTCCAGTCTCTCCTGCTCCGCCAAGGCATTGGCTAGCTTGTACTCGGTATCTGCCAGCTCTAAATATGTCCGATCTCCCGTTCTCCGATAGCGCACGACGCGGGTATAACCCAGGTTCTGCCGGAGCATGCTCGCCACCTCGCGGGTGAGCCACTCGCCATCTGGTTCGATCGCGCAGAGTCGGGAAAAAATTCCCTCCGCCTTCTCAATGCTCTCTGCGGTGTTGTCCATCAGAGACGCAATCGCCAGATCTACCCATGCCCGAAAGTACAGCGGATCGTGCTCCAGTGCCTGCTCATAGGCTCGCATCGCCGCAACGGCATCCTGCTCCTCGTGGAGCGCTTTGTAGCCCTCGCGGTAACACTCCAGCGCGGCTTCGTTCTCGGAGTGATCTGGCCAGATCGTCCCCTGTGTTCGTCGCCCTATCAGTAGCACCGGAAAACGCTCATGAAACGCTGCCGGAAGCGCCTTCTCGTTGATCTTGCCCTCCGGCAAAAGACGGGGAAGTGCGGTCAGGCTCTCCTCGATAGCGTTCTTCATCGTGTTCCTTATTGAGTTAGACGTTGGCTCAGGCAGAAATGTGACAGAACTTAAAAATTATTTTTTCAGGCCGCGATATACTGACGGGCGATATGAAATTGAAGCTTGGCTTGCCTAAGGGCAGCCTCCAAGAAGCCACTTTTAAGCTCTTTGCGCAAGCCGGTTGGAGCGTGCGCGTGGACTCTCGCTCCTACCATCCTGTGATAGACGACCCGGAGATCGAGGCGATTCTGATGCGCCCGCAGGAGATCCCGCGCTACTTAGAAGACGGCGTGATTGACGCGGGCCTCACGGGCTGGGACTGGATTCAGGACAACGGCGTAGACGTCAAAGAGGTCTGTGAGCTGACCTACTCGAAGGCCACACGCAACGCGATGCGCATTGTCTTGGCCGTGGCCGCCGACTCAGAGATTCAGTCGGTAAAAGACCTAGAGGGCAAGCGTCTCGCCACAGAGTACGTTCGGCTCACGAATAAGTGGCTGGAAGAAAAC
>NZ_JANNYP010000155.1:0-6845 GCF_031410135.1 Armatimonas sp. | reverse complement strand
ACGATCTTTGCGGCATCGGCGAGAAGCCCTCGAAACAGCGGAAGCGCCTTAAGAATCCCGCCTTTTAGGATCGGCCCCACCACGATCACTGGCGTTTTAGCACGCTGGAGTCGGCGCAGGAGTAAAACTGCCAGTGCGCAGCGTAGCTCCCAGGTGAAAACCGTGTCGTAGGAAGCCAGTTTATAGCCGCGCCCCACCAAACAAAAAAACTCTGCCAGGTACGGAGGCAGCTTGCTGGCCCGCGGCGAGCGATCTAGGTTAGGCTCGGGGGCGGCAAAGAGCAGTTCGCCGGTGTGCTCCTCGGGCAGGTGCTCAAAGAGCCAGCTCCCTAAATCACGCCAGGGAATCGCAAAAGCAAGACGCATACTAAAGCTTATTATGGCTGGGAAAATATTAAACGCCAGGAGGTGTCCGCATGCCCAAGCCCCCTCTGAAAAAAAATTGTATTTCTTGGGAACAAACCATCTCGAAATGTGTTTTAATTCGTGACATCATTTTCACGATTCAATCATTAGATCCCATCTGATTTCTTCACTGTTTGCTGTTTGATAAGACAAACTCCCCCTGGTCTTAGACGATCAGGGGATTTTTTATACGTCTTCTAACAGCGCTTATCGTCCTCTCGTGCATCAGGATAAGCCGCTCTGTCATGGCTTTGGGAACTCAGAAAGTCAGCACGGTGTTTCTTTTTTGATGGACCCGACATTTCTATTAACACAGTCACAGCGCACCAACCAGGTGATGTTTCTCCCCAAGCCCACGCTCACCGTCAACCTGCGTCAACAGCAGACAGACAGCGCGGAGTTTGCTGGTCTAGGCCGAAGTGCCTCGGTGAACCGTACGACACTGGATGCGACTTTACTCAAGCCGGGCCTCAAGCAGACACAGAACCTGACGTTTCGCATTGACCGCAGCACGTTTGATTTTGCCCATCCCAGCCCGACGGCTCTTGCGGGTCTGCCACGTGCTGCCAACCCCTTCGAAGATGCGACGCAGGTTCGCTTCGGCGCGACGTTCATCACCCCACAGAGCAAGACTCGCTCCCGTGTTCTGGGGTTTAGCGTGGATAGCGCCGCCTCCGCACATGGAGACTTCTCACGGGGCATTGCCGCAGGCGTGATCCTGGGGCAGCGCCATGTTGCCCGTCCGGGCCTGACCTGGACTTATGGCGTGGCGCTGCGCTCCCAGATCGCCGATGATGACTTTCTCCTGATTCCGGCGCTTGGAGTGGACTGGCAGGCACGCAAAGACCTCCGCGTTCTCTTCCAGGGCCAGGAGCTACGTGCCACCAAGACCCTCAATAAAACCTGGAGCCTTGCCAGTGTCACCGGCTTTGATGTCCGCCGTGCCTGGCGACTCTCGGATCGCGCAGCAGTGAGTGAGGGGGTTATCCGTGAGACGAGCTTCACCACGGGGCTAGAGCTGGGCTATACCCACAAAAACACGACGGCAGCGCTGGCGGCGGGCTGGCAGTTTGGCCGTCAGTTCCAGCTCGATGACCGCGCGGGCCGTGGGGTACAAACCATAGATGCCGACTCCGCTCTCACGCTAGGGCTGCGTCTGAGCCGTCGACTCTAGGTCCACTACCTGACGCCGAATTTCCTCGACCACACAGTCCTCACGGCTCACGGGCGTGGGGGCATCGGTGCGGATGATGCTGATCTTGCCATCGAGCTCCAGCACGGCAAAGCGCACCTCCGAGACAGACGCGATTCCCTGCTCCCGAAACGCCGTGAGCAGGTCATTAAGCGAGACGCTCTCTTTCCGCATGGCTTTATCGAGTACCTGCCCATTGTGCACGAGCAGCGTCGGTGAGCCTTCCAGAAACTTGCGGAGCTTTGGTGAGCGCGCGGTAATTTTATTGAGCACCCAAGAGAGCGTCAGCAGCACCGCTACGCCCGCAAACGAGCCACCGATCGAGTTGTCCTCCCCTATCATCGCGTTCTGAACGACGTTGGAGATCAGCAGCAAGATCAGAAAGTCAAAGAGGGTCGCCTGCCCCAGCTCCCGCTTGCCCGAGAAACGAAACGCCACGAGAAGAAACCCATAGACCACCAGTGGCCTGAGGATCTTCTCTACCCACGAAATATGCGGGATGAGCAACGGCTCCAGCTCCCACAAATGCAACGTCCAAGTACCCATGCGGATATTATCGCACGGATTGACCGCCCCATGAAATCGGCGGCAACCACGGTACAACTCCAGTAGGAGCACAGCGATGAAATACATCTCTCTCGGAAAACTCTTACTTCCACAACTTGACGGTGTCAGCTACAAACCATCCACGATCAGACATAAAGACGAAACATGGCTCATGGTCGAAATGGAAAAACGTATTGGGAAGCAGGCCATTCGCATGAGCGCCAATGCCATCACTCCCAACAAAGGCGGGCTTGCCTCTATCGTCAAGATGTTTCCCAACCCTACAGGGCTCGTCTCCGCAACCTACACGACATTTCGAGGGCGGAAAGCGCACCGGGAGATATGCCTTGTCCGAGGTGCCGATAACCAGAAGCGCTACACCATCCGGCTTGCCTTTGAGGAAAAAGAGCGCACCTATATCTTGAGTTGTATCGCTCTCGAATCCATTAAGAAGCCTGCCATCCAGCTCTGGGAGCGGTTTCTCAAGGAGATAAAGGAAAACCCGACTCCGTAGTTGAAATCGGGTTCTTTCCTCACTGTCCCCCCGCCGGGCGGGGGTTAGGGGGTAAGCTAGTTCTCCATCAGCTCGGACTCTTTGGTCTTGGTCATCGCCTCTAGCTCAGCAACGTACTTATCCAGGAGCTTCTGGACATCTTTCTCCGCACGCTTGGCCTCATCCTCGGTCACTTCTTCGTCTTTTTTGAGGTGCTCATTGGCATCGCGGCGGATGTTGCGCAACGCGACGCGGCCTGCTTCGGCCTTTCCGGCGAGCTGCTTGACGAACTCCTTGCGGCGCTCGGTGGTGAGGGCGGGGATATTGAGGCGAATCCGAACCCCATCGCTGTTGGGATTGAGGCCCAGGTTACTGTTCATGATCGCTTTTTCGATCAGAGGCATCGCGGCCTTGTCCCAGGGCTCAATCAGGAGAACGCGAGGCTCAGGCGACGTGATGTTGCCCAAATCGCGGACGTTCATTGGGGTGCCGTAGTAGTCCACCTTCAGGCCATCCAGCATCGCGGGGTTGGCGCGGCCCGTGCGTAGAGTCGCGAAATCTGCGGCGGTAGACTCCAAGGTCTTGCCCATACGGGTCTCGGTATCTTTTAAAATGGAAGAGACGCTCACGAATGACTCCTCTCGACCAGCGTCCCGATCGGTTCCCCGACCACGGCTCGCTGGATATTGCCGGCGACGTTCATATCGAAGACGATAATCGGCAGGTTGTGTTCCATACAGTGGGTAAAGGCGGTCAGATCCATGACGCGTAGCTTCTTATCCAGCGCCTCCTCGAACGTCAGGTTCTTGTAGGGCTTGGCATCGTCAAACTTGCGAGGATCTTTATCATAGACCGCATCGGTGCCGTTCTTGGCCATCAGCACGACATCCGCTTCCAGCTCCACGGCACGCAGAGCGCTAGCCGTGTCGGTAGTGAAGTACGGGTTGCCCGTGCCACCTGCCAGGATGACCACACGGCCTTTCTCTAAGTGGCGGATGGCACGGCGGCGGATAAAGGGCTCCGCCACCTGGGGAATCGGAATAGCGGTCTGAACGCGCGTGTCCACCGAGCATTTTTCCAGGGCATCTTGCAGCGCCATGGCATTGATAACCGTGGCGAGCATCCCCATGTAGTCGGCCTGTGCACGGTCCATTCCTTGCTTCTCCCCGACGGAGCCACGCAGAATGTTCCCGCCCCCTACCACAATGGCGATCTGAGCACCGGTCGCCTGAATAGACGCCAGCTCTGAGGCGATCTTTTGAATCGTCTCTGGCTCGATCCCATAGCCTTGCTCACCGGCAAATGCCTCACCGGAGAGCTTGAGCAGCACACGATTGTAGCGGGGGCGGGATTCCATTTCGCTTATCCTTCGGCCTTCTTGACGTTCTCACCTACCTGGAAGCAGACAAAACGCACTAGAGCCGCACCAGGGGTCTCTTTGACCAGCTGCGCCACGGTCTTTTTATCGTCGCGAATGTACGGCTGGTTGAGTAGCACGATCTCCCCGAGGAACTTGTTGAGGCGGCCCTTGACCGCGCCCTCGATTACCTGGGCTGGTTTACCCGCCATCTTCGGATCGGCGGCGGTCTGCTCGGTAAGGATCTTGGTCTCCTTCTCGATCGTCGCAGCATCCACATCGTCAGAGCTTAAGAAACGCGGCTTGGCAAAGCTAATGTGCATCGCCACTTCACGGCCCAGCTCAGCGACATTCGCGCCCGAGAGCTCGATCATCACCCCGATCTTGCCACCATCGGTCTGAGGACCACCCGGATTGTGGACATAGGTCACGAGGGTATTGCCGGAAGCCGCATTAAAGCGTGTCATGCGACCAAAGACAATCTTCTCACCAATGGTGCGCACGGTCTCGTCGTAGAACCCCTTCAGGCCGGGATCGGCTAGAATCTCGTCGGGAGTGTTCCCCTTGTGGACAGCGCTCTTCTCGGCAAGCAGGCGAGCAAGTCCCTTGAAGTCATCGTTACGTGCCACGAAGTCCGTCTCAGAGTTCAGCTCGACCAGTGCACCGTCGGTGCCACCGTCGGCGATGTAGGCCATGATCAGACCTTCACCTGCGACACGGTCGCCTTTATCTTTGACACCCTTCTTGCGGAGCAGTTCGACGGCGGCCTCTAAATCACCATCGGTCTCGCTGAGTGCCTTCTTACACTCCATCATTCCAAGGCCGGTGCGCTCGCGGAGCTGCGCCACCATGCCCGCTGTAATTGCAGCCATTTTCTTTCGTGATCCTTTCGGTTGAACAGTGCCCTTTTCAGGGGAACATAGCAAAGGGTAGGATTTTTGCCCTACCCTCGCGGAAAACTCTATCGCCCAGGAGGGGGCAGAACGTAAAGACTACTCGGCGTCGGCTTTTGCTTCCTCAGCCACCGCGACTTCTGCCACAGCAGGAGCCGCTTCGGCAACAGCGGGAGCCGCTTCCACCACGGCAGGAGCTTCCTCAACAACCGGTGCCTCCACAGCCTTGGCTTCACTCGCAAGTGCATCCGCGAAGAGCGCGTCTGCCTCATGGTCTACGGGCTTGCCTTCGTTGTCGTAGTCGAGCTCAATGCCCTTCTGGTCTTCTTCAAGCTGGCGAATACGATCCGCCGCCGCGGGATCTACGCCAAAGGCAGCGGCCAGGTCACCTGAAGGAACCTCGTCCCACTCCTCTTGCTTGACTTCGACAATAGCCTCGGCGATCTTGTTGGTGATCAGCTTGATCGCACGAATCGCATCGTCGTTGCCAGGGATAATATAGTCCACATCGTCCGGGTCACAGTTCGTGTCTACAATCGCTACAATCGGAATTCCAAGCGCCTTGGCTTCTTGAACCGCGATGTGCTCTTTCTTCAGGTCCACGATAAAGAGACATGCAGGGATGCGGGGCATGTCCTTGATACCACCCAAGTAGCGCTCTAGCTTCTCGTACTCCTCAGTCAGAAGAGCAGCCTCTTTCTTGGTAAGGCGCAGGAGTGTGCCATCTTCGGTCATCTCCTTGAGCTGGCGCAGGCGCGCAATTCGCTTCTGGATCGTGGTGAAGTTGGTGAGCATGCCCCCCAGCCAGCGCTGGTTGACAAAGTACTGGCGTGAGCGAACCGCTGCCTCTTGCACGGCATCAGATGCCTGCTTCTTGGTTCCCACGAACAAAATCGTGCCGCCATCGGAGACAATGTCCTGGATAAACTTCTGAGCATCATCGAAGAGCTTCAGGCTCTGGTGAAGGTCAATGATGTAGATCCCATTGCGGCTACCGTAGATGTAGCGCTTCATCTTGGGGTTCCAGCGACGGGTCTGATGACCAAAGTGGACGCCTGCTTCGAGCAGGTCTTTCATGGCGATTGTGGCCATAGTTTTCTTCTGTTCCTTCTCGGTTTCTCCTCCCCACGACGTGCCCTTGCGGGACCGAGATTTATCGTGAGTGTGACATTAAAAAAGCGCGATCCTCTCGCGCCTTACATCTGGCGAAACCTTCGCAGTTTATCACAGTAACTTTTCTTCAGCAACTGCGATATAAATAGTTATGTTGCAACAACAAACTGAAAAGCCAAGACTCACATCGACACAGAAAACCCTCTTCGCGCTTCCTGCTCTCGTTGTGGTGCACATCGCCTACTACTGGCCACAGCTCCCCGAGCGCATGGCATCTCACTTTGGCCCTGGCGGAAAGGCCGATGGCTGGATGAGCAAGCAGGAGAACATGATCTTCTATCTTGTGCTGGTGAGTATCTCATCGGCGCTTTGGGCAAGCATGGGCTGGATCCTCAAAAAATCCCCCGATGAGAGTATCAATATCCCCAACAAAGAGTACTGGCTTGCCCCGGAGCGCCGTGAGCAGACTCTGATGCGCATGGGGCACCAGATGTCTACTTTTGGAATTGCCACTGTCGCGTTTCTGATGGCCGTGATGCACAGCGTTTTTCTCGCCAATCTCAATGGCGGAAAGCAGCTCGGAGCCGTGTTCTTTATCTACCTGGTCGGCTTTTTGATCTACACCGGCATCTGGGCCTACCAGATGGTCAAGGACTCAAAAGTTCCAGAAGCCCCCTGATATCCACTATCAGGGGTTAGGCAGTAATCGTGACGCGTTTTCCGGTGGTGGCGGACTCGACGGCACCAAAGACCATGGCGAGACTCTTGATGTTGTCGTGGCACTCCCCCATCGGAGTGGCTCCTGTATCAAGCGCATGGAGAAAGTCTTCCAGGCTCCCGGCAATGC
>NZ_JANNYP010000154.1:0-17733 GCF_031410135.1 Armatimonas sp. | reverse complement strand
CCCAGCCAAGTCGCCCCGGTCGTGCCCATACGGTCCACCATGGCGTAGTAGCGAAACTCCAGTGGGTCAATGCCGCCCTCTTCATTGAGCATCGTGTTGCGATGAAACCCCGTGGCGATCCTATCGTCGAGTGTGGCCCCGGGCAGTAAGTCCCCCGCGAGCTGCTTGACCGTGAACTGATCAAAAGGCATGTCAGCATTGAGCGCCTTAATCACCCAGTCCCGCCAGGGCCAGACTGTGCGCGGCTTGTCTTTTTCGTAGCCATTGGTATCGGCGTAGCGTGCCAGATCCAGCCACTTACGCGCCCAGCGCTCGCCATAGTGCGGTGAGGCCAGCAAGCGATCCACCAGTTTTCCATAGGCATCGGGGCGCGTGTCCTTGACAAACGCCTCGGTCTCCTCCAGCGTCGGCGGCAGGCCCGTTAAGTCCAAGCTCACACGCCGAATCAGCGTGTACTTATCTGCTTCCGGCTGGAGCGCCAGCCCCAACGGCTTGAGGCGAGCCGAAACGAGTGTGTCGATAGCACTCCCG
This sequence comes from Armatimonas sp., assembly GCF_031410135.1. GTDB lineage: Bacteria > Armatimonadota > Armatimonadia > Armatimonadales > Armatimonadaceae > Armatimonas. The sequence continues at coordinate 17,202 of NZ_JANNYP010000154.1, read as the reverse complement.
GATTTTTGCCATCTCCCCTGGATGCTCGTTCCTCGCTCCGTCCCCTCTTCCCCTGTTTGCTCCTTCGTCGCGGGAAGAGGGGCAAGCGAAGCGGGGAGATACTTGCCCCTCTTCCTAGCGAGGGACGAGCGACTTAGGGAAGAGGGGGTGGCGAGGAACGAGCCGGGGGAGATGGCACTCACGGGCTTGACAAACGCCCAGTGCTTCTCGTACTTCGCGCCGCTGGCCACCCAGCGCTGAAGGATGCTCTTTTGCGTGGCGCTCAGCGGCTTGTTGGTGTGCGTGGGTGGCATCTGAAGCGCATCGCCGTTGGGCTTGGCAATCCGAGCCAGCATCTCTTTGAGCTTCACAGTGCCCGGCGACTGATCTAGCCGCAAGCCCGCCTCGCGCTTTTTATCGTCGGGGCCGTGGCACTTGAGGCAGTGATCCGCCAGAATAGGCCGGACTTCTCGGTTAAAATCCGGCACAAGCACTTTGCCCTTGGGCTGCGCAAGGGCAGCCGTTGCCACCAGTCCGGCCAGCGCCAAAAGTCCCACCGTCGTTCGTTTCATCTCAATAGAGGTTTCGACAACGGCAGGCACATTCCTTCTATTTCTTCGTCAGCCCACTCCTGCGCTCACTAACGGGAACAAAGCCCATCGCCTTGTAGAGAGCACCGTTGTCGCCTCCCACACTCAGATCGGCGCGGACACTCTTGGCGATATTGACCATTGCGGTACTCACCAGCATGTCACTCAGGTCGCGTGTCTCCTGCTCCCCGATCACCTGGCTGAGGAGTACCTCCAGCCGGGCACGGGAGTCCTGGGAGGGCTTACAAAGAGCCTTGAACTGCAAGAGGGTCAGTCCTCCAAAGGTCGAGTTGGGAGCATGGGTCTCCCAGGCGGTTAAAAACTGCGCGTATTTATCCTCAATCACTTGAGGGGATCGCTTAGGCATCTCTTTATTCTCCAGATTTAGTAGCATACTGCACGATTGCAGTCACTTATCCTAAGACACCTGCCGCTGTATTTTGTTGCGCAAAGAGAGGTATTAAAAAACAAGAGAGGGGACTGCTATCCCCCCTCGTATACTTGAATAATACGTGCTAGTTTTTGCGCCGCTGCCTGCGAACACCCAGAATCAGTGTTCCACCGAGTGCGAGAAGGCCCAGCGTGCCAGGTTCGGGGGCAGCAGAGGCGGCGGAGACGTAGCTGATGACGATGCGCCCATTGCCCCCGCTACTGCCCGAGCTTCCTCCACTCCCGATCCCAGGACTATAGTCAGGGTCGGAAGTCCCTCCTGGGGCAGTGCCGGTCGTTAACCCTGGAAATCCTGCCTCGCTCGCCCCACTGCTCGTCAGGTTGTCCAAGAACGATGACCCGCCGCCAGCAGCGCCATTTGTATTGATTGTAAAGGGGAGATGCCCTGTACCACCGCCACCAAAGTAGCCGCCACCACCACCGACGGCTCCCGAACCACCTTGGAACCGCCCCCCACTCTCTCCGGGCGTCCCCCCAAACCCGCCCGCTCCTCCCGAGGTCTGTGTCCCCCCTCCACCGCCTCCAAAAGAGCTCATTCCCCCCGCTACCAAACCACCTTCTCCTCCACCAAAATACGTCGTTGTCGCTACAGAGCCCATCATGGGATCAAAGCTCATATCAACCCTGGCCCCACCTCCGCCTCCACCTGCGGCTGTCACTAGCTCATCGGAGATGGCTATCATGTCCGCACTGAGGCGAATGGCCGAACGTCCCCCTCCTGCTCCTCGGCCATTACTATTAGCTCCTCCTCCAAAGCCTCCCATGCTTGTACTGTGAGAGCCTCCCCCCGCCACGAGAACCGTGAGCAGGGTACCAGGAGTGACAGCAAGGTTCCCTGTGACAAATGCCCCGGAGCCGCCCGCCACACCACCGCCCCCCCCCCAGAGCTTAACCGTCAGACTGGTTACCCCTGAAGGAACAACAAATGTGCTAAGAGTACCTGTGTAAGCAAATACCACCGTGGTCTGTGCGTGTGCCATCTGTGGTGAGAGAGGGAGGATAGCAATACCAAGCATTGCGAGGGCGGGGAAGTGGGTGCGAGGAATTTTCACTAGACTCGTCTCCGTCGCGCAATGGCACAAATTCCCCCCAGAGCGCCTCCGAGTGCAAGAAGCCCAAGAGTGGCGGGTTCTGGAGCGGCGGAAGAGATACCGCTGGATTTCCAGAGGAGGGCATGGCTATTTCCCAGTGAGTCGTAGCCCGTGCCGACAATATCGCCGTTGCTGTCTATGCCATATGCTTTCGAGGAGAGAAAGGTAAGCGGGAGACTGGAGAGATAACCATGCAAGTCTACGACGCTACCCGCTGAGCCCATCCAGAGTAGCGCGTGATCCTCACCACCGGTTGCAATCCCCGAGCCATAGCCGACTTGAAAGCTCCCTGAAACTCCCAAAGCCGTACAGTCCGTAAAGCCTACGGGGTTCAGGCTCGTTATCGCGCTGGTGCTGAGATCCCAAAGCAGTGCATGGCCATCGCCTAGATTGCTCAGACCAGATCCCACAGCCTGAGTGCCATCAACGGCATAGGCACGGCTCTCAATATAGCCGCTTGAGGGGTGCAGATCAACGGCGCTCGCAGCAGTCCCACTCCAAGCGAGTGCACGTGTATCGAACGTGCCGAATTGTTCACCATAGCCCACCTGCGTCCCCCCAGAAACCCCAAATGCCTCACTCCGCTCAAAACCTGTCGGATGTAGATCAACGGCGCTCGCAGCAGTCCCACTCCAGAGCAGAGCGTGTGAGTTGCCCGTAACGGATTCGTCGCCCGATCCTACCTGGCTAGTCCCTGAGACACTCTTCGCATAAGAATTTAAAAAACCTGTCGGATGTAGATCAACGACACTCGCGGCCGTCCCGCTCCAGAGCAGAGCATGTACGCTACCACCAAGCTGGCCGCGCCCCACTTGTGTGCTCCCAGAGACAGCATTGACGCTACTGCTAGAAAAGCCTGTAGGGTGCAAGTTCACAAAGCTAGATGCCGTCCCACTCCAGAGAGCAGCGCGATCAATCCCTATGAAATCCACTGCTCCCCCCTGGGTTCCTCCTGCGATACTAGAACCATAGGCATTTATGGCATCTGTTGGGTCCAAGAGCGAGGCAGTGTACTGTCCACGCACAGTGGAGACAGTACTTAGAAGCACTAGCATTACCCCGAGAGTATTTTTTAGGTTCATTTTTGCTTTTCTTTCCCAGCGCCGCAACGCCTCCGCGTAAACACCAGCACTCCTCCAAGGGCAAGAAGCACGAGCGTGCCCGGCTCCGGCGCGGCGGCGGCGACCCCAGACAGCTCGAAGAGGTAGTAGTTGCTGCCTCCACCCGCCCCCACGGACCAGGTGGCTGCATTGTCGAGGCTCTCCGCATAGAAATCCTCGGCATCACCCGCCAGACCATCGTTGATGCCGCCGCCGTCGGCAAAGAACCAGCCCAGCGTGCCCGTATTGCTCGGACTTGTCGCCCCCAGCACCAGCCAGTAGGTGCCGGGAGTCAGGGTGACACTCAGGTTGGTGAAGGTCGCCACCTCAAAAGAACCTCCCAGAGGCGTGTAGAACGGGAAGATATCCGTATCGAGGAGAGTGTCGGGTACCCCTGCCAGGTCCGTAAAGATAGAGAGATCGGCATCACGCGTCCCGGTGAAGAGAAGAAGCTGAGCGGAGGTAATGTCCCAGGTGCCCGTGGTGATCGTGAAGCGCTGCCCCAGAAGATAGTCATTATCAGCGATAGTGTCGTGGTCAAACGGAACCGGTGAGGTGGCAGTGCCCACCAGCAGAGTCTGTGCCTGTACAGGCCCGATACCCACGGTCAGAAGAAGCGCGGCAAGCGCTCCCAGAAAGCTTTTTCGCCTCATCTTAGCCCTCTTTCTTCGCGCTTCGGCGGCGGGCGATCACCAACATGCCCCCGAGCACAAGAAATGCCAGCGTTCCCGGCTCCGGCGCAGACGTGACGGAGAAGCTATCGAAGTAGGCACGCTCCGGCGTGGTCGTGTAGGGGGCACCATCAGGAGCCTGCCCTCCAAGCCCGACTCCCGCCAGCGTTGAAGTGAACGTAATGTCGTTTCTCAAGGGGAGATTCTGCATCGAGCTAATCGGAAATCCATTGAGCGCGACACTCATGGTATTGGTGAAAAAGTTCACGGAGAGCTTGTAGGTGGCCCAGTTATCGTAGCCTATGGGCGTAAAGGGGCCGAGTCCGTAGAGACTCGCCCCCGAGCCCGCAACAAGAATGCCCTGATAGAAACCCAGAGACGCAATGCGTGCGCTATTCTGGTCTATTATTGTCACCCCCCACTGCCCCACCTGAGCACTTGCCCCAGAGACACGCATGTCAAAGTTAAAGTCATAGACCCGGTTGACCGTCGAGAGAGGAAGTCCTTTAAATGCCGTAGAAAGCCTCTGATTCGCCACAGCCCCATCTACCTTGAGAGCCTGTGTCCCGCTACGTACCACACCGCTCTGCACGGTAGCACTGTTTACAGAGGCCTCATAGTTGATGATACTCTGCGGGATATTGCCCGGAATATCCTCCCAGGCCAGCCCCCACTGATCCGCTGGCGAAGCGGCAAGGGCTCCGGGAACCGTGGTGAAGGGAGCTCCCGTGTAGAAGTTGGGGATAGTGGCGGTCGCAGTCGTGCTGAATGTCGGTGCCTCGAAGCCCGTCGAGTAGATTACGGTGGCCTGCGCGTGAGCAAGCGTGGAGAGAGTTACCATCAAAGCGGTAAGGGAAAGTCGAGAAACAAGACGAGAAATCATGCTTAAAATACTCCTGCCCCCAGCCTAGCCCCCTTACCTTAAAAGTCACGTAAATTTACGGTGCCTCTTGCCATAAATTTCTCAGAGGAAATTTAAGGCAAGAGGGTAAAATTTAAGGCAATAATGCAGACTCGGATCGAGATACTAGGGCGACTGCGGGTTCGTTTACCCGATGGCAGTAGTGTGGAGCACTTCGCCACCCGGAAGGCAGCGGCGCTTCTCGGGTACCTGGCACTCTTTCCGGGGCGTGCCCACCTGCGTGAGCAGCTTACGGAGGTCTTCTGGCCCGAGGTCGAGCCTGCCAGCGGACGCAATAGCCTCAATGTGGCGCTGAACTCTCTGCGCCCCCATCTGGGAGAGGCCCTGGTAACGGATCGGGTCTATGTCCAGCTTCGCACCGAGCAGCTCACGACCGACTTGGCCGAGGCCCTCGCCTCCAAGAGAAGCTTTGCACCAGACACACTCTTAGCAGGCTTTTATGATGACTTTGTGATCGCCGAGCGGGAGCGCCTGAAGGCACAGCTTGGCTCCCTTCTGCAAAATTGGGCCTTCCCTGTCAGCGATGCACGGCAGGTTATGCCAGGCGGTGCCGTGCCGCTGGAGGCAAGTTTTTATATCGAGCGCACTACCGATGGTGCGCTACGGGATGCCTTACGTCGTAGCGACTCGACAATCTTACTCAAGGGCGCCCATGAGGTTGGCAAGACTAGCCTGCTGGCACGCGGCGCAGAGACGGCTCGGCGAAGTGGGGCACGCGTGGCGCTCACCGATCTCTCAACTCTGCCCAGCGAGAGTGCGCAGAGCTTTTTTCGCGCCCTAGCCACCTCCCTCTCCGATGAGCTTGCACTAGACGAGACTCCCGAGACACTCTGGAGCGAGGCGCGTAGCCCCGCAATGAACCTGGAGCGCTTTGTACGCCGCGCCGCGCTAGAGACAAGCCAGACGACACTGGTCTGGGTACTCGACGAAGTAGATCGCCTCTTTGAGTTGCCCTTTGGCCCCGATCTGTTTCGGCTCTTCCGCTCCTGGCACAACCGCCGCTCGCTGGAGCCTCATGGCCCGTGGAGCTACCTGACCCTCGTGATCGCCTACGCCACCGAGGCGCAGCTCTTTCTCACCGACCTGCACCAGTCGCCCTTTAACGTTGGAACGCGGCTGACTCTCTCGGACTTCACGCTGGAGGACACTGCGGAGCTCAACCGGCGCTTTGGCTCGCCCTTGGTTAGCTCCGAGGAGCTTCTGGCGCTGCGTGAGTGGGTGGGTGGGCAGCCGTACTTAAACCATCTGGCCTTCCACGCCCTCTCCGATGGCCTCCCGCTGACCGAGCTTCTGGCACAAGCGCTCAACCCCGAGGGGCTTTTTGGAGGGCACCTGCGCCGCCTGAGTGCGTCTTTGCTGCGCAGCCCCGGCCAGAGCGCCGCGATCAAGAGCCTGCTAGAGGGCAATCAAACCCTCAGTCAGGAGCTGTTCTACCGCCTCCGCGCCGCCGGACTCCTCGCCGGGGACTCGTCGAGCGAGGCCCGCTTCCGCTGCCGCCTCTACCGCGACTGGCTCCTCAGGAACGCCGAGCCATGAGTGCTGCCGCACCGTTCTTTGTGACGGGGGGGACGCTTTCAGCCGATGCGCGGAGCTATATCGCGCGGCCCGCAGACCGTGCGCTTCTGGAGGCGCTACAAGGCGGGGCGTTTTGCTACGTGCTCAACACGCGCCAAGTCGGCAAGTCGAGCCTGATGATCCGCACGGCCCATGCTCTGCGGGAGCGTGGCGTGACGAGCGTGGTCTTAGATATCACAGCGGGCGGCTTTAACCTGACACCTGAGGCCTGGTACGATGGCCTGCTCTTACAGCTCGCCGAGCAGCTGGCGCGGTTTCTCAAGCGCCCCGAGCTGGAAGAGACATTAGAAACGGCGTTTGCGGCCCGGAGCCAGCTTGGGGTGGCGCAGCGCTTCTTTCATGTGCTAGAGCAGGTCGCGCTCCCCGCAACGGGCGAGCAAGGGCTGACGGTCTTTGTGGACGAGATCGACGCGGTGCGCCTGCTCCCTTTCTCGGTGGATGAGTTCTTTGTGGGAATCCGAGCCTTCTACAACCGCCGTGCGGAGAGAGCGGAGCTGGCGCGGCTGACGTTTTGTCTGGTAGGGGTGGCGACTCCTAACCAGCTGATCGAAAACCCGCTGGTCTCCCCGTTTAATATCGGCAAGAAGATCACGCTCACGGACTTCACCCTCACCGATGCGACACCCCTCGCGGCGAGCCTTCCCGGCGGCACGGCGGCGCTGGAGCGGGTGCTTTACTGGACCGGCGGGCATCCCTATCTGACGCAGCGGCTCTGTGCATGGCTTGTGGAGATGGGCAGCAGCGTGGACGAGGCAGTGACCAGCCTCTTTTTCACCCATGCGGCCCGTGAGAGTGACGACAACCTTGCGTTTGTGGCCACACGCCTGCTCCGTGGCGAGGACGATCTCGCGGCCTTGCTCGATCTCTACGACAAGGTGCGACGCGGAAAGCGGGTCGCCGACGATCCGACATCGCCGCTCTGTGACACGCTCCACCTCGCGGGGATTGTCCGCTCCCAGAACGATGGCACGCTCGCGGTTCGCAACCGAATCTATGCACAGGTATTTGATCTGGCCTGGGTGCGTGAGAACCTCCCCGACGGTGAGTTGCGCCGCCAGCGTGCCGCGTTCCGGCGTGGTGCCTTACGAACTGGAGCCCTGGCGGGAGGCGTTCTGACCGCCATGAGCGGGCTCACTGCCTGGGCACTTCTCAGTGCCCGCCGCGCCGACGACGCCGCGTTGCGTGCCGACCGTGAGGCCGGGAGTGCCTTGCGGGCAGGGCGTATCGCCGTGGCATCCCAGCAGATCGCTGATCAGAACCGCTTGCTGGCCCAAAAAAATCAGATCCGCGCCGAGCTTCTCGCCGAGCAGCGGGCTAAGGCGCTCACCGAGAAAGAGCAGGCTCTGCGCGAGAAAGAGCAGGCACTTCAGGCAAAAGAGGCCGCCCTTAAAGATCGTGAGGCAGCGCTGGTTGCGGAGAAAGCGGCGCGTGGAAAGGCAGATCAGGCGACTCGGTCCGCGCAGACCAACCTGGGACGCGTCGAGCTCTCTCTGGCACTACGGGCGCTAGGCAACCAGGAAACAGAAGCGGCACAGGAGCACCTTGAGGCAGCTCTGCAACAGGGAAAGCTAACCGAAGAGCAGCGACAGACCGCTCTCTTCTGCCAGAGCGCTTTGCAGCGCTGTGCGCCCCGGCTCGTCCGGAAAATCGCCTGCCACGACACTGTCTGCAACCTTCTCTACTCCTCAGATGGTCGCCAGATCGCGATTGGTACAGCCGGTGGCAGGGTGGAGGTCTTCGAGACGGCCACGGGCAAGCGGGTAATGGGGCCTTTCTTTCAGGGAGCTGGTATCTCCGCCCTCGCATTTCTCTCCCAGGAGCGGCTCGCCTCCGCAGGCAACGACAGCAAGATCCACCTCTGGCCCACACGGCCTGGCACGGTTCCCCTTCTCCACACGGACACGAAGGATACGATCTATAGTCTGACTCCCAGCCGCGATGGGACTCGCCTGATCTCCAGTGGCCGAGGCGGCTGTGTGGTCTGGGATACAAGTACCCACCGGGAGGTTAGCCGTATCTGGGACGACGATATGGGGGGGCGCTGGACGGCACAGAAGCCCTCGCTCATTTCTACCGCTTTTGTGGCACGCTTTACCAATCCGCAAGAGACTCAGCTTGCCTTTGGGGCCTACGGCTATGTCTGCAATATCGCCGATGTAGCCACCGGGAAGATGATCTCCGGCTTTGGCCCCCCTCTGGGCTCTCCTAAAGCGGCCCCGGACTGGATCTACCAGTTTGTTGCCTCGCCTGAGCCAGGGATATTTGCACTCGTAGGCCACTACCGGGAGTCTCCGGGCAATGGGGGAGCCTGCCTCTACAACCTCGGCACAGGCAGAGCCGTCTCCCCGCAGATGACCTCCGACCACCTCCCACGGGTCGGGAGCTTCAGTCCCAGTGGCAAGATCCTGGCTCTCGGCGACGAGGGGGGGAATCTCCAGCTCTGGGAGCCCTACACCGCAAAACCGCTCACGGCCCCCACGCGCCTCTTTTCCACCCCACGCATTATCGGTCAGCTTGCCTGGCTCCCCGACAGCGACCGGCTCCTCGTTCAGACCATTGAGGGCACTACTGTCTTCTGGAGCACGCAAGAGAAGCGCCTCGTTACCACGCGCTTTCGTGACTGCTTAAATGCCTCCCTCTCGCCCGATAAAGCTCAAGTGGCGACATGTGATGCTCAGGGGAGTCTCTCGCTCTGGAGCATTCCCAAGCGCCCTCTCGCATCTCTTTTGCGCATTACCTCCTCGGCCATAGGCCTGGACAGTGAGCAGGTTGCTCTGGATACCTATGCCTGGAGCCTCTGGCTGGACAACCCGCAAGAGAGTGGCGTGGTCATTGATATTGAAAACCGTCGCATCCTCCGCCAGACCCAGACCGCCAGTAGCCCCATCGCGGCGAGTCTCAGCCCTGAGGGGCGCTTTCTGGGAGTCTGGAGCAACGGCGCTGCCCTCGTCTGGGATCTGCAGCAGCGCAAGCAGGTCAAGCAGATACTATTCTGGAAGCCGGGCAAGAGTCGCCTGAGTTGGAAAAAAAACAGAGCCGTCGTTTCGCATGACAACGACTCTGAACAGAGTATCGCGCTTCCCTGAACCATGAGGAAGCATATTCCAAAAACTACGCCTCGGCGGCTTCCTCACCCTCATTCCCCATTAGGGCGCTTAGATCGGGCATTCCGGCCATGGTTGGAGCGGCGTTCTGGATTGTCTCGATGAGGATTTCCGCATCCACGGTGGGCGCAAGCGCATCGGTGGCGACCATGATGTGCGCCGTCGGCTGCTCGGGAGTGGGGTAGCCTAGGTTCTCGATATGGGTTGCGTCATCCTCGTTCGACGGATCAAGGGGCTGGATGAACTTCTCATACCGGTAGGTCTTGTGCGCCGCCTGGAGCAGTGCCTGTGTCCGAGGATCGCTTGTGGCACCGACGATATGCACCAGAACAGGGGGAAGCACGGCGCGCTCGATGGCTAGCGCCATGCTCGCTCCAAAGAAGCCCATGTTGGGTGCGGCGGGCTGGAAGGCTTGCAAGATCCGCTGGGCCAGCTGCGCGTGCTCGGTCTCGCCGGTAGCGAGAAACAAGCGCAGGAGCGAGTCGGCAAAAAGCATGTTGTCGGCGACATCGCGGCTGCCCACTTTGAGGTTCCCTAGGGAGCTAGGACGCACGGGTGCATCGAAGAGGCCGCCTGTTTCGGGGGACTCTAGGTGCCCACGGCTCCAGTTGGCGATCTCTTCGGCGCGATCCAGGTACTTCACTCCCTGTCCCGCTTCGTAGAGGTCTAAGCCTGCAGCGACTAAGTCGGCGGCATCCGCGAGCATGCCGGTGGGAATCTCGCCGACATCTTCGCCTTCGGCAGCCTGGAAGTGGGTCGGGCAGCCATCATCTGTCACCAAGTGCTCCAGCAGGTAGTCCATGACACGACAAGCCTGGGTCAGTGCCTCGGTCTCGCCGGTGACCTGCCACCAAGCTACCAGAGCGCGAACGGCCACGGCATTGGCTCCCGTGAGAATGGTCTCGTCCACTGCGGGCGGGTTCCACTCGGCGCGCTCTTCCAGCGGCTGTGAGTAGTACTCGCCATCAGCAAACTGCGAGCCGCCGAAGACCCCGAGATCCTCAAACCAGAGCTGAGCGCGCAGATAGTCGAGCCCCTTCTTCGCCGCCGTCTTGAGCGACTCATCGCCCAGCAGGCTGTAGCCACGGCAGAAGAGACGCACTAGCGCGGCGTTGTCTTCGAGCAGCTTCTCGACCTGCGGGTTGCGCCAGTCGGGGGTCTGGGCATAGCGGAAGAACCCGCCACTGCCTTCGTCCACCAAGCCTCCCTCAGCGATTCCCTTAAACGTGCGGTCCAAGATCAGCTTCAGGTCGGCATCGGAGTGTCCCATGCGAACGGTGCGGGAGTACTGCTCCATTACCAGCTCGGTGACTTCGTTCTGCGGGAACTTCTGGCCGTTGTGCCCGAAACCGCCAAAGGCGAAGTCAAACTCGAACTTGGCCCCGAGCAGAACACCAAACGGGATATTGGGGTCTACGGGAAGGTTGTGATCCAGTGGCGGCGCGGCGTGCTGCTGCTGGAGCTGCTCACGAAGCCCGGCGACATGCTGAGCGATCCCGGCCTTCTCGTGGCGGTAGGAGTTGAGCACCTGCGGCAGGAGCTGTGCCATGCCATCGGGTGGCACACTGGTTCCTCCCCAGAGAACATCGCCCTCGCCAGTCAGCACACAGGTCGTGGGCCAGCCGCCTTGGGTGTAGCGCGCGTTCACATCGGGGCGCTTGTCCGAGTCCACACGAACGGGGATCACGTTGTCATTGATATACTGGGCGAGGGCTTCGTTGCCGTAGGTATTCTCGTCCATCGCCGCACAGTACTGACACCAGGTTGCGGTGATCGAAAGCAATATTGGCTTATCCTGCGCACGGGCCTCCGCAAACGCCTCTTCACCCCAGGTACGCCACTCCACTTGACTCATAATTTTAATTCCGTTTGGTCAAAATTTTAGGGAGCACGTCCACAAGACAAACGCTCCCCCAACGAGTGAGTATACCATGCAGAATCGGGTATTCTCTGCAACATGAATATTGCTGATCTAAACGAAATCGCCGGTCGTCGCTACCCGGCTCAGCGCTGGACCCGTAACCTCGTGGGTGGGGTCTCTCCGATCCAGTGCGAGAACTTTGCCCTAGGTTACGTGATGCTAGAGCCAAATGGTGGCCAAGTGCCCTGGCACAACCAGGAACAAGAGGAAGTCTATTTTATCGTCGAGGGTGAGGGCGAGATGTGCCTGGGCGAGGAGCGACAGGCCGTTTCGTCAGGCCAGTGTGTCTACATTCCCCCCACGGTGTTCCATCAGCTCACCAACACGGGCAGCACCCCGATGGTCATGGTCTACGCCTACGGCCCGGCGGGCGATGTGGCGCACTGGAAACAAGAGCTAGAGGGCACGCTCCCCCGCGCCGGAGTGGATGTCCCAGCCCTCCCCGAAGGCGCAGCCCCGCAGTGCACCGAAAAGCCCCAATCATGAGTCTGAGTCACGGATTTTCAAGCGAGGCCATTGCCCACGCCAAGGCAGCCCTAGAGCGCGGCAATGGCACGATGGCGCAGTTCTCTCACCCCGAGCTGGGCGGCAGTGGGCAGTGGATGCCAGGGATGGTGATGATCGGTGATGCGTTTAACCAGGCGCTTAAAGCCCGCGTGCTGGCCCTCTTCACCGAGCTGGCCAGCCTGCCCCAAACCGCACCAGCGTCCCAAAACACAAGCACTGCAAGCACTTCCTGGTGGCCAGAAGCGCTGGGGAAGCCGTCGCAGTCGGGCGGGCAGAACGCCCTGGCTTATGCCTACTTCCCCGCGTCTCACTGTCTCGCCGTGCGCCGGGGAAGCACCGTCACGCTCCACGACACCCGCGACCACTCTGTCACCGGCATCAGCGCCCAGAACGACCAGCTCACGGTGCAGACAGCTACAGGGCACTCGTTTCTCGCTGAGATGCTCCCCCGAAAAGCGTAGTTTTACCAGCAGCACTAACTCAGACGATACAGAATCATGCGTTTTGTGATCCCTGATCTCGACGATCCGATGGCCCATCCCAAGTCTGTGCGACGCGCCGTCGCTCAGCGCCGCGATGCCGTGTTTCAAGAGTGGCGTGCGCATTGTGATGCCCTCCGCCCTACTTTATCCCCCGATCTCGTCTGGCTTTTAGAGTTTTCTCTGGATGATGCTCTCCCACGCTTCCTCAAGATTGACCAGGTAAACAAGACACTGACCCTTGGCCTTTTGGTCGGTGACCTTCAGCGGGGCTACTTCGAGACGAGCCTTCACTACCAGGGAATCACTCTCTCCCCAATGGAGACGCAGATTCTTTGTCTGCTGGTCAGTGACGACAACAACGAGGTTGCTTGGGGAGAGCTCGACCGTGCCCCCTCAGGAACCTTTACTCACTGTCTACGCTGGAGAACCAGGGTCGAAACAGGACGAGTACCTGATGTTGTCACCTACTTTCTCGATGTTGATACCATCGTCCGTTTCACCGATTTTTCTCTGGAACTCAAGCCCCGAGAAGATAGAACACTTCGTCCCCACAAAGAGCGCATTCGCATTGCCCCTGACCCAAATTTCATTGAGGGCTTGTGTTAAAATGCCGTATGCGACAAGAACCAATCACGCACGCCTTCTTTGCTGCAGGTGGTGCAACCTATATCCGCTCTGGTAGCGGGCAGATTCTCTGGGAGTTCCCTCACGCGACCCGCGACGGCTGGGTGCTGGGCAATGGCAACGTTATTTTGGCCCTCAATAAGAGCGCCAAGTACCCCGGCGGCGGGATCGCCGAGGTGGACAAAAGTGGCAAGGTGCTCTTCGACTGGAAAGGCACACAGTCTGAGGTGAACACGGTACAGGACATTGGCAAGGGCCGCCTGCTCTGCACCGAGGCGGGCAACAAGCCGCGTATCTTGGAGATCGATAAAAAATCCGGCGAGATCAAGCTTGAAGTCCCGATTCAGGCACAGACCAAAGACCACCATCTCCAGACCCGCATGACTCGCAAGCTAAAGAACGGCAACTACCTGGTGCCGCAGCTCTTGGACAAGATGGTGCGCGAGTACAATCCCAAAGGCGAGATTGTCTGGGAGGCCAAGACCCCCAACTGGGAGAACCCTGACTTCCGTAGCTGGGCCTTCACCGCAATTAGGCTCGACAACGGCAACACGCTCACGGGCTGCACGATAGCAAACCTGACGGTCGAGTTCGACAAGACGGGAAAAATTATCTGGTCGGTGAGCAACGATGAGCTGGAAGGCCGCCCCTTCAACGACTGCTGCGGTGTCCAGCGCCTGCCCAATGGCAACACGGTGGTCACGGCGCACCACGCACAGGGTAATGAAGTGAAGCTGGTGGAGATCACCCGCGAGAAGAAGATTGTCTGGACCCACCGCGACACCAGCAAGCCGGGGATTCACCACTTCCAAATCCTCGACACCAACGGCAAGCCCCTCAAAGGCCGCTCGCTGAAGTAGTCTATTTTTTGCCTCCCGGCTCGCTTAGGCTCGCCACCCTCCGGCTTCGCGAAGGGTTTACAGTGCAGTACGAGAGGCACGCACCATAACTTCCCTCTTCGCGAAGCCGGAGAGGGTCGCGCGCTAAAGCGCGGGGAGAGGAAAAATGAACAACGTACTTTTAACGGGCCTCTTGGCCCTTGGCCTGCTGGGCCCGCAGGCTCCCGCACCCGTGATCGACATCACGGGCTTCAAGCCCTACGGCTACGGCCTACGAGATGGTAACTACGTGATCGCCCCCATGTACATCAATGCGCCGGAGCTGACGGCGCAGGAGAGCGTGCCCAAGGGCAAGGTCTCCGAGTTTATTGTCAAGTCCACCGATAGTCCGCTCTTTCCGGGGATCGCCAAGAACAAGCCCGGTGAGATCGTCCCCTACGAGCGGCGCTGCTGGGTCTATGTCCCGGCGCAGTACCAGCCTGGCAAGCCCGCGCCGCTACTGGTCACCCACGATGCGATGGGGCGCGGCGAGCTGCCGACGATTCTGGACAACATGATCGCGGCCAAGCGCCTCCCCGCGATGGTGGTGGTCTTTATCAGCTCCGGCGGCGGCGATGCGCAGGGCAGTGAGCGCGGCTTGGAGTACGACACGGTCTCGGGCAAGTACGCCGAGTACATCGAGACGGTGATCCTGCCGCGGGTGAGCAAGGACTATGGTGTCACGTTGAGCAAAGACCCGGATGCCCGTGCGACGATGGGCTGTAGCTCGGGCGCGGCGGCGGCGTTCTCCATGGCCTGGTTCCGCCCCGATCTCTACCACCGGGTGATTAGCTACTCGGGGACCTACGTGGACCAGCAGTCGCCCAAGAACCCCGAGTCGCCGCGCGGTGCGTGGGAGTACCATGCGAGCATTCTTCCCAAAGAGAAGCGCAAGCCGCTGCGTATCTGGATGCACGTGAGTGAGAACGACCTGCGCTCCAAAGACCCGGAGGAGACGCTCCATAACTGGGTGATGGCCAACGACCGGATGGCGCGTGTCCTGAAGGCGAAAAAATACCCCTACCAGTTTGTCTTCTCCAAAGAGTCCGGCCACTGCGATGGCCGCGTCGAGCGCCAGACCCTGGCCCAAGCGCTGGAGTTTGCCTGGAAGGGTTATAAGGATCGGGGGCGATAGCTCGCCCGAACCCACCCGGCCACTCGCACCACTCGCGTCCACCCTCCCTGCCGCAGGGAGGGTCGGCGCAATGAGGAACGAATGAAGCCGGGGTGGGTTCCGATAAAAGCTAGCCGGAACAATCCCATGCCCCAGATCACCCTTGACCTGAGCGATGAAGCCTACGCCCTGCTTCCTGTTCCGAGTCATGAATGCCCCGTCTGTGAAGTGCACGGCCCTCCGGGCCTAGTTCGGTAGGTTCGAAGAACCACGCATTCTGAAGACGGGGCGTTCACGCTCCCGTCATGTCGATGGAGTTCGTCAGGTCTGCTTAAACGCCGTTTTCAACCGGCGGCTCTTCCGACGGGGCGGACTCCCTTGCCAATGCGCTCGGGGCCGTCGCCGAGCTCTTCGCGGGCTTGTTCGGCGAGGGCGAGGAGGCGTTTGAGAACCTCGGGGTGCTGGGCGGCGAGGTCGGTGGTCTCTCCCGGATCGGCGACTAGGTCAAAGAGCAGCGGGCGGGTGATCTTGGCCATCTTATAGCTCACGGGCTTGCCGCCCCGCGCGGTCTCGGGGTACGGGCCGAGGCTGCGGTACGACTGCGGGAGCATGACCTTCCACTTCCCCGAGCGCACGGCCTGGAGCTCGTTGCTGTTGTAGTAGAAAAAGTACGCCTCCTGCGGGCTCTTGGCACGGGTGTCTCCACTCAGCAGTGGCCAGATGTCTTTGCCGTCGAGCTTGTTCTTGGGCAGCGGCGCACCGGTCAGCTTGGCGATTGTCGGCAGAAGGTCAATGGTCATCGCGGGCTCGGTAATCACGCTCCCCGGACGGATATGCCCCGGCCAGCGGGCGACAAAGGGCTCGCGGACGCCGCCGTCCCAGCAGGTGCCCTTGCCCTCGCGCAGCGGCCCCGCGCTCCCGGCGTGCTCGCCGTAGCTCAGCCAGGGGCCATTGTCTGACGTAAAGATCACCAGGGTGTCGCGCTCGACGCCGGTTCGTTTTAGCGCCGCGAGGAGCTGGCCCACGGAGTCGTCGAGCTCCTCGATCACATCACCAAATGCCCCGCGCTTGGAGCGCCCGATCCACTTCTTGCCGGGAGCGAGCGGAACGTGCGGCATGGCGTGGGCGAAGTAGAGAAAGAACGGTTTCTTACCCGCGTGCTTCTCGATAAAGCCCACGGCGCGATCCGTGTAGCGCTGCATGAGTGTGCCCATCTGCTCGATATTCTCGATGGTCTGCACGGGTTTTTCACCGTCCATGAGCGGCAGCGGTGGATAGGCACGCGGCGTGTCCGGGTGGCCCGGCCACATGTCATTGGAGTACGGCAATCCCAGCCACTCGTCGAAGCCATGGCGGGTCGGGTTGAACTCCGGCAGGTGCCCCAGGTGCCACTTGCCCACCATCGCCGTCGCAAAGCCCTTCGCCTTCAGCACCTGCGGCAGAAGTGTCTCTCTATCGCTAATCCCGATCTTCGCACCCGGTCCCAGCGCCCCCTGAATCCCCACCCGCCCCGAGTAGCACCCCGAGAGCAGCGCCGCCCGGCTAGCTGAGCACACGGGCTGCGCGACATAGAAGTCCGTAAAACGCACGCCGTCGCGCGCCAGAGAGTCAATGTGCGGCGTCCGAATGTCTTTGGCACCAAAGCAGCCCACATCGGCATACGCGAGATCGTCGGCGAAGATCAGAACGATATTCATGGGCGCATTTTACCTGAGGCCGCTACTCAACAGAGTGCGTGTTGTCGTCGTGCTCTCGGTCTAGCAGGTGGTAGGCGGGATCGACGGTGATGTGGCGGGGAGCAAACTCCGTTTCAAAGACGAGGGTCTGACGGGGCTGCTGGAGCGTGGCGCGGAGTGTGACGGCTTCCTCACCGGTCCAGAGTGTCGCAAAGACAATGTCATGAAGGGGCGCGGGAGTCTCGTTGCCCTGGCCGTCGGAGAAGACTTTCTTAGCCGTCACTACCACCTCAGTGCGCCAGCGCTTCTTGCTGAGCTGCTTTTTCTTGACCGAGACGACTTTCAGATCACAAAGCGTAATCTTCTCAAAAAGCTCCGTGATCCGTGTTTTATGAGCAGGTAAGTTCGTCTTGAGGTTCTCGACCAAGTTAGCCGCCGTGGGGTACGGCGGCTCTTTGAACGCCAGCACTTTTAAGTAGCTGCTGAGCACCTTGTCAAAGTGCTCCCCGGCGAGCCAG
>NZ_JANNYP010000153.1:0-6777 GCF_031410135.1 Armatimonas sp. | reverse complement strand
GCAGATGGCTGGAGCAGAGGCAGTTTCCTCACGACGATACTAGTTATTGATATTTAATGAAAAATCAGTTAACTGTTAATAAAGCACAATAACGCCATCAACGTTAGGCGAGCCAAGAGAAAAGATATGGGACAAGATTAGGCCCGGCGGGGGGAACACAAGGTATTTCCTCATTGTCCCCCCGCCGGGCGGGGATTAGGGGGTGGGGAGCCTACTTCGCCATCATGTAATCGCCACGGAAGACAAGACCGGGTTGCTGCTCGCTGACGGGTAGTCTGGCGGCAAACGCGGCGCGGGCAATGGCTTTTGCGTGGCCGTCGCAGAAGACGATGTTACCAAAGCCCTGGTGCCGAAAATCCAGCGACGACGTGCAGCCAAAGCCGGGGAAGCACCAGGAGCTTGGCGGCTGAATGGTGATCGTCTCGGCTACCGTGGCGACAGTTTTCATGGTCTCTGGGCTGCTTGCCGTGCTGTCGGTGCGATTCCCGCTGTCGGCAAAGAGTAGACACTCGGCGGGTCGGGTGATAGCTGCATCGTTGGCGGGGCTTGGCTGCATCACCCAACTCCCCCCACTATTGACCCAGCGCTCTCCCGCGAGAACCGAGCTGTAGCCATAGCCCGTGCCCCCGAGGTTAGCGGGGCCTGCGTACTCCGAGCACCGCTGAATCTCGCCGCTCTTGAGATACGGAAAGATCAGCCCGAGCTTTTTATCTAGCGGCCCGGAGAAACCCGCCCGCGCCCCGACCCAGTAGGTTCTGCTATCACCGTAGCTAAACAGGGGAAAGCTAGAGTCGTAGTCCTGGGAGTACATCAGCGCTGCTAGGCCAAGCTGCTTGGTATTAGAGAGGCAGGCGGTCTGGCGGGCCTTGCTGCGTGCCTGAGCAAAAACGGGGAAGAGGATCGCCGCCAGAATCGCGATAATCGCGATGACGACAAGAAGCTCGATCAGCGTAAAGGCTGACCGGGAAGTTTTCAAAAACACGGAACGTTTCTTTCTAGCCTGTTGCGCGCAGGCCGAGGGATTTTTCGCCCCCGCTGGCGATCGGACTTAGAGCGAAGGCTCAATTACCGTTGCGCGACAGTGCCGGAATCACACCGGACTTCCCCAGAGGGCGGGAGCGTGGTCAGCGTATCACGAAATCCGGGTAAAATCCCTCCATGGAACGATTTGTTGTGGGAGTAGATGTCGGGACGGGCTCGGTGCGGGCGGGGGTCTTTGCTGTAGCTGACGGGACGCGAAAAGGCATGGCGACCCACCCGATCAAGCTGTGGCGACCACAGCCTGAGTTCGTGGAGCAGAGTAGCGCCGATATCTGGAGCGCGGTGGGAATTGCGGTGCGTGGTGCCATGGCGCAGGCCAAAGTTGCCCCGGAGAGCGTAGTCGGGATCGGCTTTGATGCCACCTGCTCGCTGGTTGTGCTGGGCGAGGGCGATGTGCCCCTCACCGTCAGCCCGAGCGGCAACGCGGAGCAGAATATCATCGTCTGGATGGACCACCGTGCCCTCGCGGAGACCGACGCCATCAACGCGGAAAGCCATGACGTTCTAAAGTACGTTGGGGGGGCGATCTCGCCGGAGATGGAGCCGCCGAAGTTGCAGTGGCTCAAGAAGAATCTGCCTGAGACTTGGGCAAAGGCCACTAAATTCTTAGACCTCGCCGACTTTCTGACCTACAAAGCCTCGGGCCAGGACGTGCGCTCGCTCTGCACCAATGTCTGCAAGTGGACCTATCTGGGCCACGAGGGGCGCTGGGATACGGGCTTTCTGGCAAGCCTCGGCCTCGACGATCCCCGCATCACGGGCAACTCCATCCGGCCACTCGGGGAGCGCATCGGGCCACTGACAAGCGAAGCCGCCGCGCACTTTGGGCTGACGACGGAGTGCTTTGTTGCCGTCGGAATTATTGATGCCCACGCGGGTGGACTGGGGCTACTCGGGGCAGCAGACTTAGACCACTCTCTGGCACTGATTGGCGGGACGAGCAACTGCCACATGGCGGCCTCGAAGGAGCCGATCTTTGTACCCGGCGTCTGGGGGCCGTACTTTGGCGCGATGGTGCCCGGCTACTGGCTCACCGAGGGCGGACAGAGCGCGGCAGGAGCCCTGATTGACTACACCATTGAGGACTCCAGTGCCTTCCGTAACCTCGCGGCGCAGGCGGAGTCTGAGGAGACAACGGTCTATGCGCTGCTCAATCAAGAAGCGAAGAAGCTCGCCGACGCGGAGGGATTGAGCGATGTGGCTTATCTGACGCGCCATCTGCACGTGCTGGACTTTCACCTAGGCAACCGCTCCCCGTTTGCAGACCCGCATGCACGCGGCACGGTAGAGGGGCTCTCGCTGGATAAATCGCTGGCGCAGGACACGCGGCTCTATGTCGCCACGGTTCAGGCGCTCGCCTACGGCACAAGAGCGATTGTCGAGGCGATGAACACGGCGGGTTTTGCAATCACGCAGCTCGTGGCGACAGGGGGCGGTACGAAAAATCCGCTCTGGCTCCAGCAGCACGCCGATGCCTGTGGCATGCCCATCACGCTTGGCAAAGAGTCCGAGTCCGTACTGCTAGGCTCCGCGATCCTCGCTGCGCACGCGTCGGGGGACTACGCGAGTGTCACCGAAGCCATGACCGCGATGGGCCGTGCGGGAGAGACGATCACACCCAATCCCGCCACTCGCACCTTCCACGATGCGAAATACACCATCTGGCGCGACCTCTACGATACGCAAAAACGTCACCGAGAAATTATGGGCAGATAAGATGACGATATATAAAGATATAAAAAGTAGAGTCTCGCAATCCAGGGTGATTATGGGGGGTATCGTGCTTGCCCTGATTATGACAGGCATACCCTCAAGAGCACAAACGATAATAAACGGTGTGGGGTTATATAATGCCCCTTCAACGACCGTGGTTTCCAAGCAATATTCGATACGCATCAAAGCATCGAATTCAACAACATGGAGACCCGCTTCTGTTTTATGGTCTAAGCTTAACAATACCTATATGGACGGACCGCATGAAGTTAACGAAAAATATTATGGAAACCTATGGGGGTGTTCTCATAGCTACGTGAACTTTGAAATGTCACAATCGGTGGATATTGAGGTAACCCGAATAGGGGGCACCATCTTACCGAGCACGAAGATATACCCCGAAAATAAAGTGACCAATGTAAATTTTTCTAAAAATAAGGTTATCTTTACAATGAGTCGTCCCTGCAACGTGGCAGTCGATATTAATGGGGAGATGGGAACCCGCTCTCAATCGGCAAATCAGGGGCCTGCTCAGCCCATAGTGCATACTTTATCTGTCCATGGGAATCCCGTTCTGGAGAACAAGCCGCAGCTGACGGATGCTAGCGTACTTGAGATCACGGCGGGAACTAAACCAACAGCAGCCCAACTTGAAACTTTTAGAACCAGCACGACTTTAAGGACGATGTACTTCAAGCCGGGCGCACATACTATTGGTCCAAACTTCAAGGTGTATCCAAACAAAAACTACTATATTCCAGGAGATGCCATCGTCTATGGCACTCTGAATAATATGGATAGCACATCCCAATCAGATCCACCCGCGAACTTGGGAAGTGCAGAAAACATGAGGATTTTCGGTCATGGAACGCTTTCTGCACAAGGAATTCCCCATTGGGAGCTGCAACAGGTCGAGCTAGATAAGGTTTATGATGGTAGCAACTTGGTAACGGTCACCCAGGCTGACAAAGACTCTAATCCAACCAATGCCAAATACGCCGAGCAACAGCGTATCAGCTATAGGAGAACAGCCATTGACCTTAGCTACTGCCGAAATACTAAAATTCAGGGGATTGTGATCGCGGATCCGGCAAATCATGCCATGCGATTGTTCACTCAAGATCTTCATTCCTCTCAGCCCAATGATGTTTCTTGGGTGATGGCGTGTCAACTCTGATGGTAGTGGCATCAACGACAGCAGTAGGGTGCATCACTGTTTTTACCGTGTTCAGGACGATGCGTACTATCCCAAAGGGATTGCTTTATCGGACAACGTGCTGTGGTCGGATGCAAATGGAGTCTCTCTCCGATTGTCTCATCTACATCAGCTAAAAACAGCCGAGATGCTGAAGCAATTTAAGACGGATCAACTAAGAGTAGAAAACATTGATGTGATCTTTAGACGCAACTTATGGTGGAGCAACTCCGGCGCGATTGAATTACCCTCTGATACAAATACGGTTCGTGATCAGAAATTTATCTTTAGCAATATTAATATTTCGGATCCGAATCCTTCAAACCC
The DNA here is from genome assembly GCF_031410135.1 of Armatimonas sp. GTDB lineage: Bacteria > Armatimonadota > Armatimonadia > Armatimonadales > Armatimonadaceae > Armatimonas. The sequence goes on along the minus strand of NZ_JANNYP010000153.1, from coordinate 2,501 downwards.
ACCGTTTAATATTCAACAGGGAAAAGGTGGTGTCTTCTCTGGGACTCGGTTTGAGAATGTGACGATCGCGGCGATGCCAAGTGCGCCAAACGACAAAAACATACTCTATGCCGAAGCAACCGGAACCATTAAGGACATTGCATTTCATAATCTTGTGATCGGTGGCGAAGTTGTCACTGCTAATAACTGGACCACGTATTTTAAGACGAGCAAAAAAGAGGGCACGATGTCCGCCGGTAGCGTGACAGACATCCGTTTTACGAATAGCCTGCTGCCACGCGCGGGTTGGAAAGCGACCGGCTCCGGGTCTGGAGCTGCGGGCAATGCAATTGATGACAATAACACCACTTCTCGGTGGACCACAAACGCCGCGCAGACGAAGACAGGACAGTATTTCCAAGTTGATATGCGGTCGAACAAGACCTTCGACAGGGTCATGCTCAATACGGTAACCGCAAAAAACGAGTATCCTCGCGGTTACACTGTTCTTGTTTCGATGAATGGAACTCTCTGGAACTCCGTCGCTACGGGAAGTGGTGCTAGTGCCGTGACGATGATCACATTTCCCCCTCAAACGGCGCGTTACATCAAAGTCGAGCAGACAGGCAGAACGGGGGCAAGTTCGTGGAGCATCTACGACTTCCATGTTTTCGAGTCGGATGCCTTGAACCGAGCGGGCTGGACAGCGACGGGGTCTTCTTCTTCCGGCCTTGGCAATGCCATGGATGGCAAGCTCGGCACCTGCTGGACCACAGGGGCTGTACAAGCAGTAGCACTGCAACAGTACTTCCAGGTGGATATGAAATCGCTCAAGACTTTCGAGAGAATCTCGCTTGACTCAGTCGCTTCACCGGGAGATTTCCCGCGAGGATACGAGGTTTTCGTCTCGACGGATGGCGTGAGCTGGGGTAGTTCCATTGCCAGTGGAAACGGCTTCATCCCCGTGACCTCGATTACCTTTCTTCCGCAAACGGCGCGTTACATCCGTGTCAATCAGACGGGCAGTGCCCCAGGTAACTCGTGGAGCATCTACGAATTCAACGTGTACAAAAGGTGACTCTATTAAAGCAGCACTGGGGATGAGGGATCTATGTTCACCGTTTTAAAGCAGGAGTTATGGTTGCGGTTGCGGCAGGGAGCCACGTGGGGGCAGTTTCTCTTCGTCTTTCTGGTTGCTGCTGCCGTGATGAGCAGCCAGCGTGGGGACTCGGATCTGGGGCGGGTTCATGCCAATGCGCCCTTGCGGCTGGTGCAGTTTGCCGCCGGGTTTTGCCTGATCGCGGGGCCCATTGTGGCCGCCATTGCGGGCACCGGGATTCTGCGTGACTTTGAGCTACGGGTACACGAGTTCTTCTTTACATCGCGCCTAAAAGCCTGGCAGTATTTCTTCGGGCGCTATCTGGGCAGCTTTATTGTCACCAGTGTCTTGTTCTTGGCACTGCCGCTCGGGTTCTGGATAGGAACGGTCATTCCCGGCGACTCGACCCATCTCGGCCCGTTTCGCTTTGCGCCGTATGCGTTTTCCTATTTTGTGTTTCTCTTGCCCAACCTACTGCTCACGAGTGCACTTTTCTTTGTCGCGGGGGCACTCACCCGAAATCTCTTTGCCGTGTACACGTTGGGAGTGGGGCTTTTTGTCCTGTACTTAATTGCGGCGGGACTTGCCACCGCCATTGGGAGCCGAGGCGCGGCGGCGATCCTGGATCCCTATGGCATCGCTCTTTTAACGACGGAGACGCGCTACTGGTCACCCGCGCAGACCAATACATCCCTGCCCGCTCTGGATGGAATGCTCTTGCTCAACCGTGCGCTCTGGTCGGGGATTGGGCTGGCAATAGTGGCTCTGGGGGGGCTTCTGTTTCGGTTCCGTGCCCTCGCGCCGCAGCTTCCCCGCCCTAACCGCAGTGACCGAACGCCGCCACCGCAGGGAGGTGTGCCTAGGCCGCATGCCCAGCCTCAGGCGTGGCGTAGCTTTCTGCACTTGGTGCGCTTCCATACCCGCTTTATCCTCCGCGCTTGGCCCTACTGGTTGTTTCTCGCCTTCGGGCTGATCGCCTTTGCGATGCTTTCTTCAAAAGAAGAGGGCTTCACGGGGACGCCTCTTCTGCCGACGACCAGCCATGTGCTCAAAGAAGTGGGGGACATGTACGGGGCGCTCTTTATCTTTGTGGCGGCAATCTATGCGGGGGAGCTTTGCTGGCAGGATCGGATTCTACGGGTTGCACCGATCGTGGATGCGCTTCCGGTCTCGCGCACCGCGGCGCTGTTGGCTCGCTTTGTGGCGCTCCAGTTTTCCTTGATCCTGGCGGGGATTTTCTACTCCATAATCGGAATGCTCCAGCAGCAAGCCGGTGGCGTGGCTCCTGATGCTAGGGCCTACCTGATGGGGATTTTTGGGATCACGGGAGTCTCGCTCTTTAGCTTCTCCGCGCTGGCGTTTCTGGTGCACAGCCGCGTCCCCAATAAGTTTGTCGGGCATATCGTGGTGGTGCTGATCGTGC
>NZ_JANNYP010000152.1:0-2944 GCF_031410135.1 Armatimonas sp. | reverse complement strand
CCCCCGCCCAGAGCGCCACGCAGGCATGCTGCCGCAGCCGCCGCACTACAGAGCGCACTTCATCGGCGAGGGTGCGCTGGAACGCCTCATCCTGCGGATAGACCGCGCAGGCCATGGAGAAGTCCTGCCAGATGAGAATGCCTTCCTTGTCGCAGATTTCGTAGAACAGGTCGTCCTCATACACATTTCCGCCCCAGCAGCGCAGCATATTGCAGTTCAGGTTCACCGCCATTTCGAGAATCGCCGGGATTCGCTCTTTATCCCGCGAGTGGAATGCGTCCACCGGCACCCAGTTCGAGCCGTGGATAAAGACCCGCTCGCCATTGACCTTGAAGAGAAACTCACCAGAGCCCTGCTCGTCGGTGACGCTGGTTCGGATCAGCTCGACCGTGCGAATCCCGTGCGTGAAGTGCACATGATCTATCTCCGCGCCGTTCTTAAAAACCCGCACGGTCACGTCGTAGAGGCTGGCATCGCCCTTGCCCTTGGGCCACCAGAGCTTGGGGCTCACGACCTGCACATTCACCCGCCCCGCGCCAAAGAGCATCCGCTCCCGCTTGGTAAACACCGAGTCGCCGCATCGCCCCTCGACTTCGATCTCGTAGCGCTCGGCATAGCACGACGCGTCGAGCTTGCAGTCGAAGTGCAGCACCAGCCCCGCCGAAGAATGGGAGGAGCCAATACTCAGCGTCTCCAAGTAGACATTTTCGATGCGCTCCTTGGGCAGATAGAGCAGCTTGATAGGACGCCAAATCCCCGCAGAGACCGCTCGCGGCATGATGTCCCACCCATACTCATGCGGCGCCCGCCGAACGTGGAGCGATTCATACCGGTTTGGCTGCGTAAAGCTGAGAGGAGCTACGGATTTGGAATTCAAATCCCCGCCGATGTGGACAACAATGTCATTTGTGCCATCTTTCGTTATCCACTTTGGGTAGTTCCACCCCAGCAACAAGGGAGTCAGAGAGTTCCAGGGCCAATTATGTACATGCCAATCCTCAGGAAAGTGTTGATTTAGCACACACTGTGCAGAGCCACCAGCCACCCCCTCAAACACAACCACAGCATCCCACCCGTCTGCCAATGGTGGAGCCTGAAATGTTCGCGCGTAGGTAATAGTGGTTCTTTCCCACTTGGGCAGCTCCGCGATGTTCATCCCAAAGAACGGGTCGGGAATCAGCCCATTTCGGTGCAAATCCAGCTCAAAGTTCCCTGGCACCTGCGCGGGGTAGATTGGCAAGCCTGACGCTTCCAGCTCGGCGATGGAGGAGATGTTTTGAGGTTCATCAGAGAAGGCCATTTGCCACTCGCCGGAGAGGTCTAGTGCGACTGCGTCTTTGCGGAAATCCATGGGGAGAGTTTACCTCCCCATCAGCCGGTTTCGTAGGCGGCGCAGGGCATAGAGCAAGCGCACGAGCCAGGCTTTCCAGAGCGGGAGGCGCTGGATGCGGCGGACGGGGGCGGCGTTGAGGGAGGCGTCTACGAGAACGTGGCGTGTCCAGCTTGGGACGGAGCGTGGGAGCTTGTCGAGCGTGAACCAGTCTACGGCAACCGACTCCCAGCCGGGCTCACTGATCTTCTCGGCGACGCTACCGGCATAGACCTGGAGCAAGACACCGCCACCGGGCATGTCGGGCCGCCAGTAGAAGCCCACACAGCGCGTCAGGGTGATCGCAAAGCCCGTCTCTTCCAAAAGCTCCCGCGCAGCAGCCACGTCGGGTGTCTCGCCGGGCTCGATCTTGCCGCCCGGAAGGCTCCAGAGGCGAAAGTCCTCGCGCTTTTGGAGTAGCACGCGCCCCTCCGAGTCTGTCACGACAACTTGAACACCGTCGGGCAGGCGCTGCGGGAAATTTGACATGCTCTCAGTATACAGAAACCACAAACCAAAGATACAATTCAGGTAGTCATGCACTGGCGAGTTGAGTTATTAGGGGAGCTTCGTGTGAGCTGCGGCGAGAAAGTTGTCACACGACTGGAGAGCCGCAAGGTCGTGGCACTCCTGGCACGCCTCGCCCTTCAGCCACAGCGGCCCCATACCCGCGAAGAGCTGGCGGATCTTCTCTGGCCCGAGAGCGACCGCGAGACCGGCCTAGCGCGGCTTCGCCACGCGCTTTCGTCGCTTCGTCGTACGCTGGTACCCAACGAGCTAACCGGTGAGGGTTTCTTTACAGCAGATCGCCAGAGTGTGCGCGTTCGTCCTGGGTCCCTGAGCTGCGATGTGTCCGAGCTAGAGAGGGCACTGGGGCAAAAGCGCTGGTCGGTGGCAAGAGCCCTCTACAAAGGCGAGCTTCTGCCCGGTTTCTGGGACGACTGGCTCTGTGTTGAGCGGGAGCGACTTCAGGCACTGGTCGAGAACCTGCCCGAGACGCAGGAGCAAGCCACTCCCACACCTGAGCCGCTTTCGGATTCGCGACGCCTGCGCCTGCCGGGCTATCTGACGCGCTTTACGGGGAGAGAGGTGGAACGGACACAGCTTGCCGAGATGTTACAGAGCCGTCGCCTCGTGACCCTACTGGGGCCAGGGGGCATTGGCAAGACCCGACTTGCGACCGAGCTGGCACAGGCGCATGCATCGCACTTCGCCGTCGTTGCCTTTGTCCCCCTCGCCGAGTGCTTCGATGCGACTCAGCTCCAAGACCGTGTCCGAGGAGCACTCCAGCTCTCCGGCGGGGAGCGCTCGGCTCTGGAGCAGCTCATTCCGTACTTACACGAGCAGCCGACCCTGCTGGTTCTTGACAACCTAGAGCAGCTCATCGAGAGCGGAGGGGCGGAGGCCATTGAGCAGCTTCTCTTTGCCCTGCCCTCGGTGCGCTGCATCGTCACGTCGCGCCGTGTGCTCGATATCGCCGGAGAGCAAGTCTTTCCGCTAAGTCCCCTCCCACAGGCACAAAGCCTCGCGCTCTTTTTAGACCGTGCCCAAGCCGCCCGCCCAGACTTCACCCTC
>NZ_JANNYP010000151.1:0-11909 GCF_031410135.1 Armatimonas sp. | reverse complement strand
CACGATCCACGGGCAAGATAAGTGCACCGACGAGCGGCCCGAGCAGGCTGACGGCAGCCGTGGTGGGGATGCTGGCCTGCCAGTCGTCGCCGCTCACCTCAAGAGTGCCGTTGATGCGGCCCGTCTGAGCGCACACAAACTCCAGCTCGATGCGTAGCTCTTGCCCAGCTTTGGCAGAGATTCGTCCGTTGTTACTTGTACGGATTAGCACGGGGCTGGCACTCTGGGGCTCATCGCTGCTCCAGTCACCGCCAAACACCGAGAGCTGGAGGATATTTGTTTGGGAGAGCTTGTCTTTGTACCGCACGCTCACCTCACCGTCGGTGGGACAGACCACGGTGATCGTTGTACGAACGGCTTGCTTGACTTTCAGCTCGCCAAAGTTTACCGACTGCGGCGCGTAGGCGCTGGCGGGGAGTTTTTCTTTTTTTAGCGTGGCGCTGGCAGCGGCCTCAGAGACAACGGACACATCGGAGCGGATCTGCCGTTGCACAGGCAAGACCAAGCGGCGGCGGGTCGCCCCCGTCACCAAGCGCGACGTGGCGGCGGTCAGCATTGTCCGGCCTTTATTCTTATCGGTCATCTTTGCAAGCGGCGCGGTAACTCCCCCCACAACCGTTGCTCGCTCCCCTCGTGGCGGTAGCTGCTGCCGTTGCGTCTTTTGATGAGCCTGTGTTGCGCTTAGACCACATGCCATTGTCAGAGCAAGGAAACTCAAAATCTTTCTCATTCCTGCATTTTTGCGCAGCAGGCGTGAACAGAGTGTGAACCAGGCAGGTTATTTCTGTGAATTTCGGGAATTTAAGTCAGTGTCCCTCACACTTAGATTTCTCGGCTCTCCCCAGATTCAGCGCACGGGTGTGGCACTTCCTCTGCCCCGAACCCGCAAGGCCGTGAGCTTGCTGGCGCTCCTGGCACTGAATGCCGGGCGGAGCGTGGACCGCAAGTTTCTCGCCGATACCCTCTGGCCCGAGAGTGAAAGCACGGTGGGGGCGACCAACCTGCGGCAGGCACTGGCGATCCTACGACGCACACTCGGCCCCGATGCAGACCTATTGATAGCCGAGGGCTACCAGGCACTGCGGCTGGAGCTCTCGGGCTCGGATGTGTTTTGTGATGTGCTCGCCCTAGATTCAGCGCTCCAGAGCGGAGACACAGAAGCTGCAAAGGCACTCTACACCGGGCCATTTCTGGAGGGCTTCACCGACGACTGGATCCTTGCCGAGCGGGAAAAACGTGCGGCGGCAATCACCGCGCTACTCTCACCGCCAAGTACTGCCACCAAGCTACCCGCGTTTCTGACTCCCTTTCTGGGTCGCTCTGTCGAGAAGACTAAGCTACGCGAGCTGCTCCAGCGTGAGGGCGTTCGCCTGGTGAGCGTGCTGGGCATGGGCGGTCTGGGCAAGACGCGTCTGGCGCTGGAAGTGGCCGCCGAGAGCGGCGAGGCAGTTTTTGTGGATCTCTCGCTCTTGCCCGCTACCACCACCGCGCCCCGACTCTGGCAGGCAATCGCCGAGGCACTAGAGCTGGCAACGCTCACGGAAACCGCCGTCAGTGAGGCGCTTCAGGCAAGCCCCACGCTCTTGCTCCTAGACAATGCCGAGCACATGATCGAGACAGCGGCGCGGGTTGTCCAAGCTCTCCTGAGCCGCTGCCCCAAAGCCAAGGCGCTCGTGACCAGCCGCGAGCCGCTCCAGCTTCCCGGCGAGGTGCTCTTTCGGCTCCAGCCACTCCAGAGCGATGAAGCGGTGGCGCTTTTTGTCCAGCGGGCGGGGCTTGCGCAGCCCGGTATTGACCTGCCCGAGGACGCGCTTCGGAGCCTCTGTCAGAAGCTCGAAGGGCTACCTCTCGCGCTGGAGCTTGCGGCAGCGCGGCTTCGCGTGATGCAGATCGAGGAGCTGGAAGCGCGCCTGACGGATCGTTTTCGCCTGCTGCGCTCAGATCAGCGGCGGGTGAACCGGCACCAGACCCTTCAGGCCACACTGGATGGCTCCTGGGAGCAGCTCAGCCCCGCCGAGAAACGCGCTCTCGCCGCCCTGAGCACTCTGGTGGGAAGCTGGCCCCGCGCGCTTGCGCAGGAGATTGCCTTCGCCCCCAACACCGAGGAGCTGGAAGTCTTGGACGTCCTGACGCGCCTTGTGGATAAGTCCTGGCTCCGGGTCTCCTCGGGGAGCTACAGCTTACTGGAGACCCTGCGCGAGTTTCTCACCCCCCACCAGCTCCCCGAAGATCGCACACGCTTGGTGGCCTTTGCACAGACCGCCCTTCCCTGGAAGCGCAGGCAAGAGAGCCAAGTTGCCTGGCTGGAGCGGCTCACCCTGCACCGTGACAACCTCCGCGTAGCCCTTCACTACGCCCCCTTCGAAATTGCCCTCACCCTGGCACGGGAGCTGGGGGATGCCTTTGTGATCCAAGGGCGCACCGCCGAGGGAATCGCGCTCTACGAGACTTTAGTGCCACAAGTGTCCTCTGACCATCCCCAGCGTGCCTCGCTTCTCTACTTCTGGGCTCTGCTTGAACAAGCCCGCAACGATGCCCCCAAAGCCGGTGCGCTCCTGCAAGAGAGCCGCCAGCTCTGCGAGCAGCAGGGAGACATGCGCCTACTAATCCGTGTTCTAGGCAACTTAGGGATAAACGCCCGCCTCCAGCAAGACTATCTTGGAGCACGCGCCCTCTATCTTGAAACCCTCCAGCTTCTCAAGAGCACGCAGCAAGGAAGCCTCTCCGCAACCCTCATTCGGCTCGGGGTCATTGAGCACGATCTGGGCAACCTAGACGCCGCCCGCAACTCTCTCAGCCAGGCCATTACCGCAAACCGCCAGCACGTCAATGAGATTGGGCTCGCCATCGCCCTCAGCAAGCTAGGCTTTGTCGAGCGTGACGCAAAAAATGCAGAGCGGGCGCAAGCTCTCTGGCAGGAAGCCCTCCCTCTCTGCCGCAACCTCGGCTACCGGCACGAGCAAGGCAATGTCGCCCTCGCCCTCAGCAGGCTCCTCACCGATCCCGATGAAGCCACCGCCCTCCGCACCGAGGCCCGCGACGCCTTCACTGCCATCGGCGACACCGAAGGACTTGCTCGCTTAAACCTCCCCGTTGTCTCCTGGTAGGTTCAAAGCATCTCTTGGCATGTCCCCTCTCTCTACAAAAACATCCCCGCGAACGCCTGAAACATTCCCGCTGACATCTGGGACATTCCCACTCTTGCCTAGAACCTACCAGGAGACTGCGCAGACATCCACGGCAGCCTTGACATCGAGTTTTCTAAGAAATACAATAGGGACGTCTTTGACACCAAACCCTCCGACAGAAAGGCAGATAAACCTATGGCACTGAAACGCCGCACCCTCTCTCTTGAGTCCCGTACAACCGATAAAAAAATTGCGGGAATGACCGCGATTGACCCTCAGCTTGACCTAGGAGATGGAGTCTCCGTTGTCAATCTCACCGCCAAGCGCACCGCCGCCGCCGCCGCGATTGACGCCTACAACGCCAAGCTCGCCGAGGCCGATGCTCTTGCCAACGCCGCCACGGCTGCCGAGCGCGAGTACAACATCACCCTGGGCGGTCGCATCCTCACCAAAGTCTCCGCCAAGTACGGAAAAAACAGCGACCAGTACGAGCAAGTCGGCGGCACCCGTGAGAGCGAGAAGAAAAAGCCCCATCCCAAGGCTCCCCCAGCCAAACCCGCCTAGTTTTATAAGTGAATATCGGGAACCGGCAGGCCCGTTGCTAAATCAAAGCAAGCCTGCCGCGTTCCCGGAAATGCCTGAATCAGATCCAAGCAGACCGCAGGCTGGTCTTGAAACACCGTTAGCCAGATCGAGAAAAAGCCCGTCGCAAGCGCAAGCGCCCGAATAGACTCAATATCTTTCTGGCTGATGGGCAAGTTCGACAGGTGCCGCTGACGTGCCTTTCGTGCGGCCTGCCACGCTTCCCGTCGCTTTTTCCAACGCCGATCCGGTCTCCCGTCAGAATCCAGCCGCCGATTGAGATCTATCAACGAGGCAATAGTGCGCTCCGCCGCACCGTGCTCATTGGGATGGGTACTAACATTGAAATTTGACACAACCTCGTTGCTCGCCTCGTCGTAGCGAAAGGCATACGCCGTATTGACCTCGTGAGGAAAGTAGTGGAGGAGCACACGGGGATCATCATCCCATTTTTGCCGATTGCACACTGAGCAGTCCAGCAGAAAGTTATCCCAGTCCAGCGTCCGGTAGGTGTACTGTGGCAGCCCTTTTGGCTCCACATGCTCCACATCAGGATCGCAGGGCCGCTCGCAGTAGCAACAATAGTCCCCGAGCTGGTCAATCAATAAATCTCTTGCTTGACGATGATCCGTGAATGGCCCCTGTACAGCCCCCTTGTCCACAGGCCGCACTCAGTTTCGCTCCCCAAGTGCCGCCTGCCGCTCCATGTTCAAAAACGCGACATAAGCATAGTCGTCGTGAAACGGCAGCGCGAGCGTATCCATTTCTTGTTTCAGCCGCTCCAGCTCCGCATCCGACGCTTTCTCTGCCTGCTTGAGCACCGTGTAGTACTTCTCCGCCGCCGCAATCATCTTCTGCCGCCGCTCGGAGAGCTTGAACGCCGGGTAGTCCTGAACATCCATCAGAATATCTTCCAGAGGCTTATCAATAAAATCCTCCACCGGCGGATAGGTAGACGGCCCCGGCGCATTCAATCGAATCACCCTATCTAATTTAGGATCAAGCCCCTGCAAGATAATCGGCGAGTGCGTCGTCACAAAAAACTGCACCTTCGGAAACGCACGCCGCAAGTTCGGAACAATCGTCCGCTGCCAGTTCGGGTGCAGGTGCAGGTCAAGCTCATCAATCAACACCACCCCCGGCGTCTCCTGCGCCGCCCTTCCTCCCAATTGCGGATTCAGCACCGCCGCCCGATACGCCATATCCAGCCCCATTGCCAGAATACTGCGCTGCCCATCACTCAAAAGCCGTACCGGAAGCTGTGTCCCATCCTTACGTTTTGCCATGATCTCGCCAAGATCAATTTCGTACCAAATCTGCTCCCACTCCTCACCAAGACAAGCCACCACCGCCGCCCGAACTCCTTGCATCGTCTCAGAAACCCCGCCTTTTTGTAAAGCCGCCAATTCGCGAGTACGAAACCAATCATAGAGAAACGCATCATCCGAAGCTGCATCAAGACAGTTTTCGTAACCACGCATTCTTGGAATCGGCCTGATTAGTTTCTGACTTTTCTTGTTTAATTTCAACCAAGCTCGCCCAGCACTATAAGCAGCAGCTAAAGGCAAATAAACCACCAAATCGGCATCAATACCGGCGGACTTCAATTCCGACCTAGCTTTTTCTTTAACTGATAAAGATTCTTTTCGAAATTCATCACCCCTAACACTCACTAAATTATCAATCAATTCGAATTGAGACTGTATTTTCAATACATTAAAAACATATAACATTACATTTTTTATATTCCTCGCCCCATAATAAGTTGTCGTCCCATTTCTCTTTTTCTTTTCTCTCTTTATAAGAATTCCAGATTCATAAATATTTAATTCCGATTCCACTGATACAGGATAAAAATCTTCAACAAAAAGATTATCGCCTTCACTAAAAATAGTGCAATGTGCATCATTAACCTGGATAATGCGTGATGCAATTCCATCTATTCCTAAGAATAACGATCCTGTAGCTACCGCTAAAGCACTCAGGATTGCAGTTTTTCCCGCTCCGTTATCACCGATGAAGACGTTGAAACCGGGGGCAAACTCCCACTCTTCTTTTACGAAGCACCGGAAGTTCTCGACTCTTAAAGAATCAATACGCATAGCCCTTATTCTACCCGGTGTGCCCGACGGGTATACTCACGCCCGGAGGATAAGAAATCACGATGCAGTACACCCGTCTGGGACGAACAGGGCTGAGCGTCTCTCGCCTGTGTTTAGGAACGATGAACTTTGGGCCACAGACCAGCCCTGAGGACTCTTTTGCCATCATGGACCGCGCACTGGAGCTGGGCATTAACTTCTGGGACACCGCCGATGTCTACGGCTGGAAGCTCGGCGAGCGCATCACCGAGAAGATCATGGGCGACTACTTTGCGCAGGGCGGTGGTCGGCGCGAGAAAGTGGTGCTGGCGACCAAAGCCTACAACAAAGTCGGGGACTGGCCTAACGAGGGACGGCTCTCCAAGCTGCGCATCAAAAAGGGCTGTGAGGATAGCCTACGCGCCCTGCAGACCGACTACATTGATCTCTTTCAGATGCACCATATCGACCGCGACTGCCCCTGGGACGAGTGCTGGGAGGCGATGGAGCAGCTGGTGCATGAGGGGAAAGTGCTCTACATCGGCTCGTCGAACTTTGGCGGCTGGCATCTGGCCGCCGCGCAAGAGAACGCCAAGCAGCGCAAGTTCCTCGGCCTGGTGAGTGAGCAGAGCCTCTACAACCTCAACGCCCGCACGGTGGAGCTCGAAGTAATCCCCGCCTGCGAGCACTACGGCCTGGGACTGATTCCGTGGAGCCCGCTCGGTGGTGGCTTGCTCGGTGGAATTCTCCAAAAGCCCACCGAAGGCCGTCGCGCGGGCATCAAGCTCGACGAAGCACTGACAGTCAAGATCACGGCCTGGGAAGCACTCTGCGCCGAGCTGGGTGAGAACCCCGCCGATGTCGCGCTGGCGTGGCTATTGAGCAACAAAGTCGTCACCGCCCCGATCATCGGCCCGCGCGACACCAACCAGCTCGACGGCAGCCTACGTGCCCTCGAAATCAAGCTCTCGGAAGAGACCCTCAAGAAGCTCGATGAGATCTTCCCGCCCGTTGGCAAAGGCGGCCCCGCCCCCGAAGCCTACGCCTGGTAGTCCAGAGTGAGATAGATCTATGTCCCCGCTCCTCATTGTTATTGTTGTTGCTATTGGCTTGATGTGGATAATGCTTCGTGCGTTTCGCGTGCAGTATGTCATCCCTGCAGCGGCCCGCCAGCTCTCGGCAAGGGGCAACGCGCCAGCGGCAATCCACCTCTGTGAGCGGGGGCTAAGGCTCTGGACACCGCTGGGCGAGCGGGGTCGCTTCGACCTGCGTTTTTACTACGCGTTTCTCTTGATGGAGACAAAACGCTTCATGGAAGCCGAGGCGCAGTGCCAAGCGCTCAAAGTGGGACCACATAGCAGAAGTCTGCGTGCCAAGGCAAGTCTCCGTCTGGCGGACTGCCTCGACGGCCAGAACCGCACTGCTGAGGCGCAGCAAGAGCGAGCCGCAGTACAGGCCGTAACCAGCAACTCCGACAACCCAGACTTGCTCTTGGAACGTGCGGCGCTCCTTTCTAGGCAGAGCAAGCACGCCGAAGCGACTGAGATACTTCAGCGTGTTCTTTCCCAGGCAGGACACTCCTCGGATGCCACCCGAGCCGAGATAGAGGTCAAGCTGGCGCTCAGTGCCTGGCATGCAGGGCAGTATCCGCTGACGTTGGAGGCAGCGGAGACAGCACTGAGACGCAATGCCCTTAATTCCACCCTGACACGTGTTGCCCATAACATGGCGGGGCTGGCACTCACTAACCTGAACCGCTGGGAAGAAGCCATCCTTCACAAAGAGACGTCGCTAGCACTAGCACGCCAGGAGGGCAACCCCGATAAAATCGCTGAGACCCTCTCGCAACTGGGTAATGTCAAGCTTCAGCTAGGTCAGCTCAATGAGGCGATGGTACTTGCCAACGAAGCACTTCCCCTGAGTCTTTCTGGGCGGCGGATGAGCAGCCTCCTTCAGGCAGAAATACTTCAGGCATGGGGTCGCTACGACGATGCCTTGGTCGCACTGGATAGCGCGGGTCGTGCACCCGGACTCGCAATCCCACACTTGGCGGCACGAACTCAGGCAACTCTGGCACTGGGTCGCGCACGCATCTTTGTCTTAAAAGGCGAGGTTCAGACAGCACTGGAGTGGCTGGGAAAAACGACGGAAGCTTTTGCGGGAGATGCCAAACTGGAAACCTGGGCACAGGCAGAGCGCCTCTGTGCCCTTGCCTTGGTAGGAGATCACGAAGGCTATGATGAGGCCCTCGCGACACTTAACATTCAACTTGATGCCCTTACGGAAGACACGACAACCCAGAAAACTGGCCACTGTGCATGCGGCGTAGCCGCACAGACCCTCGGCGAATTTACCGTCGCACGGGAGCACTGGGAGCGCTACCTCGCCCTAACCCCCTGCCCACTCGACCTGCGCCGTGTCTGGTACGGGATCGGAGTTGCTGAGGCCGCACTCGAAAACCCTACAGAGGCCCGTACAGCTTGGCAAAAAGCAAGTGCGCCGGGAATCGAGAGTTTCTGGACAGGCCTAGCCCAAAAACGCTTGACCGAGCTGGAGCAGTCCGCTCTCAAGAATCCCGCCTGAGCCCCTCCCACTCGCGCCATATATCCGTCATAGCGGCAACTCCGTTCTGCTCGGCATCTTTGTGACGCCCTCGGAAGATCGCGGCGTAGCGGATATCGGGGCAGGAGTTGGCGACCGCCGTGTGCACCAACTGGTGGTGGGTGATCACCACATCGCCGGGCCCACCCGTGATCTGCACCGGCTCGGAGCACAGCTCGACGGCACCAATTCCATCGGCAAGATAGGCCGGGCCTTTCTCTTTGAAAACCGTCTCAAACTGCCGGTGCGTCCCCGGCCAGACCGTAAAGTTCCCAGAGTAAGGCTTGGGTAGGTTGGAGATCAGTACGACCGCGAGCATCGTGAAGCTCCGCGCAAACTCCCCGCGCGGGATGCCATTGGTGCCGGTTCCTTGGCCATCAATATGCCCCTGTGGCTCCTGCGGCTCGGTGTCGGCGCGAGGGAAGCGCAGCGCGATTTGGGCACTGGGGGCCGGGAGCAAGTTCCCCTCCCCCACCAGCTGCTCACACGCGGCGAAGACTGGCGTTTTATTGAACAGATCGGTCAGCGGGGGCTCTTTGGTGATGCTGCGGCAGTAGGTCTGTGCCCGGTAGGTGTTCAGCTCGTCGGGGGGCATTCCGTACTCGCCGATATGGTGGTTGATCGCCTGCCGCGCCGCGTCTACCATCACACGTGGCACCATGCCTTTCAGCACCAGATAGCCGTCGTCGTGCATCTGTCGAAGTTGCTTGGAGTTCAGTTTCATGAGCCGAAGTTCTGGAAAAGCCTTCCGCATTCCTGCTCCCAACTGGAGTGTGGGAGTATGAAGTCCACAGAGATCCTAAACCCCAACACCCTTCCAGATACGCTCCGCCCGATGGCGCGGCGCGATCCTATGGCGTTTTGTGCGAACCCCGCCGCCCCACTACTCCTGCTGGAAAACCCGTTGTTTTTCAATTTCCATACGGTTAGGCTGATGCAGATCCTCCGCAATGAGAACCTGCCCCGCTGGCTGGTCGAGCATCTTGCGCTCCAACGTGCGACCTGCGTTCAAGAAGCAGCCCAGCTCCATATCGCACTCGCCGGAGAAGCCACCGAGCCCTGGACCGGAAGGTGCCGCGCCAGCGCATCCACGCTCAGTAAACCCTGGCGTGCGAATCGCTGGCAAGACCGCCTGCTCGCCGCCCAAAGCCCGACCACCACGCGCCAGCAGCTCCACCAGCTCAAGCGTGACGGCAACCGCTACGTGCGGTATTCTGCAACGCAAAGACTCATCTCCAATGCACCAAAGAGAAATATGGAAAAAGCTTGAAGACCCTAAGACGTCCTCCGAAGACTTACAGAGATTCTGGGAGAAGCGCCACCGGATAGGAGATGCCCTCACCGTAGAGGAGCGAGAAACCCTACGTGAGCGCCTCGCGCTCCACCCAAATCTCCCCACCTCAGTCGCACGTGCCTTAGCACTTGCCCGCCCGGAGTTTTTGGTACATAGCCCGGTGCTAGAGCTACTCCTCTTAGAGGCACCCGACTTGTTCTTAGGGATATCCTCGGTGCGTCTCACTCTCCTCCTGCGACAGACTCATCCCCCACAGGCACTGCTAGACTACTTGACATCGCACCCCGATCCCATGATCCAGGAAGTACTCTCAGATGCATCCCACTGACGATTCCTATTCACTACCCGAAATAGGGGGCGAGAAATCCCCGGACGAAATTGGAGATTTGAGCCATGACCATTGACACGGCGTTAAAACTGGCGCAGGATTCGACGACCGATGCAACGACTCTGGAGCGTGTCGTGCAGGTGCTCACGCCTGGGATGAAGCAGGGAACGGAGCTGGCGCTGGCAATTGCTGCCAACCCGAACACGCACCCGGAAACACTGATTAAACTACTGACTCTGCGTCCTGGCGGTAGTGCCGGGCTGGTTGAGAATCCTGCGACCACACTCTACTTGATGGAAGACCCGCAGTTCTTCGAAAAAGTGCCCTACTTTGTCCTGCGTCGCCTACTTAACGACACCAACCTGCCCGCGTGGCTGGTGACTCTTCTCACCCAGCACTCCGATGCAACGGTTGCGCTGGCGGCACGTCTCCATGTGGCCGTGCAGCCCGAGGCTGACCTCGGATGGCAGAGAGAAGTGTGCTCTATTGTGGAGGCACTTCCCCTCGCGGACTCAGGAGTCTTTCCCGGAGGGGACTGGCCCTTGGTTCAGCTTGCCTGGCAAGAGGGAAAAGCTCCTCAGAGCGTCGGTGAGCGTCTGGCCTCGTCGAGCCGCCGCCCTCTACGCGAGAGTACTTTTGCTGCCGATACTGCGGGCACTCTAGGCTCGTTTCGTGCACTTCTCCAGAGTGCCTCCGGAAGCGAGAGCCTCCAAAGAGTGCAGAAAAAGTTCACTCTGGAGCTAACCAAGGCCGAGCTGATCCGCCTCGCTCTTGGTGGTTCCTGGGCACGCCAGCTTGCTGCCCGACACCCCGCAGCCTCTGAGGAGCTTCTCGCCATTCTCGCGGGAGACACCATCGAGGTACGAGAGCGAGTCGCGACTAACTCAAGCGCGTCTCAAGCCGTGCACGATGGTTTGAATGCTCCCAGTACCCATAACTACGGAGTCCATCGCCTCCCACTTCCCCCGCTGCCCGACTCTGACGATCCTCTCTACCCTGTTGTGCTCTCCGTCCGTCTCCGTGACGAGCCAGCCCCACTCTTTCTGGCACGTTTTCTGGGAGGAAAAGCCAAACAACGCGAGTGGGCATCGCTGAACTGGCTGGCACGTTTTGCCAGTGTTGGCCGAGATGAGCTGCCAACAAAGACACTGGAAGGTCTAGCACGGGATGCCAATGTTTTTGTGCAAGCCGCCGCAAAGATGCGCCTCGGAAATCCTGCTTGGCGCTTCCGTTTTGAGGACGTTTCGCGGAGTATGGAAGCATGACACCCCGTGAGCTTCGTACCTACCTCGACCGTCTTGTTGCCGAGCGGCTTTTTCTCTCCGTGATGCTCTGGGGGCCGCCGGGGGTGGGGAAGTCGTCGATTGTGGCGCAAGTGGCGGCGAGCCACGGGCTGGACTTTGTGGACGTGCGCCTCTCGCAGCTTGCGCCCACAGACCTGCGTGGCCTGCCAGTTCCCGATCATGAGAACCGCGTGTCCCGGTGGTTTGCGCCGGAGTTTCTACCGCAGGCGTCGGGACGTGGGGGGATTCTCTTTCTCGACGAGCTGAACATGGCACCTCCGACGATGCAGGGGATCGCACAACAGCTGATTTTGGATCGCAAAGTCGGCAGCTACACGGTTCCCGACGGCTGGTTTATCTGGGCGGCAGGCAACCGCAAGGAGGATCGGGCGGCGGTCTTTGAGATGCCTGCGCCACTGGCGAACCGCTTTATGCATCTCTCCGTGGGGCCGGACATGGACAGCTTCAAGGCATGGGCGCTTGAGCGCGGCGTGACGGAGGAAATCATCGCATTTCTAGCGTTTCGGCCCAGTCTGCTCCACAAGCCCGACCCGCAGCAGCCCGCGTGGCCGTCGCCGCGCTCGTGGGAGCTGGCGGGGAAGCTCTTGGCGG
>NZ_JANNYP010000150.1:0-2432 GCF_031410135.1 Armatimonas sp. | reverse complement strand
GCCCAGTCGTTTTTCGTTTTCTGACCCTCTTGCAGGTAGAAGCTCTGCTTGCCTAGGGTCAGCTTGCAGCGTCCCCCGATATTGCCACGTACACCGAACGCCTCAATGGCAGCACTGAGCGCCGCCTCGGGCTGGGTGCTCCAGCCGCCCGTTCCCGAGAGAGTGCCAGACGCGGCCCGGTCGACGTCGCCGTTGCGGTAGTAGTGAAAGCGTAGCTTGATTCTCTCCTTGCCGACACTCTCAAAGCTGGGGGTGCCCTCGGCGGTGGGTGCGAGGGTACGACCAAGGGTGTGCTCACGCAGGAACTTGCCCTTCTCCAGTGCCGCGCGGTTGGCGTAGTGGCGCAGGCGTACAAAGCAGGAGTTGGGCTCATCGTGCTCGTAGGCGAGCCAGAAGGAGCCATCCGCGAGAGTTGTCAGCTCGCCCTGGGACGCGTGAGTGTCGAGCGTGGTGACATACTCCCAGTCGGTGAGGTTGTTGGAACGCACGAGCCGCAGGTGGAAGATTCCCTCGATCAGGCAGTGGGCGACCCCCAGAAACTCATTCTTGCCTACCGCCACCAGCTTGAGGCAGTCGAGAGTCTTACCCTTGCTGTCGTGAAGGCCATAGCGAGCCAGTAGCGCACCACGAGCATTGCCCAGGTACTCTGCCAGTGTTTCGAGAGTCATTGCTTCAAGAATCAGCCTCAGGCGCTTTTTATCTGACATTGCGTTGTCCTCTGTAGATTCGTAGTCAGGATGGGTTAGCCCGCATTGTAACAGAAAAGAGTCCTGCGCGGGAACTCTTACCCCGTACTATCGCGGAGGAGAGAGACAGCCCAACACCAATCTGTCTCACCGCGCCAGCTCTGCGCGAAGCCAGGCTCCTGTCGTCGCCAGCTTTGCCAAGTCCACGCCCGTCGCGAGTTCCTTGCTCTCCAGAAACGCAGCGAGATATTCGGTGGAGAGATTTCCCGCCGCACCGGGGGCAAACGGACAGCCCCCAAGGCCCGAAACGGCACTATCAAAGCAGCGCAGGCCATATTCCAAGCCCAGCGCAACGCCCGTCAGCGCCCCGCCGCTCGTGTCGTGAAAGTGCCCGGCCAATTGGGCGCAACCTTTCCCTCATACGGGCAGTGGGTGACAGTGGGGATATAGACCCGGACGCGCAGACCTATCGCCTGAATATCGGGGATAAGCTCTGCAAACTCAGCCCACGCTCCTGCCTACGTGGACCACACAAACGGTGTCGGCGATGTCGTCTATAAGACTATTCTACCCGCTCAGCCCTCGATCACCCGAAAGTCCCGTAGGCGCTGGAGCGTCTCCGCCACGATCTCAATCAGCCGAATCAGCCGCGCCTGCTCCGTCACGATGCCGTACGTGTCGCACCATAGCAGCCCAGGCCCCAACTCCAGCACAAAGCGCTCCGAGAGCAGCGCCTCCCGGTAACCTGGAAGCGCCAGCAAACTCTCCGCAAAGAGAGGGTGACTCGTCGCCAGTTCCGTCCCTTGGTTCGTTCGCTCCAGACGAAAACAAAACGCCCGTCGCAGAGTGCACTCCGCACTCACCCGCGTCATCGGAATCAAACTCGTCGGCTCCACTTCAACGCGTACTGTCCACGGCGGTACAGGAACTAAAACATGCTCACAAATAAAGAAATCGCCGGGCAAATACTGCCCGGCGAATTGTTCTGCTATTCGTTTCCACATAACACTACTCTGAATTGTGGTTTAAAAATAGATAGGCGCATGGAATAGTATATTTTTCCCGTTCATATCTAATCCGTCTAAGATTATATAATGTAATCCTGTCGTTCCATTGTCATGTTTTATCGAAATTGTCTGCTCGTCGATTATATTGATTGAGAAATTTCCGCTTTCATTGTTATTTAATTTTACACTTCCTGTAATATCATCAACATCACTTGATTTTACCTCGACTACTCTGACTTTGATTTTATTGATGTTTAGTTTTCGTTTTGTTTTTAATATATATTCACCTGTTGCTGAAATTTTTAGCCGGTCTTCTTTAAAAGTAGGCTTTACAGGTTTTCTTCTTATTTGGATTCCTCCTCCATTAGCCGAACCGCCTCCACCAGGAGTCTCTTCCTCTTCTTGAGTAATAGTCACAGGTATAAACTGACCCTCGCCAAGTGTACGATCAGGGCGGGATAGACTATTAACTAGAAACATTATTCCTATGCCTAGTGCTAAACCTATTCCACCGGAAATGAAAGGTTTACCTGATAATTGACTGCTCATAATTCTATTCCTGACTCGAGATTTTTTAAGAGTTCGTCAAGATGCCATTGAGCACCTACTTCAAAAGCCTGCTCATAAATGGAATCTCCTAGATTTTGACGTAAACTTAGTACAATACTATTGTATTTTAATTGTTCATCCTCGTCAAGAGGTGGGTGCAGGACAAAAAAGTGGTGAGGCAAGCCGATTT
>NZ_JANNYP010000149.1:0-10401 GCF_031410135.1 Armatimonas sp. | reverse complement strand
AATCGCAATCAGCGGCGCAGGCTCCGGGTTTGCAAGGACAGCCAGCAAAAACAAAAACCGCAACGTCCCATCCGACAAATCCGCCGCCGACTGCTCCCGCTTGAGCGACTTCCACCGAATCCGCATCTGCACCCGCTGATCCGAAGCCGGAGGAAAGACGAGTTCGTCGAAATCATCCCCAAACGCTGCCATCATCGAATCATTGACAATCTTCTTGAAATCTCGGTTTTCAGAATAAAGAGTATGGAGAACATTTATGATGTTCTCTCCGTTTTTGCTAGGCTTTTTTTCATATTCAGTCAAGACGGGAGATCTTAGCGGGGAATTTTTTGATATATCAAAATTCATAAAAAGGGAAACCGAAGCAATGAAATTCTTCAGGATGAAAACGTCATAATTTGAATTGGATAGTTTTTCAGAGTATAGATATGTTTCGCTTAAATCAAAAGGGCTGATTTTATTTTTATATATTTCAAAAAGTTCTGGAGTTTTTATTTTGTAATCAATTAAAACGGATTCGTTTGTTGATAATATTTCGTCTTTTATATAAAAATTATTAGAGTTTTGATGAAAGGGATTTTGAGATAATGCTAAATAATAGCGATAGTCAGATAAATCTTGAAATGGATCTATAAATTCATCATTGAAATCACTGGAGGCATGTATGTCTACTTTAAGATCTTGCTGAACACCATCCCAGAGTATAGCTATCCCTCCTCCTTCTCCCTTGACGTAATTTGACAAATGCCCTTGTGTACTATCACAAAGCATATCAAGAACTCTAAGAATATTTGACTTTCCACTTCCATTCGATCCAATGACGACATTAAGTTTCCCCGGCTCCCAGGTGATGTCCTTGAGCGAACGAAAGCCTTGAACCGAGAGACGTGTCAGATGCATGGCAAAATTGTACCGCTAAACGGTCCGGGTTAGGGTTCCCCCGGTTGGAGCGGGGGAGCTGGAGAGCGTCGCAGGCTCCGCTACCAAGGGCGTGCCGCCCATAATTCCGAGTAAATTTCGGTATGGCCGGGACGGCCTTTGTAGCCAAAGGCTCTCCAGCACTGCCGTTCTGATCGGCGGTGCTACCCGCGTTTCAGTCCACATAGCAGAACTCGTTGGCGCAGAGGAGCGCTTGGGCGTAGGCGTCCCAGCCATCGGGGCCTAGTTTGGTTAGGAAGCCTTGGCCGAGGGCAAGCTCTTTCGCCGACTGTGGGCGGGCGTAGAGCAGCTTGTAGGCGTAGGCGATCCGCTCGGAATCAGTTCCGGGATGGGCCTTGAGGCGGGCGGCGAGGGCCTGCGCTTGCTCCAGCGCGAAGGGGCTGTTGAGCAAGTAGAGCGCCTGCGGGGCCACCGTCGAGATCGTGCGTTTTTCCGCGCTGTTGGTCGGGTCGGCGCTGTCGAAGAGCGGCCCAAAGCCCGTTCTGTCCGAGCGGATTGTCATGGCGTAGACCGTCCGGCGCGGCACATTCAAATCCCGAAACGCGAGGCCGCCGGGCGTGTGGTCGAGTTTTCCGGAAGCCGAGAGCAGGGCATCCCGGAGCGCCTCTGCCTCCAAACGGCGGCGCGGGGCGCGGGAGAGCAGGCGGTTATCGGGGTCTTTGGCGAGGGCGAGCGAGGAGGGAACGGAGAACTGCTGGTAGGCATCGCTGGTGACGATGCGCTTGTGGAGGGCCTTGAGGCTCCAGCCGCTCTGCACCAGCTCACGGGCCAGATAGTCCAGCAGCTCCGGGTGCGTCGGCTTCTCGCCAAGGGCTCCGAAGTTGCTGGGCGTGGCGACAATCCCGCGCCCAAAGTGCCCCTGCCAGAGCCGGTTGGCAATCACCCGCGCCGTCATGGGGTTTCTCTCGCTGGCGATCCACTCCGCCAGCTCGCGACGGCCACTGCCCGAGGCGATCTTGAACGCCCCACCGCCCAGTACCACGGGTGCGCCACGGGGCACCAGTTCCCCAAGGTTGTCGTAGCGGCCTCGTTTATGGACTTTGACATCGTGGACACCGTCGTGGGGCGTGCCAGGGACGCCGCCCTCTGCGATTCCATTGGCAATCTGGAGAACGGCGGGGATTTGGGCTTGGAGCGCGGCGCGTTCTTTTTCAAGAGCCGCGAGCTGGGTTTGCGCTTCTGTTGGAAGCTGGCTGTCGCTATCGGGCAGAAACGGGCTTTGCTCCACGGGAAGCGCGGCGGCGAGGGTGAGTGCTTTGGCATGGTCGCCCGACTTCCAGGCTGCGATCACGGCGCTAGCCTCGGCGGAGCGCGGGGTGGGGCCAAGATCCACAAAGCGCCACGGGCCAAAGCTACCCTGGCCTGCGTGGGTGAGCGCATCGGCGGTGAGATCGTCGGTGCCCACTTTCCAGCCAATGGTGGTCGTGTCGCAGGAGTACTCACCACCGGGTAGGACGCAGAGTAGGAGCGTCTCACCCTCCATCACCGTGACATCGCGCTTGAGGGGCGGCGCGGCGGCACCGTTGGCCACCTTGCCGCTGGCCAGCACTTTTTCGCCTTGGCGTAGCTCCCAGGCAAAGCCATCGCCACAAGCTGGGTCGGCATCGGCAAGCGTAGCTTCGACCGCAAACGTTCCTGAGCGAGTCGCCTTCCAGACCGCTGCCACACCTGTGTTCGGACTCGGATGCACGTTCACGGAGCGAGCAGGCAGGGTGAACGTGAGAATCCGCTGCGCCTGATTCGTGGTATTGACCGTCGCGCTGACGGCGGGCTTGTCGCCCTTCACGCCATCAATTCCCGCAATATCCCCGACGCGCTGCATCGCGGTTCGTAGCGTGGGCGGGCCATCGAGTGCCAGAAACTCCTGCCAGTGATGCTCGGAGCCTGTGGGGATTTTTCCTTGCGCGGCCTCGCGTGCCCACGCCAGCGCGACGGCCTTACGCGCCGTCGTGCGCTCGCCTTCGAGCTGCTTCTCCACCACGGCGAGCTTCTTACGTGCCGCTTTTTGCGCCGAGGTCTCCAGCGGGATACGCAGCATTACCTCGCCCGCGCCCTTGGGCGTGAGCTTGGGGAGAATATGGCTGGAGAAGAAAATCCCCGCCATCGCGTAGTAATCTCTTGTCGGAATTGGGTCGAACTTATGGTCGTGGCAGCGCGCACAGCCGACCGTCAGCCCCAGAAAGGCGCGGCTAGTCATGTCCACCTGATCATCGGCGATATCCGTGAGGATCTTGTCTTTGTCCGCATCGCCGTTGCCCCAGTTGCCGATTGCCAAAAAGCCCGTCGGAACCGGGTCGCCGCTGAGCACGTCGCCCGCGAGCTGTTGTTTGATGAACTCCGTGTAGGGCATGTCGGCGTTGAGCGCCCCGATCACCCAATCACGGTAGCGCCAGGCCTCGCTAATATCGCCCTCACTGCCCAAGCCCCGCGCATCGGCAGAGTCGGCGTAGCGTGCCACATCGAGCCAGTGCCGCCCCCAGCGCTCGCCATACGCCGACGACGCGAGTAGCTCGTCGGTGAGTTTCTCATACGCATCGGGGCGCGTGTCGCGTACAAACGCCTCGACGCGCTCGGGCGTGGGCGGCAGGCCCGTGAGATCGAAGCTCAGGCGACGGATCAGCGTCCGTTTATCGGCCTTGGGCGCAAACCCCAGGCCCGATTTTTTCAGCCGCGCCAGCAGAAACGCATCAATATCTGTCCGCGCCTCCACAACCGGCGGCGCAAGGCTAAGCTTGACCGGCGAGTAGGGCCACCCCCCCACTCGGGCTCCCCCAATCTTGGGGGCGGGGGGGGCAAGTGCTCCGCTCTGGGCCCAGCTTGTCAGTGCCGTACGCTCGCTCTCAGGGAGCTTGCCCGACGGTGGCATCTTGATCTTGCCCTCGTAACCAATCGCCGCGATGAGCTTCTGCGCTTGATCTTTGGAGAGCTTTTGGTCCAGCCGTACTCCCCCAAGCTGCTGCGTCGCCCCGTGGCAAGACAGGCACTGCGCTGCCAGCACAGGCCGCACGGATTTCTCAAATACCTCCGCTACCCGTGATTGGGGAGCAGCGAGCGCCAGTGCGAGGGGTAGTGCCCCCAAAGCCAGAGTCAGAAAGCCGCATCGCATCATACGCTCTGGTTCGCGAGAGTCCAAGAAAATCCCTCCTCTATTTTACAACCGCGAGGATTCCTGCGAAGTCATTGCTTCCTAGGCTCTTGCAGTTTGCGCTGGGGCAGAGCATCCCGGATATCGAGCCGTCTAAGTAGAGGGCATTAGGACAGCCGAGCACGTCGCGGAAGAGGCGGGCAAAATCATGGAAGTTGACGGGGAACTGCGAGAGAGCAAAAACTGCCTTGCCGTCTTTGGTGGCCCCGACACCGTTTCGGAAATTGCGGTTGGCTGAGCCGGGCGTAAACTTCGGGTGGAGCTTGCCGTTCTGCACCAAGAGCGGCCCGGACTGGGTCGCCAGCTGGGGCTTTATCTTGAGCCTGGCAAACTCCCCCGTCTCCCAGACTCCCGCGCGCTTACCCACCACCGCAAAGACGCCGTTGGGAGCGAGAAAGAAGTTCCCGCCGCCGTGCCACTGATTCAGCTTCACCAGAGTCTTGCCCTCGGCGACATGCAGACCCAGCGGGACATAGCCCGGCGCGAAGATTCCCGCATTAGTCGCCAGCAAGAGCTGCTTTTTTTGCGCTGTCGCCCAAGTCTCCACCCGCTCCAGCGAGCCAAAGCGCTGACCTTTACTGTCTTTCCAGAGCAGACGTAGGTCATCATGGGCAGGGTCTACCGTGGCGACGGTGAAAGTGACACCCGCAAAGCTAAGTTCTCGTGCAATCATGGTAGCTGAGACTAGTGAACGAGGCGCGTGGTTGCACTTGAATCCTGTCAGCTCTTCATGAACCCACCAGGCTCGAACCCACCCGGCCTTCGTTCGTTCCTCACTTCGGCCACCCTCCCTTGGGTCAAGGGAGGGTCGGCGAGGGACGAGCCGGGGTGGGTTCAGTGGGGTCAGATGACGTTCTTAAAGCACGCGGGGAGGCTCCGAGTGCGGTGCGGATGGTTTTGTTGAAGAGATGTAGGTCGGGGATGCCGACGGCAATCGCGACGGATTTTATGGGGAGTGTGGACTCTCGGAGCAGGTGCTCAGCGCGCTCAATGCGGCGCTGACGAAGATAGCCAATAGCACTTGTTCCGATTTGCTGCTGGAAAAGACGCCCGAGATAGCTGTAGGAAACCCCGGCTTCTCGTGCGAGCTGAGCGATACTGAGCGGCTCCCCGAGGCGCTGCTCGATGCGCTCAATGGTTGCAGTGACAGCGGGGTGGCCAGTCAGGCGCATCTGAGGTGCGGGGCGCTCTGTGAGCTGGCAGAGCACCTCCCAGAGCCGGGCTTGACGGCGCCAGCGGGGCAGGTGCGGCGCAAGTGCCACTTCCTCGAACTGGGCATAGAGCTGGGGAAACCGCGTCCCAAGATCCTGCATGAGGGGAATCGTCCCCGTGGCAGTGCCCAGTGGCAGGCGAAAGTGGGCGTAGAGGTGCGGTGACGGGCCTTCGTAGTGGTAGACCACGGGCTCGTTGGGGGGCGTGATTCCCACAAAGCCAGGACGGATGGGAAACGTCTGCCCGGCCAGTTCCAGAGTCGCACGGTAGCGGTAAAAATGCACTGACCAGAGCGTTGGGAGCTGGAAGCGATCCATGCTCTGCCCGCCGTGAAGTGCCGCTGACATCTGCACCAGCACGGGCGGCTCGGCGAGGCAGATCGGCCACTCTAGGGCTTGCCAGTTCTCGACGCTAGAATTCACCACGATTTTTTACCACCAATTGACAACCCAGGCCATTGAAAGACGAAAACAAAACTATTAAAATCAACCAATTCTCGCACCGCCCGTTAGAGGGGCGGTGCTGGAGAGCCTTCGGCTGCGAAGGCCGTTCCGGCCATAGGAATCCCGAGTAAACTCGGTATGGGCGGCACGCCCTTCGTAGCTTTAGCTCTCCAGTCCCGCCCCGGGTACCCTCTGGGTGAATGGGCGGGACATGGCGAATAGGAGAAAAAACGAATGCTACGGCAGAAACTACTGGTGCTCTACCTGCACTATCCCGCGCTGAACAGCGGGGTCTGTGCCTGGTCCATCTGGGACGGGACAGGCAAGGAGCACCACACCACGGGGGACAGCGACACGCCCCCCTACAACTCCGTGATTGAGGCGATGAAAGACGGCTGGCGTGTGATCCAGTTTCCGCAGCTCAACCCGGCTTATCCGGGGATGGAGCTGACGACATCTTACTTGCGCTTTGAGTATATTTTAGAGAAGCTGGAGGATATCAGCAATGGTTAGTAAAGAACATCTCCTCACCACGGTACAAATGGCCAACTTCGCCGCCGATGGCCTGCTGGTCTTCCCAGAGCTCATCCCCGACGAAATCAATCAAGCGGCGATGCAGGAGATTGATAACAAGGCAATCCCCATTGGCTACGAGAAATCGGGCCAGGAGCTCTCCAATATCTGGAAAGACTCCAAGGGCTTTGGGGCGCTTTTCCGCCTGCCACAAGTGGAGGGGATTATTCGCAGCCTCGTCGGACCTTCGCCGCTCTATGACCACCATGCGTTCCATAAAGTCGGGCCGCGCCACGAAGAGGGGCAGATCTGGCACGCGGACAATATCATTGATCCGCGCCAGCACTTCGACATCCAGCTGTTTTATTTCCCCCACGACACGCCGCGCGAGATGGGCGGGACGATGTTTCTCCCGGGGAGCCACCTGCGCCGTATCCACGAGACCGATATCGGGCGCTACCAGAACTTCCGGGGCCAGCTCCCGATAGTCTGCAAGGCGGGGACGATTGCTGTCGGGCACCATGGGATCTGGCACTGCGCTCAGCCGAATCACACCGAGCAGATGCGCTACATGTTCAAGCTACGCCTCAACCCGACCGTGCGGCAGCGCTTGCTCTGGAACACCGACGATCTCAACGCATCCGAGGTGCAGAGCAACCTGATGCGCAACCATAAGTGGTACGGCAACGACGATCGCCTGGAGTACGCCCAGCGCATCAAGTTCTGGCGCTTCTTGCTCGATGACGACAAGTGGGACGCCCACTACTGGCTCACCCGTGTCGAGAACAAGCCCGAGCGCCCCGCGCCATTCTTCACCTAACCTCACCAGACGGGGGCGCGGGCAGGTAAAATGCCTGCATGGACACGCGCCCCAGCATTCTCTTTGTCATCGCCGATGATGCGTCGTGGAGCCACTTTGGGGCCAACGGCGATCCGGTAGCCCAGACTCCCCACTTTGACCGAGTGGCGCGGGAGGGTGCGCTCTTTACCCATGCGTTCTGCGCGTCGCCGTCTTGTACACCCTCACGCGGGGGGATTCTCACCGGCCAGCACATCTGGCGGCTCGGTGAGGGAGCCAATCTCTGGTCGTTCTGGCCCAATACTGCCCCGATCTACACGGACTTGCTCGCGGCGGCGGGCTACAAAATTGGGCACACGGGCAAGGGCTGGGCTCCGGGCGACTTCACCAAGTACGGACGAAAAGACAACCCCGCCGGCCCTCGCTTCGCCAGCTTCGATGCCTTCTTAAAAACCGTAGCCGACGAAGCACCGTTTTGCTTCTGGTTTGGCAGCTCCAACCCGCACCGCACCTACGAAACCGGAGTCGGGCGCAAGCGTGGCAAGAAGCTTGAAAGCGTTATCGTTCCCCCCTACCTTCCGGATACCCCTGAGGTGCGCTCGGACTTGCTCGACTACCACAGCGAGCTTGAGGACTTTGACGGTGAGCTCGGCACACTTCTGGCCGCACTGGAGCGCACGGGGCGGGCGCAGAACACGCTTGTCGTGGTCACCAGCGACAACGGCTTCCCCTTTCCTCATGGCAAGACCAACCTCTACGATGCTGGGACGCGTATGCCGCTGGCCGTCCGCTGGCCGGAGCGCATCAAGCCGGGGCAAAAGCGCAATGAGCTGGTTAGCCACACCGATCTCGCCCCGACGTTTCTTGAGGCCGCGGGAGTCCTGGTTCCCGATACCATCACCGGCCAGAGCCTCCTGCCCTTACTCACCGCAGGGAAGAAGCAAAAGCGCGACGCGGTGTACTTTGGTCGGGAGCGGCACTTTGTGAAAGCGCGAGCAGGCAATCTCGGCTACCCGGCACGCGCGGTTCGCACCCAGGACTTTCTCTACATCCGCAACCTCGCCCCCGACCGCTGGCCTGCGGGTGACCCGCCACTCTTCTCGGACATTGACCAGGCCAACTCGATCAACGGCTCGCCCAGCAAGCAGGCCATGGTGGAGAGCACCGACCCGCGTTTTGCCGCGTGGGCAACCACCAAGCGCCCCGCCGAGGAGCTCTACGACCTCAAGTCCGACCCGCACCAGCTGACGAATCTTGCGGCAAGCCAGAAGCATGCCAAGCCACTCGCTCGGCTCCGCACCCAGCTCGACGAGACCCTCAAGAAGACCGGCGACCCACGGGTCTCGGGCAAGACAGACAAGGAAGACTTCGACCGCTACCCGAGCTTCTCGGGGGCTGGAAAGTAGATTATGCGATACGAAAAACCCGCTTTTGCCGAGGGAATCCCCGGCGCACTCGTCCTCTGTGGCCCCGGCCCCGCCGCCCCGGAGGCATTTCTCACGTTCACGCGCCTGGCCAAGCCGCTGGAGGGCAAGTTTGTCGCGGTGAAAGACAAGGCCCCCGACCCGCGTGAGCTCGCCGAGGCCACGGGGGTCTGGTGGGAGTTCCCCGAGCCCCCAAAAGGCAAAGTGCTCGATGCCCTCAAGGCCGCTCAGGCCCGAGGCGCGACTCTCGGGGGCAACTTCCCCTTCACTCAGACCGCGCTCAAAGACGGCCTCCTCCCCGATGCCAACGCCGCGATCCGCTACGAGCTCCCCGAGGGCGCGGCGCTGGCCATTGTTGGGCGGGAGGTTCAGCTCCTGGGAGCTGTGCCCGTCACGATCCGCCTCGCCGCCACACGCTTTGCCCCCGAGGAGCGCATCACGCTTGCTGGACGCAAGCGCCTTGCCGATCTCACGGCCCTGCGCCGCTGGAGCCGCCAGCGCACCGAGCCCGCCTTTCCGCCCAAGAAGCTCGCCACGCCCAGCGTGCCGTCGGGGACGCTGGTGATTATCGGTGGCGGTGGGATGCCGCAGGGGCTCACCCAGCGCTTTGTCGAGCTGGCGGGCGGCCCGGAGAAAGCCATCATCGCCGTGATCCCCATTTCCATGCCCGACCCGCTCCCGCCCAAAGACGGCATGGCCGAGGCCCTGCGCCGCGCGGGTGCCAAAGAAGTCGTTGAGATTACGGGCCGCACCCCCGAGGCCGTGGACAAGCCCGAGGTGCTGGCGCTGCTCAAGCGTGCCACGGGAGTCTGGTTTGGCGGCGGACGGCAGTGGCGCTTTGTGGATGCCTACGAAAACACCAAGGCCGCCAAGCTGATACACGACGTCCTCAAGCGCGGTGGCGTGATCGGCGGCAGCAGCGCGGGCGCGTCTATTCAAGGCGAGTACATGGCCCGTGGCAACCCCCTCGGCCCCGAGGAGATCATCGCCCCCGGCTACGAGCGTGGCCTGGGCTTTCTCCCTGGCATGGCCATTGACCAGCACTTCACCCAGCGCAACCGCTTCAAGGACATGGAGCTACTGATCAAGACCTATCCGCAATTATTAGGAGTTGGCATAGATGAAGCCACCGCGCTGATCGTCCAAGGCTCCATCGCCGAGATCACCGGCCGCACTCGCGTCAATTTTTACGACGCCGCCAAACCCGGCCCAGAGTCCGTTCCCAGCGGGAAGAAATACGATCTAGCCACCCGGAAAGTGGTGGAGTAGCTTCCTCCTGTGGAGACTTTTCTATCGTCCTGAGCGCCTCGGGAGACTCTTGTACCTCGATAACATCACGAGCCTCTTCCAGCTCTGTCTGTGTTTGCCAGTGCTCTTGAGGTTGGAGCTGATGCAAAACTGCCCGTGCATCGTCGAAGCGCTCCAATCGCACCAGGGTATAGACAATATCCAGACTGGGCTCCAAAGCGCGTAAGAGCTGTGCCGATTTCTCAGGATTGTGTCGCGTTGTCGGTAGATGCCATCGAATGGCCGACTCTTCCCGAGGTTGCAGGGGCCATAGCTCACCAGGAACCTTACCGCTCTCGTGGAGATGGCAGAAGTAAACGGCAAAGAGATTGTGCCACTCGTGTTCCCGCAAAAGCTGCATGTCCTCTAAAGTAAATGGAGTGCAGTGGTTGTTGAGCAGAGTATCCACCGCCTCCTCCACCAGCGTTTTTTGATGGTGGGAACGGAGAACGGTTACCGCCCGACGGACGGCATCGGTGAGGTCTTCCAGAGCCTCGATGGTGGGCTCTTGCTGCACACCCTTAATCCCATGGCGCAGGCTTGCGAGGTGCGCAGAGGGACGCTCGTTCCAGTCGGGGATCTCTTCCAGCAGCTCAGGGATCTCCTCATAAAAGCCGCTCGCTTCCAGAGAGATAATCA
>NZ_JANNYP010000148.1:0-3172 GCF_031410135.1 Armatimonas sp. | reverse complement strand
TTCAGTATAGCGCAAAAAAGGCGTATCGGGAACCTCCCCGATACGCCTTTTAGAACTTAAAGTGGAGCTAAGGGGATTCGAACCCCTGACCTCTACAATGCGAATGTAGCGCTCTCCCAGCTGAGCCATAGCCCCAAGTTGTAGTGGGCAAAATTTTATCATGTTGGGGTGGGGCGTGCAAGTATTGACAAAGGCGAAGTGAGCCTGTACTCTATTGAGTAGATTTACTGAGTAAATGATAGGAAGAGAGATGCGACTAGGAAAGCTACAGTACACGATTCTGCAGACGCTATACACACAGGGGCCGCTGACGGCGCGTGCCCTTACCGAGGCGCTGGCACCCAGCGGGGCGGTCGCCCATAGCACCATCCAGACACTCCTGCGACAGCTAGAAACTAAGGGCTTAGTCGCTCATGAGGTGGAGGATCGAACCTTCGTATTTCGGGCACTTCGGGCTCCCGATGAGGTAGCGCAGACGCCGCTCCGTGAGCTTCTTGCGCGTGTGTATGAGGGGTCGGTCTACGGAATGATGGCTCATCTTCTCCAGCAAGAAAAGCTCTCGGAGGCGGAGAAGCAGCAGCTCCGGGAGCTGCTTGACTCCGAGACGAGCCAGAAAGAGGATGCGCGATGAAAATGCTTCTCGGAACTCTACTGCTGAGTGCTCTCTTGCTGACTCTTGGGCGACTGATCGAGCGCTTTCTGCCACGAAGATTACTTCGTCCGCGTGTCCTGATCTGTCGGCTCACTTTAGTTGGAGTGGCGACAGCCACTCCTCTCTTTGTGCTTCTCTCCCTCTCCCTGCCTGCTCCACAAGACGATGCTTTCCAGCCCACTATGGCCACCTCCGCGTCTGTTGGGTTCACCCCCACGCTCTTCCCGACCCCGATTGCACCTCGGGTAACACCATCGTCGCCTGTACAAGAAAAGCCTGTTGTTAAACTCTCGGCGGTATCGGCAACGACGCCCACTTCTCTCCGACCCCCAACGGCATTTCCCACGGAGCCGTCTCGTCTCGGGGAGGTGTGGAGTATGCCGGTCTATCTTGCAGGAATGGCACTGGGCCTCTGCTGGCTGGCTATGGCGGGAGCGGGCATCATGCAGCTCTGTCGCGCGAGCCAACCTGTCGAGTGTGAGGCGACATTTCCGGCTCCTGTGCGGCTCTCAACAACGATTAAAGGGGTGGCCCTTGTGGGAATCCGTCAGCCGCTGCTCTTGTTGACTCCGTCGTTCTTTACCTGCGCCCCTGAGCTCCAGCGAGCGATCCTGCGCCACGAGGCTGCTCATTTACGGCATCATGATCTCCGCTGGAACCTGGCATTTCGTATCGCTGCGGTACTGCTCTGGCCCGTGCCGCTGGTGGGGCTTCTCCGTCGAGCCCACGAGGCCGCCTCGGAGGAGCTTGCCGATGCGCTGGCTGTGGTGGAGGAGATCGCTCCCCGCGACTACGCCCGAGGTCTGGTGGAGCTGAGCGCTACCCACTCGGGTACGGCTCTGGCGCTGGGAATCTCGTCGCCCGGCTCGCAGCTCAAGGCACGCGTCCAGCGCCTTCTCAGCGGAGCCGACAATACCCCTCTCAAGACACGCACCCGACTCCAGATCGCGGTGCTGAGTGTGGCTCTGGCGCTTCCCCTGACGATGACGGTCGCACAGGCATTTGGAACCCACCAGGAAAACCACTGGCTCTCAGACTCCCGGCTGAATGTGCGGCTCTCGATCAATGCCGAGGGTATTGCACTCTCGGAGCTGCTCCCCCAGCTCGGGACAAAGACGGGGGTCACGCTGACGGTGCGCGCACCCCTCAGCGAGGACAAGGTCGTTGTCTTCTCGAAAGACCGCACCCTTCGAGAGACACTCGACGATCTGGCGGCGCTCTTTGGGGCGAGCTGGCGTGAGACAAAATCTATTCAGGGGCAGCCCACCTACCGGCTGGAGCTACCGACAAAGACCCGGCGACTCGAAGAGCGGCTGGAGCGAGAAGATCGGCGCTGGATTCTGGAAAAACTCGACGCGCTGGTGAAGCAGCTTCGCACCGATCCCGAGAAGCTCGCCGCAACGCGACTCGCCGTTGAACTCTACGCCCGGCTCACCCCGGATCAGAAAGAGCGCCTGGCCGAGACGCATCATGTGAAGCTGCCCGTCGCTGGGCTGACGGCAAAGCAGAGACTTGACCTGGCACCGCTCTTCTACAAAGGCGAGCGCTTCAAAGACCAGCCCAAGCTGATTCCCAGCACGGATGGCTCATTGGCGCTGGACGGGATCACCCCAATCCGTCCCGATAAGATGGAGCGCGTCTCGGTTGTTTTTGATTTGTTTGTGTTTCACGATGGAATCCGGGCACGGATGGCCGCTCCGACGGGACTGGAGATTCCGATGCACCAGTTCCCCGCCCCCGAGGCGTTTGCCCTCCCGCCGCACGGCAATCCCTACGATGGCGCGAAAGTGGACGAGAAGGCGCTCTCCGCCGAGGTCAAAGTATCTACCGAGAAGGCGCTGGTGGAGCGCCTCAAGGTGCTTGCCGAACTCTCCGGCCAGCCCGTTTTTGCCGATCTCTACCGCAGCCATCCCGTGCATGTGGGCAGCAAGAGCGAGATCAAAGACCCGCAGAGTGCTGTTGGCAAGCTCGATGCGCTCTGTCAGCCAGAGGGCTATCTCTGGTGGACGGCAAACAAGACCCTACTCTTTCGCAAGCGCGACTGGTACCGCCAGCGCCGCTACGAAGTCTCGGATGCCTGGCGCGAGACCGTGGCCCGCCAGCTCAAGCAGCGCGGTGGGAAGTTTATCGTCGCGGACTTGCTCCCTCTGGCCGAGCTCTCGCTGGAGCAGCTCGTCGGGCTCTCGGACGTAGACAATCCGATGCAGGCGCAGCAGAGGGTCTGGGCGATGCCTGAGGCGCTCCGGCTGATCGTCGCAGGAGTTGCTCCACAGGAGCCGATCACTCAGTTTCGCGAACGCCCGCTTTTGGTAAACTTGGCGGCTCCCCAAATCCAGCCGCTCTGGAACGCGTTTCAGGAGCGCTACTTGCACCAGACAATCGTCTTTGACATAAACCCGGCGGAGTTTGGTTTTCTCTGCGGGGCGCGGGTTCTGCCAGACAAAGCCGTCGTCGAGCTACCGATCTATCTTCAGCCCAAGGCAGGAAATATGGCGGTCGGGGGACAGCTTCGCATTCCTC
>NZ_JANNYP010000147.1:0-4098 GCF_031410135.1 Armatimonas sp. | reverse complement strand
GTTCTGACTGAGGCGACTCTGTATGAGGCGGATCTGACTGGGGCGAGGATGGATATTCAGACTTAGAGTGGTCTGATTCAGGTGGGGATGACTTTGGCGGAAGCGCCTTTCACTGCTCTGACTTCGGAGCAGCTGATTGCGGCGAATCTGACTGGGGCGAATCTGAGATATGCGCATCTGACTAATGCGAATCTGAGTGGGGCGAATCTGACTAAGGCGCAGCTGCAAAGGGCGGGTCTGTATAATGCGAATCTGACTGGGGCGAATCTGACTGGGGCGAGGCTGGATATTGCGTTTCTGGTTCAGGCGGATCTGAATCAGGCGAATCTGACAGGGGCGAATCTGATGGGGGCGAATCTGGAAGGGGCGAAGCTGACTGGGGCGATTCTGCGTCAGGCGGATCTGTATAAGGCGAACCTGACTGGGGCGGATCTGACTGGGGCAGTTATGATTGGGGCGAAGCTGACTGGGGCGAAGCTGACTGGGGCGAAGGTGACTGGAGTGAAACTGCGTGATTGACCTGCCTGAGGCGGGTCTGATTGAGTCGAATCTGACTAAGGCGGTTCTGACTGGGGCGAATCTGACTGGCATTTTGAAAGACGCGAATACCAAGGGTCTCCCTCCCGGCAGCTAACCCTTGTCCTCGTCCACATACCACACGGGCGGTAGGGACAGCGCGTCGTGGGGGGAGAAGCGAATTCTGCCCCCGCGAGTTTGTCTTCCTCCCGCGACAAGGTTGCATTATACTTTAGGCATCGAATGCCGTCGCCCCGTGCAATGGAAATTGCCCGCGTCGGCACATGACGAACGAGAAAGAGGCTCATTGCTATGACACTGACAACGACAACAACGACCAACACCAAGACCGTTTTTCAGAAAGCACCTTTTCGGGTACTTGCCACCCTCATCCTGATCCAGGGCGTGATGATCGGGCAGGTACTCTTACGACCCGCTGCGGCACAGACCGGCGCGGTAGAGGACTGCACCAAAATTAGTGTTGAACCGCAGCGAACAGCCTGTTGGTTAAAAAAAGCAAAGGCGGGAGAGAAGTACCTGCGTAATTCTTGGCTCAACGGGGTGAATCTGACTGGGGTGAATCTGAGTAAGGCGGATCTGTCTGGGGCGCGTCTGGTTAAGGCGAATCTGTTTAAGACGAATCTGACTGGGGCGGATCTGCGTGAGGCGCATCTGGAAGGGGCGAATCTGCATAAGGCGAATCTGACTAAGGCGAATCTGACTAAGGCGAATCTGGTTTTGGCGGATCTTGTTTTGGCGAATCTGATTAATGCGAATCTGACTGGGGCGGATCTGCGTGGGGCGGATGTGCGTGGGGCGAAGCTGATTGGGACGAATCTGACTGGCATCAAGAAAGACGCGAATACCAAGGGTCTCCCTCCCGGCAGCTAACCCTTGTCCTCGTGTCGTCGAGATCGACGCGATACCGGGTTCGTCATCCCGTCGTGCTCCGGAGCGGGCGCGTTGAGTGCCCTCGCGCCCGTTCCTAAAGCCTCCTGACTTCCGATGGAGGATGCACGAATCGTTTTTTAGAAGAAGATGCAGTATTCATGAAAAAATCAATCCTCCTCAGCAGGGGCGCACCCACCCGGCTGAGATTTTGGGGCACATCGGCATCGTAGTGCTCGCCGGTCTTGCTGCACTCCAGGTGGGTCAGAAGGCTCTTCATAGAGCGATTCTACCTTCTTACTTGATGAGGGAGCCGATACGCAAAAACTCGCGCTCGGAGAGACTCGGCTCGCTGTGCTGGTGGGCATAGGTGACTGCCTGGGTAAGATAGCCCTCCGCCTCGGTGTAGTCTCCCAAGCCCGCAAACACCTCGGCGTGGTTGCACCAGTTTTTGATGCTTAGCATAGCGGGGGAGCCATTAGAAAAC
Source organism: Armatimonas sp. (assembly GCF_031410135.1). Classification (GTDB taxonomy): domain Bacteria; phylum Armatimonadota; class Armatimonadia; order Armatimonadales; family Armatimonadaceae; genus Armatimonas. Next base: position 2,207 of record NZ_JANNYP010000147.1, on the reverse strand, counting down.
AACTGAGCTGGAGGAATCAGAACAGGAAGGGCGTCCCGGAACCGTCCCTGACGGCAGAGAAACTCGACATAAGCCCAGCTCTGGCTATCGGCTTCTCTCTGGCTGGAAGCCGAGGCGATATTGACCTGGTAGTTCGCATCCGCCTCGTCCATGCTTCCCAGTTTTTCCAGATTCTGTGCCCGTATGCGATTGTAATTGCGCTTGTTTCTGGGCGTGAAACGGTGCGACACGGACTCTAAAAAACTCACGTTGTCTTCCCACTGTCTCCTGGTTCCGTAGTTCCTCGGGACATTGCGGCGCTCGTTGCCAAAGGCATCATCGTAGGAGACGTGACAGTTGATTGCGGCAATCTGCGCCAAGTTAAGCGGGCCACGGCTTCGCCCCAGACTCGCAATGACAGGGGCCGCGATCTGTTTGGCCTCTTCGAACTTGTGCAGTCGCCATGCCAGATAGACGGCGTAGATACCATAGGCGGAGAGCGCATCGGACTCGCTGATCTTGCCCATGCGGTACAGGCTCTGGTAGCGGGCGGCGAGTGCGAGATAAATTCCGGCCCAGACAGGGTTTGAGTCATCGCGCCCTTGTAGGAGAAAGTCGTCTAGGGCCTCTCTCTTCTGCGGGAGAGGCTCCACCTGGTTCCAGGCACGGGTGGTGAGAAAAACCAGCTCGTCCTGGCTGGCCCCGACCGTAAAGCAAAAGGCATGCAGGTGCTCCATGTTGGGCCAGCACTCGCCTTTTTCCCACTTGACCACGAGGCTCTGAGCGACGCCGGCGATCCGGGCTACCTGACGCTGGGAGACACCCGCTCGCTGACGGAGCGCCGAGAGAAGCTCTCCGAGGGAGACGGGCAGGTTGGCGTTCGTACCTGCACGGGCGATCTGGATCGCGCGTGGGGCTTCGACGTTTCGGTAGTAGTCTTGGCGCTCCGTCGGGCTGATGTCAAGAATCTCCAGAACGCGAGTGAGCTCATAAGCGAAGGGAGTCGCCTCCCCTCGTTCCCAGCGCGAGACGGTCGTCCGGTGAACCCCCGCTTGTGCCGCGAGTGCCTGGATCGTCAAGCCGCGTGCCTTGCGTTGTGCCTGTAGTGCGCGCCCCAGTGTCTGCTCCAAAACTCTCTGCCCTCCGCTGGATGATAACACAGACTCACTAAAACGTAGAAAGTTTGGCGGGAATGTAGCAGGTTTGGTGTTCATGCTTGGCACCTTGGGAGGTTTGTGATTGAGTGAGACTGTATCGAGTGCCGTCGCCCTGTGCATGAAAATTGCCCATCACCCTTCCTCTCGGATGGGTACCCGGCGCACCACGAACGAGAAAGAGGCTCATTGCTATGACACCCGTTACGACAACAACGACGAACACCAAGACCGTTTTTCAGAAGGCACCTTTTCGGGTACTTGCCACCCTCATCCTGATCCAGGGCGTGATGATCGGGCAGGTACTCTTACGACCCGCTGCGGCACAGACCGGCGCGGCAGAGAACTGCAACAAAATTAGTGTTGAAGCGCAGCGAATAGCCTGTTGGGTGAAAAAAGCAAAGGCGGGAGAGAAGAACCTGACTGGTGCGAATCTGAGTGGGGCGGATCTGGCTGGGGTGAATCTGCGTTTTGCGAATCTGACTGGGGCGAACCTGTACATGGCGGATCTGAGTGGGGCGAATCTGAGTGCTGCGAATCTGGGGGGGGCGAAAATGACAAATGTGGATCTGGAAGGGGCGAAGCTGCGTGGGGCGAATCTGAGTAAGGCGGATCTGCGTGGGGCGAATCTGAGTAAGGCGGATCTCTCCCTGGCGGATCTGCGTGGGGTGAATCTGAGTCAAACGCATCTGTATAAGACGACGAATCTGGATGGCATCAAGACAGACAAGGATACCAAGGGCCTCTAACCCTTTTCCTCGTCCACCTACCACACGGGCGGTAGGGACAGCGCGGAGTGGGGGGTAGAAGCGAATTCTGCCCCCGCGAGTTTGTCTTCCCCCCGCCACAAGGTTGGCGTATACGTTAGGCATCGAACGCCGTCGCCCCGTGCATGGAAATTGCCCGCGTCGGCGCACCACGAACGAGAAAGAGGCTCATTGACATGACACCGACAACGACAACAACGACGAACACCAAGACCGTTTTTCAGAAAGCACCTTTTCGGGTACTTGCCACCCTCCTGCTGATCCAGGGCGTGATGATCGGGCAGGTACTCTTACGACCCGCTGCGGC
>NZ_JANNYP010000146.1:0-6088 GCF_031410135.1 Armatimonas sp. | reverse complement strand
CCCACCACGAGAGACTAGAGGACGTGCAGAAGGCACTCCTGGCTGATCGGGACCACTTGGATAAGATCAAGCTGGACTGAGTAATTCGAAGATTCTAAGAGAGGTAGAAAGACGATGCGGATTGAGGATGTTGAGCAGAGGCGTGAGGCGCAGGAGAAAGAGGCCGAGTCCATTAGCCAGGAAGTCAAAGAGCATCAGGAGCGCGTAAGCCAGCTTGAACAGTCGGTTCAGCAGCTCCAGGAAGCGGCCTCATCGGTGGAGAGCGACGAGCTAAATCAGGCACTCCAAGAAGCGCAGCAGGCAAGACAAGACACAGAGCGGCGTGTGGGCGAGCTGCGTCAGGAGCGCGACGAGCTACTCAAAGAGAACGAGCAGCTTACCCAGCAGGTGCAGCAATCGCTTGAGAAAAAGCAGCAAGCGCAGCAAATGACCAACCAGATGCTGGAAGGATTTCGCTCGAACCGGGACGGCTCGGACATGGCCAATCCTGCCATTCAACGAATGGGCCAGGCACTGGAGAAAGACAAACAGCGCTCTGATCAGGCCCTCCAGAGCCTGAATGAGGCCCGTCAGCGACTGGAAAATGTAGGACTCTGATGGACAATAATGGGTCTCTGATGGATACCAAGAAACGCTGTCCTGAGTGCGGGCGAGAGTATCTGGAGTCGTTTCTTTACTGCAAGGAAGACGGCTCTGAGCTGGTCGTGATCCCCGCTAAACAGGCTACAACATCCTCTGAACCAAAGCACGAATCCACCGAGTCGCTACGGGAAGAGAAGCCTACCACGGTCGTTTCCGCTGCCTCATCCGCCCAGACCGTGGCCCAATCAGCCTCACCATCCCAAGCGGAGGCAGGGCGTCCTGCATCTCGCTTCATGGCAGCACTGCCCGAGCCGGACGATATCGTGGGGCCTCAGAAGGCAACAAAGTTGCCTCAGCTCTCGCGTGGAAGCATGATTGGGATGGTACTTCTTGGCACTGGTGTACTGGCGGGCGGTGCGTTCTTCGTGGTCAAAGGCATGAAGCCAAGTGTGCCAGAGCAGGCTACTGGAGGCGCTCTTAAGCCATCCGTGAAGTCGTTGCAAGCGGCTCCGGTACTGGCCTCTAAGTCGTCCGCTATGCCCAAAAGCAAGCCGTCTAAGCCAAAGGACACGCCGCCAAAAAATGGCTCGCCAATGCTTGTGGGTGAGAAGTACCCTCAGACCCGTGAGCGCCTTCTGAGCAAGTCGGAGCTGTCGAGATGGGACTACTCCTCGGTGCGTTACGCGATAAACGAGATCTACGCACGGCACGGCTACCCCTTCAAGGACCCCTACTATCGCCAGTGTTTCTCGACCTTCTCCTGGTACCACATCCGGCCTGGTGTGAGCATGGAATCCCTGGAGAAGCACGACTTCAGCCGGATCGAGATGGAGAACGCCAAGCGCCTATCGGATCGTCGAGATGAGATGGGCGACGGGTAATAGAGATAGGGCAAGGTCTAGGGTAAGGAGTAGGCTAACCTTGCCCTACCCTAATCCATCTGGAACAGGCGAAATCAAAACCCGATAATTCAAGAATTCCTACTCTACACGTTACTTCGTTTTACGTGTTTCGTCGGTCTCTCTCATGTGCTCTATTTTTGTTTTTTAGTACGTTGTGGCGGCGATCCCCAAGTGCGCAGCGACGACCCACAAACTGGGTCCTCAAAGGAAACAATGCAAAATGAAAGTCTGTCCCGTCTGCGGAGCGACATATAGCGACGAGCTGATCTACTGCAAAAATGACGGATCAGATCTCGTTGCTCAGGCTCAGCCAAGCATTCCGCGAGACACCCCACCAGCGCAAAACAGATCAAGCGCTCCCGATCAGAAACAGAGCTTTTTGATTCCGATCATGGTCGGCAGCGTCCTAGTGCTTGTTGTCCTTGGCTGGATTGTCTACTCAAAGCTGTCACCCGGTTCACGATCCGCTACTTCCGCCGAAAGTAATTCCAGCGTAGCCTCGTCTAGTACGACGTCCTCCTCAGGTACCACGTCAACACCTGTCCCGGCTGCTCCTGTGTCCGACCTGTCCTCCGCCGTGTCAGCGATCAAGTCAGTGTACGCGAGCAGTGACGCAGCCTACGGTCGCCGGGACGCTCAAGGTCACATGGCCTACGCAGCGAGCGAGTGGACGTTTGTTGACAAGGATGGCTCAAAAGAAACCCGGAGTGATTCGCTCCGCTACTTTGAGAAGCGCTTCAGCAATACCGACCCGAAGCGGGTCGTGGAGTGTCATATTGAAACGAAGGTGTTGGAGAGTCCCGCGCCTCGTTTCGAGAATGGCGACCTGGTGGCTGTGATCTCCGTCTCTGCAAACTCCACGGACGCCCAAGGAAAACATTTGCGCGTTTCGGCAACCCAGGAAGATCGCTGGCGGAAGGTAAGTGGTGAATGGAAGTGTGTCCGCTCGAAGATCATCAGTCGCGCCTAAAGCTAACTGTACTGCTCCGAACTTGGGGCCGAACAAACATAGACGTTAAAAAGGGACACCTCGTTGCCTCTCCAATAGGAACGCAAAAGGGAGAGTCTTCGGCTCTCATGGCAATGGGCTCGTTTTCGTGAACGGAGTCCATTATCACAGACATCGCCTAGAGCGATAGTGCTTTAACATGAAAAACTCAAGTAAAGTCCAGAGCGCGTATCGCCACGGTAAGAAGATATGCGCCTACTGTGGCATCGCTCTCCCCGACCAAAAGGACCGCGAGCGCGAGCACGTCGTCGCCCGGGCCTTCTTCGACCCACATAACATCCCCAGCGACATCATCATCGTGGCGTCCTGCAAAACGTGTAACCACGGGGACAAATCGTCCCTGAACGACGACGAGGACTACACTGCCTCCGTCATGATCGCAAACCGCTTCTCCTCGAACCACCCTGTTGCAAAGGCGCGCCTGGACGAGCAGGGACCCTTCATGAGCGCAGTACGCAAAGGCAAGGGAGGCCCTGCACATCTTGGACGCTCAATGATCTGGGCGGACATCTTCACCGAATCCGGCATCTGGCTCGGTAAACGCCAGGGGTTTCCTTTCGACGCGCCGCGAGTGGAACGGGTGATGGAGAAGATTGCCCGTGGTCTGCACTTCCATGTGACGGGCGAGGTAGTCCCAGCTCATTTTCGGGGTCGTGTCCGGCTCTTCATCGGCCCCAATGGGGAACCAGACAAGCAGACGTTCGCGGCGCTCATGCAACTCGCCGGAACTGAGCCCAAGTGGGAGCGGTGCCCTATTCAGATTCTAGGAGATAACGTTTTCTGCTACTGCGCCGCCAGGGACCCCGACTCCAATCACTCTGTGTGGTTCTTGCAATTCTACAATGGCTCCCATCAAGCGATGGTGACTTTCCACTGAGGCAATGCTCGACCGACTCCACTTCGGACAACCGCGACCTTTGGTGCACACTCGGTCGAGCGAGATAGCCCCGGCTACCTCGAAAAGTGGTCAGCCTCGCTGGACGCGCAATTCAGATAAGTCCACACCAGGCTCACTATAGCTGGCTCTATCACCTCAGCTCCCTCGGTGTCCCTTTTTAACGTCTATGTTGACCCTGTTGCCGAATTCCCTGAGGTGCCCGAAACGCCTCGGAAATCCCCCATGCGAAGAACCCTTCATAGAGGGAAGGTCATCCGCCGTTTTGGATTCGGCAACAGGGTCTATGTTTGTTCAGCCCCGAATAGTGGAGTATCTGGATGGTAGCAGGGTATGCGGAAGAGGCTGATGCTCCGTACTAATCTCTTGACGTATCTACTAAAATTAGTCAGCTTCTGGAAGATGGCTCGCGGGAACAGTCGATTAGCAACCTTCTGAAGTGGCTCTTACATCGTTACAGTAATGGTCTGCACTCTGTCGCTCCTAGTGCTGTGGCGGTAGTGCAACCCTCTGTGCGGAAAAAAGCATTGCCCTTCATGGTGGGGGTATGGAGACTTCCGCAGCACGAACCAGCATTGACCGGGAGCATCGCTTCCGGCTACCCAGCCCCGACACGGAGGCGCTTACTTCGTTTGTGCAACTCTGGGAATCCAAGATGGGAACGGTGCTGACCGAGCAGGAGGCCGCTCGTCTCGCGGCTCAGGTCCTCCAACTCGTCTACCTCAAGAACTTCGGAACCCACCCTGGCTGCACACCCAAGCTACTGTCTTCAAATGATCCTTATCCGTAATCATCTTATTTATGCGACTTATTCTCTACGCCCGCAAGTCAACGGAATCTGAAGAACGGCAGATTCAAAGCATCGACGACCAGATCCGTCTCGCCTACGAAGAGGCGGCGCGACACAACTTCAAAATCGTTCGCGTCATCAGCGAGTCGCGCTCAGCGAAAGCACATGGGAAGCGGGAGGGGTTCTCGGAGCTGCTTCAGGCCATCGAGTCAAAGGAGGTAGATGGCATTCTCGCCTGGCATCCCGACCGACTTGCGCGCAATGCCGTGGATGGGGCCATGGTGATCGACCTGCTAGACCGGGGCAAGCTCGTGACGCTTCACTTTGTCAGCTATACCTTCGAGAACAGCCCGGAGGGGAAGTTCATGCTCGGCATGATCTTTTCTCAGTCCAAGTACTACGTTGACAAGCTCTCCAAAGACGTTCTGCGGGGTCTCAAGAGCAAGATCGCCAAAGGATGGTATCCGCACCAAGCCCCCGAAGGCTACCTTAACGATACGGAAAACCACACGATTGTCATTGACCCTGAGCGGTTCCCACTACTGCGCCGGGCCTGGGACATGATGCTCACGGGTGCGTACACGGGCACCCAAGTCTGCGCAGCACTTCATCAGTGGGGATACCGGACAAGACGACGGGGGAAGTTGTTAGGTAACAATCCCATCGGTGTCAGCGGGGTCTATAAGATGTTTGATAGCCCGTTCTATTACGGCTACTTTCGGCATGATGGAGTGCTCTACAAAGGAGCACATCCTCCGATGATCACGGAGGCCGAGTTTATGCGAGTCCAAGAGCTTTTGGGTAAGGTAAACCATATTCAGCCCAAAACAAGGGAGTATGCCTTCACTGGCCTGATCCGTTGTTTAAAGTGCAAGTGCCTCATTACCGCCGAGACCAAAACGAAGCATTACAAGAAAACAGGTAGGACGGTGAGCTATACCTACTACCATTGCACGAATGGGAAGGGAGGCTGTGTCAAGCGGGGAGTCTCCCCAGAGCTTATTGAGCGGCAGATTGAGGGGAAACTAGAGACTCTGCGGATAGACCCTGCTTTCTGCACTTGGGCACTAGAAAACTTGGAGCGTATCTCGGCTCAGGAAGATAGCCCAGATCGGGTAGGGCAGGCAAACTTGGAGCGAGTCTTACGCGACCTAGAACGCAAGCGCGATGGGCTCTTTGAAATGCGGATGGGGGGAGAGATTGGCGCGGATCAATTTCAAGCCCAGCAATCCAAGTTAACTGAGCAGATGGAGACAGCGGAGAGGAAACTACGCCTGCTCGTGGATCGCAGGGCAGACGAGCAGGAAACGGTAAAGCGATATCTATCTCTGGTCGCTACTTCCTACGAACGGTTCACGGGTGGGGATATTCGTGCCAAACGTGAGGTAGCGGTCGCATTGTCAGATCGGTACTTTCTCACTCTGGATAAGCTGGAAATAGAGCTTTCTCCGCTACTTGCCAAAATAGCCACTTTCGAACCAGTAAAAATTGGCTCTGATAAAGAAAAATCCGGCTCTGCTGGGCCGGGTCTTTCTACTTGGCAGGGGTACGTTGAGAACATTCTGACCTGTGCACGAGAGCAACTAGCGTTAGAGGATAGGGATATTTTAGAGAAAACCCGCCAGCAGTTTGCTGACGGGTTGCGGTAGGTTTTGGTGGTCTTTACTCTTTTCTCTCACATATTGTTGGCAATGATTGCCCTACCAACTCCTCGACCGCAGTGCGTGGAGCGCGCCGCCATCGTGGTTTCATAAAGCTGCCGTCTGACTTTCGCTCGAACTCTATGAGATCGAACTGTTCTGGGAATTGCCATTGACCCGTGTGGGTGTTGTGCACCCCCCGATTGGGGTAGTGCTCGATGACGACTGGGGCTGCATCGGGCTTTTGTAGAAACTCCCAGGCGGAAGTTG
>NZ_JANNYP010000145.1:0-10736 GCF_031410135.1 Armatimonas sp. | reverse complement strand
TTCCCTTGGCGCAGTTTTCTGCGCCGTGGAGAAAGAACTATCATGCCGAAGATGAAGAGCCACAAGAGCGCGGTAAAGCGATTTCATGGTACCGGCACCGGAAAGCTGATGCACCGGCACAGCAAGCGGCACCACTCGATGGTGAAGAAGAGCCCTCAGTGCCTTCGCCGCCTGTACGCCGAGTCCGTCCTCGATCCGGGCAAAGCCAAGGCCCTGGGACGACAGCTGCCCTACGGAGCCAACTTCTAGCTTAAGAGCGAATGAAGTAATCGCAGACCCTCGCCGCCCGGAGAGACGCTACTCAAACAGCGCCGGGCTGGAAACCGGGAAGAAACAGCGGCTGGACGAGCCGCGCCCGATAAGGAAGTAAAGAAGAGATGCCTAGAGTCAAGCGTGGCGTAATGGTCAAAAAGCGCCACAATAAGATCATCAAGCAAGCGAAGGGCTATTTCGGCTCTCGCAAAAATGTATTCCAGACAGCCAATGAGGCCGTCGCCAAGGCCGGAAACTACGCCTACCGTGACCGTCGTGTCAAGAAGCGTGACTTCCGTCGCCTGTGGATCGCCCGTATCGGCGCTGCCTGCCGCAACGGTGGCACGCGATACTCGACGTTCATCTACGCCCTAAGTCAGTCGGGTATCGTCCTGGACCGCAAGGTTCTCTCGGATATGGCGATCAACGATCCGGGTGCCTTTACCGCCCTCCTCAAGCAGGTGGGCGTCGCGGGCTAATCCCGCCTGTGGAACAAAAAGAAAAGCCCGTGGCATCCGCCACGGGCTTTTTTTACACCAGCACTACAATTAAGCGATCTCCTAGCGACAAGAGAGTACGATGACAGACGAACTAAAACAAATCGAAGCAGAAGCGCTCGCTGTGATTACTGCGTCAGAGAGCACCGCAGCACTGGAAGAGGCCGATATCGCCTATCTGGGCCGCAAGAACGGCAAACTCACGGGGATGATGCGCCAGCTGGGGAGCCTGCCAAATGACCAGAAACCGCTCTTTGGGCAGGCACTCAACGAGGCCAAGACGCGGGTTGAGGCGGCGCTAGCTGAGCGAAAAGCCGCGCTCGCTGCCGCGGAGCTTGCCGTTCGTGAGCAGGCCGAGGCGATTGACGTGACCCTGCCAGGGCGGGGGCGCACACCGGGGCGCTTGCACCCGCTCACGCGCACATTCGCCGATGTCAAGCAGGTCTTTCTCGGGCTGGGCTTCACCTTTGTGGACGGCCCCGATGTCGAGGACTATCTCTTTAACTTCGACTGGCTCAACTACCCGCAGGATCATCCGGCAATGGACGAGCAAGACACGTTCTATGTCGAGGGCGGCGCGCCGTCGGGACAGCCTGGCGCGTGGCTGTTGCGCACTCACACCACCGGCTCGCTCCAAGGCCGCAACTTCAGCAACCTGCCTGCGGTGCCGTTCCGTATGGCCACGATGGGCCGCTGCTTCCGCCGCGACGCGATGGACGAGACCCACTCACACACCTTCCACCAGATCGACGGCTTCTCGGTCGCCGAGGGAATCTCCCTCGCGGATCTAAAAGGCGTCTTGGCCGAGATCGCACATGGCCTCTTCGGCCCGGATGCCATCGTCCGATTCCGCCCCGACTTCTTCCCCTTTGTCGAGCCGGGTGTGGAAGTGGCCGTGTGGTGGAACAACCGCTGGCTTGAGCTGGGCGGTGCGGGGCTGATCCACCCCAATATCTTAAAACGCGCAGGCTACGACACGGAAAAGTACACCGGCTGGGCGTTTGGGCTGGGGCTGGATCGCATGCCCATGATCCGCTACGGCGTCAAAGACCTGCGGCTGTTTCTGGACAACGACCTACGATTTTTGGGGCAGTTCTAAGATGAGAATTCCACTAAGTTGGTTAAACGACTACATCGCCGTTTCTGAGGGCGAGCAAGAGGCCGTCGCCGATGCGCTGACCATGGCGGGACTGGAGGTCGAGGAGACGCTGGAGACGCCACACGGGAAGGTCTGGTACACCAAGATCACCCCGAACCGCGGTGACTGGGCCAGTGTCTACGGCACGGCAAGAGAGCTCGCCGCCATATTTCCTGAAAAGAAGCTCCAACCGCAACATCCCCCCCGCTCGGCGGGGGCAGGGGGGGGCGTCTCCATCCGCATTGATGACACCGCGAACTGCCACCGATTCCGCGCGACCGTGATTAAGAACGTCAAGATCGGCCCGACCCCGCAGTGGATTCAGGATCGCCTGACCGCCGCGCTGGGCGACCGCTACCGGATGATCAACAATGTCGCGGACATTACCAACTACGTCATGCTGGAGCTGGGCCAGCCGCTCCATGCCTTTGATCTCGACACGATCCCCAATAGCGAGATTGTCGTGCGGCAAAGCCGGGTCGGCGAGAAGCTGGTGACGCTGGATGGCACGGAGCACGAGCTGCCCGAGGGGACGCTCTGCATCTGCGACAATCAGAGGGCGATCTCCATTGCGGGGATCATGGGCGGAAAAGACACCGAGATCACGGAGGGGACGACCAATGTGCTGCTGGAGACCGCGCACTTTGACCCGTTCTGCGTCCGACGCACCGCCAAGAAAGTCGTGCGGAGCGAGGCGAGCTATCGGTTCGAGCGCTACGTCGATCCGAACTTAGTCGCGATTGCGGGCGACCGCGCGGCGCAGCTGATTGTCGAGCACTGTGGCGGCGAGATCGTGGGTGTGAGCGAGGCCGTGGCGCAGCCGACTCCCAAGCGACGGTTCCTGGCACGGCTAGATCGCGTTCGTGTGCTGCTGGGCGTGGACGTGGATCGTGATGCGGCGATTGCGGCGCTGACTCGGCTTGGTCTGGAAGTCGAGCAGTCCGCAGGGGCGCTGGACTGTTTGATTCCCGCATGGCGACCCGATCTGACTATAGAGGACGATATCGCGGAGGAAGTCGGGCGGATCGCGCTGGGCTACGCCAATATCCCCGAGAAGATCGCCTGGCAGATCGGCCAGCGCGGACAGGACTCGCCCCGAGCCGCGTTTATCCTGCGACTGAAAAACGCGCTCGTACAGCAGGGCTTGCAAGAGGTCATCACGCACTCGCTGGTCGCCGATGGTGGCCCCGGCGCACTACTTCTGCGCAACCCGATGGCCCCCGAGTACAGTCAGCTCCGCACCTCGCTGGTGCCCAATCACATCGGGATCGCCCAGCGTGCGGTTCGTGAGGGCATCCGCGACATTGCGATCTTCGAGGTAGGAAATATTTATAAGCCCGGTGCTGAGCCGCTACGTGTCTCTGGGCTAGTCTCTGGTTCGGCAAACGCCAACCTCTGGGCGATCAAGGGTGAGAGCTACCCGGCGGATTTCTACTATGCCAAGGGCATTGTTGAGAGTCTACTTGCGGGCTTGGGGATAGCGGCGGAGTATATCGCGGACACGTCGCCGTTTACCCATCCGTACCGAACGGCGAGCGTCTTGGTCAACGGTCAGAATATCGGGATGATCGGGGAGTTCTCGACGGCGGTGATCGAGGCCAACGACCTTCCCAAGCGGACGTGTGTCTTTGGTTTGGATGGCGAAGCGCTGGCGGCTCTTGCCCAAGAAACCAAAGTCGGGTTCTCCGCGCTGCCCGAGTTTGCTTCAGCGACCCGTGACATTGCGCCCGTCTTCTCCAAAGATATTTCCTACGATAAGATCGAGCAAGCTGCCCGTGCGAGCGCGGGGCCGCTTCTGGAATCCCTACGCCTCGCGGATGTCTTTGAGGATGCCAGCAAGCTAGGGGAGGGCAAGCGCTCGCTGACGCTTCGCTTCACGCTCCGTGCTCCCGACCGGACGCTCACGGGTGAGGAGATTGAAGCGACGCTGGCAGGTATCCGAGCGGCCCTCACGGCTCTCGGGGCCGAGCGGCTCTAGAGCGGCGTTTTCAGGGCCTCCGCGAACTCAAAGTAGAGGCCCAGAGAGTCGCGGGCATCAAAGTAGGCCATCTGGCTACCGTTGGCTCCGTCGCCGCGAAACACCAGCGGCACTCCCACCGCAGCGAGTGCATCGCGGGTGGCAGCCATGTTCTTCGTACGAAACGCCAGGTGGTGCACTCCCTCCGGCGCGTTGTCCCAGACACTGGGGCCACTGCCTGCCACGGGCTCGATCAGCTCGATCTGTACCTGCCCGAGATTAAAGAACGCGAGCTTGGCTTGTGCGCCGGTCGGTTGCCCGAGATAGGTGAGATCCCGCTCGTGACCGGGAATGGTCAGGCGCGTGTCGGGCACGGGAACCCCGAGCGCCTTAGCCCATGCCTGCCGCGCGACTTCCATATCTTTCACTACAAATGCGACTTGTGTGACAGGTTGCTTACCCAGTGGTGGGTTTAAGATCGCCTCCCAACGCGCGGTGTGGGTATCGTCGTAGTGCTCCGGTTCAAAGCCCAGCTTGAGGTAGCTCTGGAGCGCGGGCAGGCGAAAGTCCTGGGTTTCCAAGACAGCGCTCGTGCAGCCTAGCTCCCGAAATTTATGGAGCACGGCGAGAGTCACCAGCCGCCCGAGGCCTTTGCCCTGGAAATTTTTGTGCGCCCCGACCCAGTGTAAGTAGCCCGCATTGGGAAAGCGCTCCGGCAAGAGCCGCGCCGATGCCGTGGCGGCGAAAATGCCCGTTGCTTCCTCAACGAGAACCAGCGTTTCTTTAACCGTCAGGTCGGCAAAGAGTGACTCATGGGTCTTTTTCGGAGTCCATATCAGCTCTGGGAAAGCAGCAGAGAGCAGGCAAGCCAGCTCGGGAAGCTCGTTTGCCGTGACAGAGCGCAACGCAAAGCCCTCTGGCGGCGTCAGCTCAGGCAGGTTGTCGAGGCGCGGGCGGCACATGCGTAGGTGGGATAGCTCAGGCATAGCTCAGAGGTTTCTCTTTCGGATCGCGGAAGTTGGGGACACGGAGCGGCGTGCCGCCGTTGGTGATGGATGCTTCGGAGAGAATATCGCAGGCAGTCCAGGCAAGCGCGTCGTGGATACCACAGTTGGGCGACGCTTCTCCCCGGCAGGCGCGGATAAAGTCACGAGCGACAAAGTAGTCCCCGCCGCCGTGGCCTGCAGCAAGCGCCTCCGGGGGCGGGTTGCGCCAGTCGGCAGGGAGGTGCGTCTCGTAGAGCTCGCTGAGGGGCTGCCATTTTCGGTTGGCCCCGTCCTCGCTCTTACCTAGCCAGATCTGCGCGGCCTGACCGGGGAAACGGGTGGCTTCGTAGACACCAAGCGTCCCTTGGAGGGCGTAGTAGGCAGGCAAGTGGGGGCGATTGGAGAGCATGTCCAGGCGGATCTTGATCAGCTTGCCACTCGCAAGCTGCACCAGCATTAAGCAGGTGTCGTCGTGCGGGTGCCCCGGATCGGTGTGAACGCCTGTGCCGTGGCAGCTAATTGTCGCAATGCGGTCGCTCGGGTCGGCGGCGGCAAACCACTGCATCACCGGGCCAAGCGAGTGCGTCCCGTAGGTGCACCCACGCCGCCCCACTTGGTAGACCGAGCGCCAGGTCGGGGAGCCGTCGAGTGTGTGGTGGTAGTTTCTGACTTCGTGGAGGTACTCGCCTTCAGCAAAGTAGGGCACCCCAAAAAGACCCTGACGCACCAGCTCTTTTATCAGCACGACGTCTTTGCCGTAGCAGTAGTTCTCCGCCATCGCATAGACCGCGCTGCTCTTCTCCGCTGCGCTCAATAGCCGCCAGCACTCGTCCATCGTCACGCAGGCACTCACCTCGGAGAGCACGTGCTTGCCAGCCGCCAAAGCCTCGATACTTTGCTCCGCGTGGCACTGCATCGGCGTCGAGACCACAACGGCATCTACCGAGTCCAGCATCGCCGCAAACTCCGTGAAGCGCCCCGGAATCTCGTGCGCACTCGCATTGCGCTCTAGAGTGTCCGGGCTTGTGTCGCACAGCGCCGCCACTTCGACCCCCGGCAGGGCACGAAACGCCTTCAGGAACGCCAGCCCACGCTGCCCCGCAATTCCAATTTTCAGCATGCGCTCAGTTTACCTGAGAGCTGGGCAGTAGACCCCATGTGGAATAGAGTGGGATTTTAGGATGAACCCAGTGCTGATCCAACAAGAAAGGGCCACGGAAAAAGGTTTCGTATAAAAGCGCGCCTGAGTTGCTCTGATAGCCGTGTGGAAGCCAGTAATCTTCCGGCATAAAATTGCGAAATGATTTGTAGTTGCCCAGTGATGACAGAATCACATAGGCCGAAAAATAGGTTCCCACTGTGTACAAGAGCCAGCGCTTACCTTGCATCCAGAGCCTTATACTCAGGACAACCATGAGAAGTAAGAGAAGGGTTGCGATTAATACTTCGGTTTGTGGCGTATAGGGCATAAGGAGATTTTAGGTTGGCAAGAGAAATTTCCCTATCACTCCGGTGGTTTTTTATGACGCTTTAGTAGCTCGGTGAAGGCGGCTTGGACGCGCTCCTGTCGGTCTGGAGAGAGAGTTTCTGCGGGAGCGCTGCGAAGGGCAATCAGACGCTCACGAAGCGCGATAAGAGACTCCAGCGCGGCGCGGCACTGGGCACACTGCGAGAGGTGCAGCTCGACGTAGCGTTTTATGAGACCCGAGAGTCTCTGATCGGCGCGCGCGGTGAGCAGCGCCTTCATGTGCCAGCAAGGGCTCACTTATACTACCTCTTTCACGGGAAGCCACCCCTGGGCTGTGGCACAGGGGAGCAGTGCCTGGTGGAGAATCTGGCGGGCGCGAAACAGCCGCGAGCGCACAGTTCCCAGCGGGATTCCCAAAGCCAGAGCCGCTTCACTATACTCCAGCCCTTCAATATCTACCAGTAAAATCGTGGCCCGCAGGCCATCAGGAAGCGCGGCGAGGGCACGCTCTAACGGCTCATCCAGTGCTTGGGAAACCAGCAAGGTCTCGGCTGACTCCGACAGAGGTGGGGGCACTGTCTCGATGTCTACACCAGCGTCCCAGCGGTCGCGCCGCTTCTGGCTCAGAAAGCGATTGGTGAGAATGCGCATTAAGTAGGCCCGTAGATTCCCCTGATCGTGGTACTCCTCGCGCAGAAATGCCTCAAAAGCGCGAATCAGCGTGTCTTGCACCAGATCCTGTGCCGGGTCTTCATTGCCCCGCGTGAGGCGACGGGCCAGCCGGAGCAGATCCGTTGCCTGCTCCTGGCAGCGAAGCGCAAACACCTCGGGCGAGAGCAACGGTGTATTTCGCCGCCAGGGCAAGCGTGCCAGAAGAGTTCTCACAGCGTATCAACACCTGAGGGAATCAAGAAGTTCAATCCCCTCAGAAAAACCGCAAAACTACAGGGCACGACGGCGGCGCTTGAGGGCCAAGATTCCCGCCCCCGCCGCAAGAAAGAGCAGCGAGCCAGGCTCTGGTGCGGGAGAGGCACTGAACGAAATTCGGTAGATGGGCGTGCTATTGGTCAAGGCAGTATCGCTAAAGGTGTAGCCCGCTCCTGTTGTCAGTCCGTTAAAGGCAGTGAGCTCACTGCGGTCAAAGGCGACGAGACCACCCTCCGCAACCCGGGCGCTGTTGTTCGACCCGACGATAAAGGCTCCATTCAGAGGAATCGCAACCTCAGAGTTTGCATCCCATATTTGTGCAGCGGTCTGGTCTATCTGGGTGATGAGCAGGTTTCCACTGGCATCGAAGAGCTGGAATGCCATGGGATTGTCGTTGCCAAGAAACAGGTCGTTGCTTGGGATCACCATATTTGCAAACGTGAAGAAGCGATTATTTACTGACATGCTATCCACAATAAAAGTGCTGGATGTTGTCATTCCCGGAAATAGCGCTCCTCCTACGGAACCGATAACTGCACCTGGCTCTGCGGCGGCAAAAGCAGGAAGCCATGCCGAGCCACTTCCACCCTCTGCGACAGAGACAATTTCGGGACCAGCTACTTGACCTATATTGAAAGCATCAAAGGTTCCATTTCCAAAACCAAGACGAAGTGGTGCGAAACTAACACTATTAGTGGGTGCTAGATTTCTGATGGTGACAGTCACGGCTGTTGTACCCGCTATTGCGGGTGATAACGAGCCTGAAAGAGCTAAGATTCCTAAGCTGATTGCTGTTCTAGTGACTCTGGTTGAAAACATGATATGGTCCTCACGTGAAACGAGTTGGGTTTCTATAAACTTAAAGAGAAAAGCCGTTTTTGCTATTCACAGGAAAAACTCGCAAGTGGGATGAAAAGTTCAATGGTCGAAAAAATTAGTGATCTTGCTCGGTAACCAGATGGTAGGTTGGGGTATCTTTTGCACGAGGAAACCCTGATGAGCCAAATCACCATCCGACCTATTGATATCCGAAACATCTCTGACGACGACGCCAAGGCATCACACGAGCTCCGTGTAGCACTTGCTGCGGAGCGCACTCCCGACGATCCTGCGCCCAAGTGGGAAGATACTCAGGCCCAGCTTCAGAGCATCCCGACGTTTGTGGATGTCTGGGTCTGGTTTGTGGAGCAGGAGGGTAAGACGCTGGGAACCGCCGATCTAGGCGTGATGCGCGCCGATGAGAACCAGCACCTGGCGCAGTTCTCCATCAAGCTCCTTCCCGAAACGCGCCGCCAAGGGCTGGGAAAGCTACTCCTGAAAGAGATCGTGGCAGTGGCAGAGGCCGAGAACCGAACGCTGCTCATGACGGATACTGCCAGCACGGTGCCGTCGGGGGCAGCGTTTCTGGAACGGGTGGGGGCTACCGTGGGGCTGGAGTCGCACGTGAACCAGCTCAAGCTCGCCGAGATTCCGGGGGGGCTTCTAGACACCTGGACAAGCGATCTTGCCGACGGCTTTACGCCGGGACTCTGGGAAGGGCCGTACCCGGAGGAGAGCATTGAGGAGATCCTCCAGCTCTTTGATATCTTCAATACCGTGCCGCGTGGCGAGCTTCAAGTAGACGATTTCAAGCTAACGCTGGAACAGCTCCGTCAGCAGGAAGAGTCTCGCGCCAAGCGCGGTGTCGAGCGCTGGAGCCTGTATGTCCGCGACAACGAGACCGGTAAGATAGCAGGCTTTACGGAGCTAATGTGGAACCCCCACAAGCCGACATTCGCCCACCAGGGAATCACCGCTGTCTGGCCGCAGTACCGGGGCAAGCGCCTGGGCCGCTGGCTCAAGGCGGAGCTGCTCAAGAAACTTGTCGCCGAGCGCCCCAATGTGACGATTGTCCGCACCGAGAATGCTGACAGCAACGATGCCATGCTCAAGATCAATACCGAGCTAGGCTTCAAGCCGTATCTGGCGGAGCTGGTCTGGCAGGTGCCCACGGAGACGGTGAAGGGGTACTTGGGGTAGGTCTCTTTTAGCCATCTCCCCGGCTTCGCCGACCCTCTTCCCCTGACGCTCGTGCCTCGCTGGGAAGAGGGTTTGCCAGCCCCTCTTCCGGCGACGAAGGAGCGAATACGGGAAGAGGGGAGGTGAGGGACGAGCCGGGGAGATGGCCGCGAAGCGGGCGAGACGGCCCCTAGTGCCCCCCCAGAAACCGGCGCGTAGGGCCGGGATAGGGAACACTCTTGCCCTTGACGCTCTCCCAGATCACTTTGTTGAGCGTCTGCTCCTCGGCCTCATCGAGCTGATCGGGCTCGTCTAGGTCCATCTCGGCTGACTCTTTTGCGGCGCTGGTGCCCCCGGGGTTTTTCGCATTCAGGTCGATCTTGGGCGGGCGGTTGGTGTAGGCGGCAAGGTTGGCCTTGGTGCCAAAGCT
The DNA here is from genome assembly GCF_031410135.1 of Armatimonas sp. GTDB lineage: Bacteria > Armatimonadota > Armatimonadia > Armatimonadales > Armatimonadaceae > Armatimonas. The sequence goes on along the minus strand of NZ_JANNYP010000145.1, from coordinate 1,083 downwards.
GGCCCAGAGCGGGGTGGCGTTGGCATCGAAGACCGAGAGTGGGGGGATGTTTAGAATCAATTCCATTGAGCGCAGGAACGAGCAGGTGGTGTAAAAAGTGGAGTCCACGCGTCCCGTGCGGGTGTAGGGGGAGATGGCGAGACCAACCGTGCGGTGGGCATCGACGTGATCCGGGCCGTTCTGGGCATCGTCTTCGATAATGAAGATCGCCAGCTTGCTCCAGTACTTACTCTTGCTACAGGCCTCGACGATCTTGCCGATTCCCTGGTCGTTGGAGGCAACGGCGGCCTTGGGGGTGAAGGCTCCGGCGGTTGCGCCGCGTGTGTGGTCTTCCGAGAGGGCCATGACCATGAACTTCGGGAGGTTGTTGTTTTTCTCGAACTCGGCCAGCTCACGGATAAAGATATCGGCGGCTTTGTAGTCACGCTCGCTCTTGCCACGGGCTGTGGCCCACTCCTCGCTCTGGTTCTTGTCGGTGTGGTAGTAGTAGGTGCGAAAGCTCACCCCGGCGCGCTGGCAGGCATCCCAGATCTTGCCCGAGGGGGTCTTGGCGAGAGGGTCACCGAAATCACCGCCCTTGAGCGGAGGTGCGCCTTTTCCGCCGTACTGCGCGGGCCAGGTGCGCTGCATGACATCGGGAACAATGCCCGCGTTGCTCCAGTGGTGGCCGTCGACGCTCACCTCACCGGAGCAGTAGAGGTTGTCCAGGGTCACAAACTCACGCGCCAGAGCGTGATGATTGGGGGTCACGTCCTCGCCAAAAAGACAGAGCTTCTTGTCGCCGTTGCCTTTTTCTAAATCCCCGAGCACCTGGTCGTAGGTTCGGTTCTCTTTGATGATATAGAGCACGTGCTCGATGGGGGATTTTTCGCCGAGCTTGCTGGGAATCGTGCTACTGCCGGGCTTGGGTGGGCTCACCTTGGGGACGTTGGCGAGGCACTTGCGCGTGTCCTCGGCGAGCTGCTTAGCATCGGGTGTCTCGACCGTGGAGACGATCCCGGTGAGCAGGCTGGCAATGTAGGGAAAGCCACGGGCGTACTCGGGATCGGGTTTCTCGCTCGGATTCGGGCCGGTACCGACTCC
>NZ_JANNYP010000144.1:0-12860 GCF_031410135.1 Armatimonas sp. | reverse complement strand
AGGCAGCACGATCCTGAATACCTGCGGTGGTTACGGGGTGCAACCAAATTTCCGATGTTCGTGTCCTAAGTAGTAACGAGAGGCTCCGGGGTTTGGGGGACGCTCCCCCTACCACCGGCGAGAGGGCCAAGACTGCTGCGGAGGCCATGATGAGCCGCTAGACGAAGGGTAGGAGCAGCCATGAGCGCGTGTTGAGCACGCAGGAGATGACGATGAGCAGTAACGAGACCGCTCTCAGCAGTGACGAGAGCCTGACTAGTAGCAACGAGAGCACGATGAGCACCATCGAGAGCCGAGTGAGTAAGAAGGTGCGCCCCACACCCGCCGAGCAGGACGAAGCCCTGGCGAACTTTATCTCCCAGAGCCGTGTCACCCTCGACACCATCCTGGCCACCCCCGAGATTCTCACCCTCCTCGCCCCCCGTGGCTACGACAGCGCCAAGCTCAACGTGGGGCTAGGGCTTCAAAGCGCGGCACAGAGCGCCTTTACCGTCCGCCAGACCGCCATCGGGGACGAAACCAAGGCAAACCAGACCGTGACTAGCGCACGCACCGCAGCACGCATAGCCTACTTCGACTTCCGCGAGACCGTCCGCGCCGCCTACCGTGGGGTGAGCGAGCGGCAAGCCCTAGGCGTCGTGGGCACGATCCCCGCCGACACCGAGAAGCTCCTCACCCTCGCACGCTCCGGCTATGCGGCGGCGGGGCAAGCGCCCTACAGCACCGTGCTGAGTGGGCTAGGCTACAACGGCGCAGGGCTGAGCGCGGCGACCGCCACCCTCAACACCCTCCAGAGCGCCCGAAGCGCCCAAGAAGCCGCCCGAAGCGCCGCCATCGCCGCCACCACGGCGCGCAACGACGCCGCCAAAGCCCTGCGGGAGTGGATGCAGGCCCTCCACCGCATCACCAAGATCGCCCTCCGCACCCGCCCCGAGCTACTCGGACGGCTGTAAAAACGAAACCCGCCCCCCCTTCGCGAAGCCGGAGGGGGTGACGAGCCTAGGCGAGGCGGGGGAGGCGAAAATCACTTGAAGCAAAACCTGTAGTATAAGCGTCTAAGCAAGTGATGACTCGCTCGAATCTCGTTTTAAGCTCAGCACTGGCACTGACGGCGCTTGCCGCTCCCGCTCTTGCCCAGCGCTCCCCCTATAAGAATCTCGTCAACAAGCCCTTTGCGACGATCTCCAGTGGCCCGCAATCGTCGGTGGTGCTGGATGTCCCCAAAGGCAAAGACATTCCCACCGCGGTCGAGGCACGCCTCCGCAAAGAGTGGCAAGCCCGTAGCCGCGCACTGGCTCCCAGCCTCAGTAAGCAAAAGCGCTCGACGGTTTTCCCTGTCTCGACCCTAGTCACCGTCCGCCAGAGTGGCCGGATCGTCACACCCCGTGTCACCCGTGCGTTTGGCGATGGCCAGCTCACGTTCACATTTGAGAACTTCAACGGAGCCAGTATCGCCAGCGGCACCAGTACTCTGGTGGTCGAAGACTTCCTTAAGGACTTTATCAACGCGGTCTACCCGCGCCTCGTGGCACTCTACGGCAAGCCCGCCTTCAGCGGTGAGGTCAAGATACGCTCGATGGGCTTCTTTAATACCGGAACCGCCACGGACATCCAGCGCCTGGCCTTTGGAGCCTACTCACCGTCGGAGAACCGCATCTATCTGCCCCTCTACCAGAGCGTAGACTCCCTCGCCCATGCCTGCTTGCTGAATCTTGTCCACGCCTTCCACGGCCCCCTGACCTTTCAGTACGATGCCTGGGAGCAAGGCTTTGCCCGCGCTGCGGCCACCATTATCGCCCGCGATCCTGCTTTGGGATTCTCTGATCCCACGGCCAACAGCCTCTACACCCTGCTACCCTACTACGACCTGCTCAACCAGCCCGCACTTGGCAACAACACGTTCTTCCCCCCCTCGCAGGCCAACTTATTCATTGACGGCGAGATCACCATTGCCAAGATGCTCCAGTCGCGCATGGGCATGAGCGGCGCGGCCTGGCTTAAGTGCTACATCGAGAACAAAGACTTCTTCAAGAGCTTCAATGCCGCGTACTACGCCGCCGCGGATGCCCAAGGTGCCGCCCTAGCGGGAAATGTCCCCGCCCTCAAGAGCCTTGTCGCAGCCACCCTTCCCATGGTCGAGGGCCTGCCCTTCAGCGAGTGGTTTTCCCAGCAGTACATTCTGGACACCAGTGTCACCACCGGTCCCAAGCTCTATGCCTATGTCCTGCCGCGCCAGCCCACCCCGGGCAATGGCGAGCAGTCGTCACTGATCGCCCTGGTCTACTACCGCACCAAGCCCGATGGCGATGAGGAGCTGCTCTCCGGGCGTGCCTACGCCACCTATCTCAACTCGGACAATGCCCGAATCACCCTGGGCGGTGGCTCGCAACAAGCACAGATCGAAGCGGGTGAGGGTTTCTTGACCACACTCGCCTTCCCCAACCAGGGCTTCGATGATGGTCGTCTCGTAGCTGACTTCGCTGTGGGTGGCCTGACGAATCGAACGTATCTCTCTCAGGGGATTAGCGGCGATGTTCTGGGGGTCATGACGGGGGGCATAGACGGTGATGTCGCAGTGAGCCAGACCACAGTTCTGGCCCCCATCACCACACGCAATGCCACCACCAAAATCGCACGGCGTGGCTTTGGAGTGACCCTCGGAGCACAGCTCGGGGAGTTCTCCAAGACGACCCTCAGTATCACCAGCGGCCCCACGGTCCAGACCTTCCAGCGCAACACGGGCGATGGGATCAACTACGTGGTTCTACGGCCCATCGGTGCGGGAGGCGGTGTGACCACACTGAGCCGCGCCTTCCCTGTCGGGAACCTCAATCTTGTCAGCTTTCCCCTACGGCCTCTGGAGCCCACCGTCGAAGGCGCACTAGGTCGCTCCGCCACCGATTTTCTCTTGGCAGGCTGGGACCCGATTACCCGTGTCTACGCCGCGGTTACTCCCAACACCCCCAGTGTCGGACTGCTGGAGCCAGGCAAGGGCTACTTCCTGAAGTTTCTCCCCAACGGGGGACCGATCAATACCACGGTCTCTCTCACGGGGATCACGCCCTCGACAGATGTGGACTACACCCTCCACCTAGCCTACGGCTGGAACTTAATTGGCACACCATTCTCACAAGACCTAGATATCACCAAAACCTCTGTCAAGTACCTGGAAAACGATGCCATCGTCTTTGGCGCCGCCACGGGAGCCGATGCCAACAACGCTCCCTACGGCTCCCTGATCGCCGAGCAGGTCTGGGGGCTCAACCCGGACACGGGGGCATACAATCCCACCAACTCACTCTCGGCGGACTGGCGAGGCTACTGGGTACGAGTCTATGCTCCTCAAGGAGTGACACTGCTCATCCCTGGTCCCGATACGCTGGGCCGCTCGGTGCCAACACGTGCACTAGTCCCCACGGCCAGCCGCAAGCCTGACTGGGCCGTGCGCCTTCGGGCGATCCAGGGCAAGCGCTCGTCGGAGGTCAGCTTGGGCGCCGCTCCCGGTGCCACCCGGAGCTTCGACCCGCGCTGGGATATCGAAGCCCCACCCGATGTTGTGCCCAGCGTGAGCCTTGCCCTAGCGAGCGAGGGAGCGACCGCAGGCGGACGCATGGCGGCGGACTTCCGCAGCGGCCAGGATGCCAACCGAGGAACCTGGCCTCTCACGCTCACCACAGCGCAGTCAGGCAATGTCACTCTGGCCTGGGATGGTCTTGAAACGCTCCCCAAGACCATGCGGCTGACGCTTTTAGACATAGCAACGGGGGCACGTTTTCCGCTGGCAAGCCGCTCCGGTTGGAGCGTTGCGGTGCAGGCCGGGCAGACCCGTAAGCTTCAGATCGTCGCGGAGGCGGAGCGCAGCCAGGTTCTGGGGATCACTAATGTCTTCACCCGCTCCGCCGGTCGGGCCAGTGGCGGCAGTATTCGCCTTGAGTACAACCTCACCGCAGATGCCGATGTCCAGGCGGAGATCAGCACTCTGGCAGGTCGCAGTGTCCGTCACCTCACCACAACGCGAGGCCGCGCCACCGAGCGCCAGAGCGTCCTCTGGAACGGCCTCACTGATAGCGGACAGCCTCTGCCTGCAGGCGGCTATCTCGTCACCCTGACCGCCAGAACCGATGATGGGCAGACCACCCGCGTCATCCGCCCCATCCAGATCCTTCGATAAACAACCATGACACGACGAAATTTTTTAGCGCTGAGTGCGCTCACAACTCTAGCCGCAGGTTGCGGTGGTGGCGGCGGCGGTGGAACGGATACCAAGGCGAGTATCGTCACGGGTATCGTCTATGACTCCCTGCAAGCGGACCTTCAAGTGGAAGGAGCCACGGTCACGATCGGTGGTGCCTCCGCAACCACCACCGTACGCGCCAATGCCAGTTCCAGCAACCAAGTGGGTTCGTTTCGTATCACCGGAGCCCTGATCGGCACCACAACCGCCACGATCACCGTCCCTGGCAAGACCCCGCAGACCTTTGCCTTCCAGCCTGCGGTAACCGCGGGAGCCAACTCCGAGCTGGCTTTCTATCTCAATATCGGGCAAGTGCGTGGCCGTGTGCTCGATGAGACAGGCAAGCCCGTTAAGAGCGCCTTCGTGGTGGTCAATACCAGCCAGGGAAGCCTCAGTGGTTTCTCCAACACCGATGGGACCTTTCTGATTGATCTCGTCCCCGATGGTACCGCAGAGATCTCCGCAGGTTCAGGGAGCAAGATCGCCCTCAAGAGCATGACAGTTGGCTTTGGGATCAACGAGGCCGGAGACCTAAGCCTCCAGGTAGACCCCAACCCCAACCCACCCGCGCCTCTCAAGACCATCTCCGGCAAAGTCACCTCCGCGACGGATAGTAGCGCCATCGTTAATGCCCCGGTCTTCTTGCTACGCGCAGGGATTCAGCTTGAGACCATCAACACGGATGCCGGTGGGAACTACTTCTTTATTGTTCCCGCAGGCAGCTACACGGTGCAGACAATTCCGGGCGGCTATGTCTCCGAGACCAAAGACGCTACCCTGGCAAATCCGAACAACCCGATCACCGTTAACTTTAACCTGACACAGCGCTAAAATGAGTTTTCCTCACCCTAAAGGCTATGTTTGCTCTCGTGCAAGCGAGCCCATTGTAATTGATGGCGATCTGACAAAGACCGTCTGGCAGGCCGCACCCTGGAGCGACGATTTCCTAGACATCGAGGGCGAGAGCCAACCCGCGCCGCGCTTCCGCACCCGGATGAAGATGCTCTGGGACGAGAGCTATTTCTATATCGCCGCCGCATTAGAAGAGCCCGATATCTGGGCCACGCTCACGGAGCACGACTCCGTGATCTTCTACGACAACGACTTCGAGGTCTTTCTCGATCCCGACGGCGACAACCACGACTACGGTGAGTTTGAGATGAACGCGCTCAACACGACGTGGGATCTGCGCCTGCCCAAGCCCTACCGCGATGGCGGCCCCGCGCTCAATGAGTGGGAGATTGAGGGTATCCAAACCGCCGTCAAAGTCTTCGGCACCCTCAACGATGCAAGAGATCGCGACCACGGCTGGACCCTGGAGCTGGCACTGCCTTGGAGTGGGCTAAAGACGCTTCGTGGCGGCGACTGCCCCAAGCCCGGACAGCAGTGGCGGGTGAACTTCTCGCGGGTCGAGTGGGACATCGAGCCTGTGGATAACTTCCCCTACCCTGTGGATAACTCGCCTCTGCCTGTGGATAACTCCGGAAAAGTGCCCGCGCCCTACCAGAAGATCCCCAGCACCCCGGAGCACAACTGGGTCTGGAGCCCGCAGTGGGCCATCGACATGCACCGCCCTGAGTGGTGGGGCTATGTGCAGTTCGAGGAAACCGCCGAGACGCCCTTCCGCCCCGACCCCGAGTGGGAAGACCGCTGCCACCTCATGGAGCTCTACCGCGCCGAAAAACGCTCCGAAGGCTGGAGCGCCACGCGCGGCAACCTTATCGTCACCCACGACTCGCGGATTCGCCCCAAGTCAGCGTAAACGAAAACGTGAGAGGCCCAGGAAAAGGAAGAGCCCACCCGCAGCACTCCCAGCCAGCCCTCCCAGGACCATTGAGGAACCACGTGTCTCGGTGATTCCTCCGCGCTTTGTATAGCCAATATGGGTTCCGTTCCATCCCACACTGATTCCCCGGAAAACGAAGCCAAAACCCACCACTAACACGATCGCCCCAAAGAGCACATTCTTAATTTCTGTACCTGCACGCCGTGTCAGAAAACCCTCATCTGCTACTGGACGACTGCGTTGCGCTGTATCCGCAGCCAGAAGAATCCGAATCGCTTCGCTGTCGTTCGGATCGCGTGCAATTAAGGTCTCAGCAAGAACACGTGCACTTTCATAATCACGACGACGGAGGCAAGCCTTGGCTTCGAATAGCATGTCTGTCTGAGATTGACTTCCACTTTGCATAGCTTCTGGGACACACAAATCTTGCGCAGGTTGCATCAACGCTTGCTTTTGAGATACCTTTATACGGGTTATCAGATACTGTGTTCAATGATGCGAACAATATTTTCTTTTTTACTGACAGCAAACTCGGTGGCGAGACCTATAAAGGCAACATGGTACGCCTCCCCTCGGCATACGCCTGTCATGCGTGATCGCTCCTGAGTGGGAAATCGCTTGGTCACTTCGGCTAAAGGCATTCCCACTTTTATCCCGACAATACGGCGCTCGTTAGCAAGAGTCGGGAGTGCACGATCACGTAGACGATTGAGCCATTTTTCGTACCATTGCCAAAATGAAAGACCCGTCGGATAAAAATCTTCACGTCCGTCCCAGACGGTTCCATACGTCGCACCATTGACAATAAGCCAAGCATAAATCCCACATCCTTGGTGTCCCAGAGCCAACCCGCCTGGTACTCCTGGATACTGATTCGGGTCTATCAGTTCCTCAAGCCTTCCGTCTTCCAGTACCTCACTACTCTCCGTTAAAGGAAAGGGCTGGGTCAGATCACTGTAGCGTGATGCACTTGTTAGGTCATCCATTCCATAAAACGGACCTGCACCACCGTCACCGATCTGCAAAATGAAGTCGCGGTAATCGGGGGGAAGAACAATCCCATTTTCTCTTTCGAGCGCCTGCACGGTCGCTTCTGGTCGTGGAGCATGAAGCCGGTAGTGATGGTGCGAGGAGCCGAAGACGCGACGATCTGGGTCGGCACGCTCCACTTCTTCCAAAAGAGCCTTGATCTCTTGAGCTGTCCACATCAGAAACATTATCGCGCCCTTAGACCCTCTTGACAAGCCACAGAATCGCCGATATTCTAAATATGAACGCGTTCAATTTTAGAAATCAGGGAGTTTGTGATGCTTGCCGAGAAAGTGATCCTCTACGACGATAGCTGCCCGCTGTGCCAGCTCTACACCGAGGGCTTCGTGCGCCTGGGGGTGCTTCCCCGGTCGGGGCGGGTGGCGTTTGGCCAGGCTCTGGCGCAGTGTCCCGAGGTCTTTGAGCGGCTGGATGTGGCGCGTGGCCGGGTGGCGATTCCGCTGATTGACCGCGCGACGGGCGAGATTGTCTACGGGCTGGATGCGCTCTTTCTGCTGATGGGGCACAAGGCAGCGTGGCTCCGGCCCGTGTTGCGTCAACGCTGGTTCAAGGCTGCGATCTGGCCGCTCTACCGCCTACTTTCTTACAATCGCCGCCAGATTGCCGGGTGCGAGCCGCCCATAACTCCCTTTGACTGTCGCCCGGAGCGGCACTTAGGCTGGAGAAGCGCCTGGCTTGGTATCGCGCTGACGGGCTGGCTGACCGGTGTCGCGGCGCATGCCCTGGCTCCGGTTCTTGCGGTTGCAGCGCTTCAGCTCTTGGGCGGGATTTTTGTGGCGCGGCGTGGCTGGGACGCGTTGGGCTCGTTTGCGACCAACTGCCTGGTCTTTGCGATCCTGCTGGCAGTCTTTCCGCTCGCTTGGTGGCCGTTGGCGCTGGCAATAACTCTGCTAGACTTGCGCCGCCGGGCGTGGGTTTTTCGTCTATAATGGCAGTATGAAACGTCTAGAGACAATCACCCAGGAGCCGATCTACACCGATGCTCCCTTCCCCGAGTGCCACGCCTCGACCGTCGCGTTGTGTGGCAAGACTCTGGTGGCGGCCTGGTTTGGCGGCACCAAAGAGAAGCACCCCGATGTCGGGATCTGGCTCTCGCGCCGTGAGAGCAATAAATGGAGCGCACCAGTGCGGGTGGCCAAGATTGATGAGACCGCGCACTGGAACCCGGTGCTGTTTTTCGGGCCAGACAAAACCCTCCACCTCTGGTTTAAGACCGGGGCGACGATTCCTCACTGGAAGACCTACACCATGACCTCGCGCGACTCGGGGAAGACCTGGAGTGCGGCGCGTGAGCTTGTCCCTGGCGATGACACGGGCGGGCGGGGGCCGGTGAAGAACAAGCCGATCTTGCTGGCCGATGGCACACTGCTCGCCGGAGCATCGAGCGAGCAAGGCACCTGGGAAGCATTCTTCGACCGGTCGTCGGACAACGGCAAGACCTGGCAGCGCACCGCAAATTTAGACCGCGTGGCGCTTGGGGAGAAGCACGGGATTATTCAGGCGACGATGTGGGAGTCCGCGCCCGGCAAGCTCCACGCCCTCTTGCGCTCGTCGTGCGGCTACTGCCCGCGCACGGATTCTGACGACAACGGTAAGACCTGGAAGCCGGTCTACGACTCCAAGCTCCCTAACAACAACAGTGGGATTGATCTCGCGCGGCTCGGAGACGGCACGCTGGCGCTGGCGCATAACCCCGTGGTCGGGAACTGGGCCGCACGCACGCCGCTACGCATCGCCCTCTCGTTTGACAACGGCCTCACCTGGCCCAGCTTTCTCGACATCGAGACAGAGCCCAAGCTGGAGTTCTCCTACCCCGCCATTATTCCCCTCAGTAAGAACGAACTTGCCGTGGCCTACACCTGGAAGCGCAAACAGATTCATTTCTGGCACGGCAAGCTAGTCTAACCCATCCCGCCGATTGAAATCGGCGTTTGAGGGCGCAAGCGCCAAAAAGTCGCTCCGCGACTACTGAATTTGTGTGTCTCCAGTCGCGGAGCGACTTCTTAGCCGAGGTACGAGGCTCTCAGACGCCAATTTCAACCGGCGGGATAAATTTCAAGCTACGGCGTGGGTTTTGGTTTGCGAACCGGGGATTTTCTCTCGCTGGTCGGGATGCCACCCACTTGCTTATACTGCTTGGAGTCCGGGCCAAAGTTTGAGCGAACCCCACTCTTAACTCGCGTGTTGTAGCTCGAGAGCGTCCCCACTTTGGTATCACGCGCATCCACTAAACCCGTCAGCCGCGTTCGGAGCTTCTCAATCTCTTCGTCGTCGGCCTGAATCTCATCCACCAGCGCCTCCATCATTACTGCTGTGATCTGGTTATTGAGTGCGGCATTGCCAATGGTAAGTCCTGGGTTCTCGTTCCAGGTATTGATAACCTTCTGTGCTGTGTCGAGCACTTGAGGGATTGATAGTCTTGTTGCCATAAATTTCCAACCTCCGATTTTTAGACAAAGCACCCGTTCCAAAAGTTACCGATGCCCTGAAGTTTTTTTTAGCAACATCGCTAGTTTTCTTAGCAACTTGTTTTTACTTTTAGTTAGCATGATCAAAATTTGAAATAAGCCGACTAAAAATAAAATGTTTTTTATTTATATATTATTGCTATTTTTAAAAACGAAACAGCATTTTAAGAACACTCATGACCGACATTTTCATGGCTCCCCAGAGAGTATATCTCCACTCTCGTTTTTCCGAATCAATGTAGCGAATCAAGCCACGGCTTTGTCTTAGTTCACAACGACTATAAAAAAAATTGCGATATTCCTGAAGTGCACCATCCGAAGAAAAATCAGAAGGAATAGTACGATGTAACAACCATTTTTTATGTTGATTATAGAGAACTATAAAATTCTTTGCCGTAAGAAATACTTGAGTGTCAGAAGTTTCTGACACATCATAAGATTCATTGGCAGTTGTATTGGTTGTATAGTAGTAGTGATTATCACTATTTTTACTGATTAAATTTACCCCTTTAGCATGAATGCCTAACATATCGCCATAACCAAGCAGGGCCATTGTTTGACGATCTTCGGAGATAGCAAAAATGTAACTGAGCTTGTACTGAGGACGACGGGCATCATAATACCGACAAAGAAGTCGAAATCCACATTGTCGCATCTCTTCAAGTGTTGTATCAATATACTCCTGATTGAGGACATTTCGATGTTCGTCCTGTGATGGATCAACATTAAGAGAATCAGAGTAGGGCCAGACAATGCGCCGCTCCCACATATAGACGATCACAGCGGGCAAGAACGAGAAAGAAATAATGCAACCTAGAGTAATCCACTGCTCCATAAGGCACAACCTCCGCACCTACTCTTCCACAGCCAGACACTCAATTCCTCTGTACCGAAAGCGGCGAAGCGAGTACAATGGTAGACATGATATGAGACAATCTGACCCCGGTGCAGCGACGCACCCGTTTTTTGAAGCTTATAGGATGGCAAGCGCATTGGCGTTGTCGGCTTTAGCAAAGGAGGCATCGAGACCTGGCTCGCCACCGCTGCCGATGAGCACATCAAAGTGACGATCCCAGCCATTGCAGTGCAGTCGATACGGAAATGGCCTACAAAAACAAGCGCGAGTGCCTCAAGATAGATGTCGCGGCGGGAGTTGCGCACCAGGTCACCGATGCACCATCTCCGGGGAGGTGTTCGAGACGCCTTCGTACTCGCTGCTACAAACGCCCGAAATCTTAGGAATTCTAGACTATATTTTTGCAGAATGCGAGTGTGAGCTCCCTATTTTGACACTCCCGTCGCCGCCGCAATAACACTCTCGGGAGTGGCTTGGTCGCGGCTCAGCTCTTGGACAATCTTGCCCTCACGCATCACTAAGATCCGGTCGGCGAGGGCAAGTACTTCCGGCAAGTCAGACGAGATAAGCAGCACCCCGAGGCCCTGCGCGGTAAGCTTCTGGATCTCGTCATGGATCAGCGCCTTGGCCCCGACATCTACGCCACGGGTTGGCTCATCTAAAATCAAGACCTTCGGGTTGGTCGCCAGCCACTTGGACAAGACAACTTTTTGCTGATTCCCCCCCGATAGCTCCAAGAGGCTCTGCTCGACGCTCTGGCAGCGCACCTCGAAGTTTTCTTTCCAGTTCTGCGCCAGCTCACGCTCTTTGCCGGGAGCAAGCCACGCGCCCTTGAGGCTTGCCAGGCTATTGTTCTGCCAGATGCTCCAGGGTAGGAGTGCGCCTTGAAGCTGACGGTCTTCAGGCACCAGCGCGAGGCCGTGCTTCATGGCATCGCCAGGGTTGTTGATTGCCACTTGCTCGCCCCCCACTCGGACCTCGCCGGAGTCGAGGGGCAGGAGCCCAAAGAGAGCCCGCGCCACCTCGGTGCGCCCCGCTCCCACCAGCCCCGCCAGCCCGACGATCTCACCGGCATGCACCGTCAGCGAGATGTCCGTAAACTTCCTGCGCCGCGTGAGGTTGCGGGCTTCGAGCAAAACTTTCCCCTCGTCGCTTGCCGGAGAGGGGTGGCTGAGGGACGAAGCCGGGGAGAGGTCGCGCCCGACCATCAGGCGCAGAGTTTCCGCAATGTTGGTCTCGGAGATCGGCTTGTCGGCGGAGACCACTTTTCCATCGCGTAGCACGGTGATGCGCTCACACAGCGAGAAGACTTCCTCAGTGCGGTGCCCGATGAAGGCTAGGGCACAGCCCTCGGACTTCAGGCGGGCGATAATCTCCGCCAGTCGCGCGACTTCGCCCGGCGTAAGCGATGCCGTGGTTTCGTCAAAGATCAGAACTTTTGCATTGAGCGAGAGCGCCGCCGCCAGCTCGATCATCTGGCGATCTGCCACCGAGAGGCCACGAACCGGGGCTTTGGGGTCGAGTGAAACGCCTAAAGTATCCAGCAGGCGCCTTGCCTCGTCGTGCATCGTGCGCCAGCTTACCAGCCCACTCTTGCCCGGCTGTCGCCCAATAAAGATATTCTCGGCGACACTGAGATCGGGGAAGGTCTGGGGCTCCTGAGGGATCAAGGCAACACCATAGGCGGCAGCATCACGCGTCCCGGAAAAGTGGACATGCTGCTCTCCCAGCTCCAGATGGCCCACGGTGGGAGCATGCACCCCAGCGAAGATCTTGGCGAGCGTGGACTTACCCGCTCCATTCTCGCCCACTAAGGCATGCATCTCTCCCGCGTAGAGAGTGACCGAAGCCCCCTCTAGCACCGTCACGCCCCCAAATGCCTTGCTTACCCCAACACTGCGAATCACACCGCTACTCATACACGCTCCTACGCTAACGGGTGGGAGGACTCGTAGCGGCAGGGAGGAGCTGAAAAGTGAGCTCGACGGGGTAGAAAACTCCCCCAAAGGGACTCGTTGTAAACTGCACCTCGCCGCGTGGCCCCACCACCGCCTCACAGAATGTTACCCGCTCGTAGGCCTCCCGAATCTCGGACATGATCAGGTCGCCACCAAGCAAGCCTACCACACCAGACTTTCCCCCCCGAGGCATAAACCCAATCCGCACACGCCGTCCTTCGGGAGCCGCGATCTTGAAGGAGTAGAGCATTCCATAGCAGCCGTCGCGCAGACGTGCTTTATTGGCATCGCGCTCGCCCATACCGATACGAAAGCGATGTTGGGTAAGCTCCCCATTCAGCGACACATCAATATCTTGACGAGTCGAGTCGAGAACCAAGGTCTTCATTCGGGGCGCATCCCACTTGTCGTGCTTAAAGTAGATACGCATACGAACGTTTTTATCGGCTTTGATGGCCATCATACCCGAGGCAACTTGACGATTGATCAGCTTATACGTAAATCGTGC
>NZ_JANNYP010000143.1:0-2115 GCF_031410135.1 Armatimonas sp. | reverse complement strand
AAAAACCTTCTCCCCGGCTGCATGATGAGGAACACTCACATGATCCGGATGGAAACACTCGAAAAGAACACCGAGCGCCTGGAAGAGGGCCTCCGGAATGTTCTCAGCTCGCTTGACAATACCCCTCTCGTTGCCTTGCTTGAAGGCTACCACCCCGCCGATATCGCGGAGGTTATGGAGCGCCTGGACGATGACGATTCCATTCGTGTCTTCCGGGTTCTAGACTCCGTACGGGCTGCGGAGGTACTCGACGAGCTCGATACAGACACAGCTCGCTACCTACTCGATAACGAAGTCCCCGAGCGAATCGCTGCTCTCCTGGACTTGCTCCCGATGGATGATGCGGCGGAGATTATCGCCGAGGTCACCACGGTCGAGAAGCAAGAAGCGATTCTGAAGGATCTCTTCACACGCTCCCCCGGAGACGCCGAGGAAGTCCGCGAGCTTCTGAGCTTTAAGCTAGGCACAGCCGGACGCTTGATGACGGATCGCTTTATCAGCCTGCGGCCTGAGGAGAGCGTGGAGTCGGCGTTTGCTACCGTGCGCCAGGGATCTGAGGAAGCAGAGACCCTTAATGTGCTCTATGTCCGTGAAGGCGAGCGGCTGGTGGGAGTGCTCTCACTCAGGGACTTGCTTCGGGCACGGGCCGACCAGCTCGTCACCGATATCATGGTTCGCGATAGCGTCTCGATCCCGGCGGACATGGACCAAGAGGAAGTGGCCCGCCTTGTTGGTAAGTACGACTTTACGGCACTTCCCGTTCTCCTGCCCGATGGCACGATGGCGGGAATCGTGACCGTGGACGATGTGGTGGACATTCTCAACGAGGAACAGACAGAAGACTTCCTCAAACAGAGTGGAATTTCGGCTGAGGCTGGGATGAAGAACCTCTCGTACTTCTCGGTGCCAATCTGGCGTGTGGTGCGCTCGCGGATCGGGTGGCTCTTGTTGCTCTTCGTTGGCGGAACCCTGACGGGGGAGATTTTGAAGTCCGCCCAGTCGTCGCTGCATCAGGTGACCGCACTGGCAACTTTTATCCCGCTTCTGATTGGCACAGGGGGCAACACCGGGGCTCAGAGCGTCTCGACGATCATCCGGGCGATTGCGCTGGGGGAAGTGCGGGGCCGGGACTTGCTGATGGTGCTCCTACGTGAGCTGTTTGGGGGGCTTCTCCTAGGCATGCTCTTGGGAGGTGTTGCCTTCGGCTGGACACGGGCGCGGGGGAACTCTCTGGAGCTAAGTCTGGTTGTGTCACTGACGGTCGTGGCGGTCTGTACGTGGGCGAACTTGATGGGATCTCTGATCCCCATGCTGGCCCATAAGCTCAAGATTGACCCCGCTCTCGTCTCCGCTCCGCTCATTACCACCCTGGTGGATGCGACCGGCCTCGTGATCTATCTAACCATCGCACGTCTCTTGCTGACCTCGCTACACTAGCGGTGAGGAGACTTGGATCGCAGCGCATTCGTGCCGCAGTGGAGCTCTCCTGATGCCGTGTGGTAGGGCTCCCAGATATCGAGGAAATGCACCGTCAGCCCCAGCACGGAGAGTGAGGACGCCAGTACCCGGCGCAGGGGCGTAAAGCACGGGTCGGGCACGAAGACAGTCTTGCCGGCGATCAGGCTATTGACCGGATTGGGGATCACGGCCAGGCCGTCTTCAAAGAGCGCCGGGAGCGCTATCACATCGGCCTCCTCGACTCCCAGCTCGGATTTGAGCTGCTCGCGTGTGGCCTTCAGCGCCACCCGAATCTTCTTCTGTTCCGCGTTTTGTGCCAGAGCCTTGAGCTTCCCCACCGTGGTCTCCCCGCGCTTGCCCACAAACACGGGTTGGTCATCTGCCAGATTTGTCAGTGTGGCAAGCGCGGTGTCCGGACAAGGCAGAAGCGCTCGCCAGCCTTTTCTATCGTTTTCAGGTGCCGGGACAAAGTTAATGACTTCGTCCACATGCCCAATGGTCAGCCAGCTCACGTCCACAAAGACCGGTGGCCACTGAGCTTTGTGTTTCTCTAAAAATGCCAGCGCCTCGGGGTGGAAGCTCAGCTCGTGCTGTTTGCCGGTGAGAATGCGCCCGTGGGGAAAGCCGGGCACGGGAGGTGAGACCTCTAAGTTGCCG
>NZ_JANNYP010000142.1:0-1060 GCF_031410135.1 Armatimonas sp. | reverse complement strand
TCCAGCGCAAACTCAGAGAACGAAGAACAAAATTCCCCCAACACAGGCAATGCGGTCAAAAACCACTTTACCATTCATAAAAGGGGTTATGAATGGTAAACTCACAGCGTTGTGGAAAAGCCTCTTCGCGGAACAATCTTGCAGCACAATGAGGTGTCCCCGAATCTTCCCGCATTTATCAGTTCCGCCGAGGAAAAAACGAAACGAGCGTTTTACGAGTTCTTTGCGGCCGAACTCACAAACCACCACACCCGCGAGTGCTACATGAGAGATGTGCGCCGATTTGCAGCCTGGTGCGAAGATCGAGGATTCAAAGTAGAAACCGTTTCGACAATTCACCTCGCCGCATACCGAGAAGCTCTGCGAAAGGAGGTCTCTGCACCGACCGTCAAAAGGCACTTCTCAGCCCTGAGGAGGCTCTTCTCGTGGTGGGTAGAAAAAGGAGTCTTGGAGCGAAACCCTGTTCGGGAAGTCAAAACAGAGTCATTCTCAAGAAGTGAAGGGAAGACTCCGGCATTTGATTTGGAAGACATGCAAGCCCTTCTCAGCTCCATGACGGAGCCACATCTGCTCAACCTGCGGGACCGGGCGATGATTGGAGTAATGGCATATACCTTTGCCCGAGTAGACGCCGTTTGCAAGCTGAAGCGAAAAGACTATTACATATCAGGTCGACGATTCTATCTAAGACTTGATGAAAAAGGCGGGAAGCAAAGAGAAATACCGTGCAATCACAGACTAGAAGAATTTCTTGAGGAATACTTAGCAGCAGTTGGGGAATTGGAACCCAATGCACCCCTCTTCCGAAGCATTCGAGGGCGAAACGGCAAACTGGGAGAAGGCGCAATGCGCCGAACAGATGTTTATGCCATGGTTCAAAGAAGAGTGAAGATCGCGGGAATCGAGGGGAAGTTCTCTTGCCATAGCTTTAGGGCGACTGGCATTACCACCTTCTTAGAAAATGGTGGCACGTTAGAGAAAGCTCAATGGATCGCAGGGCACGCAGATTCAAGAACCACCAAGCTGTATGATCGAAGAAGCCTACGTGCAGGCATCGAAG
>NZ_JANNYP010000141.1:0-1730 GCF_031410135.1 Armatimonas sp. | reverse complement strand
AGTATACCGTAGCGAAAAAGTGGTAGCATAGGGGCCGATGAGCCTCTTTACGCTACAGAAATCGGCGAGTAACTGCCAGGCACGACGCGGGGAGCTGCGACTTCCCCGTGCGACCGTGCAGACCCCGGCTTTTATGCCTGTGGGGACGCAGGGCACGGTGAAGGCGATGACCTTCGAGGAGGTCTGGGAGCTGGGCTACCGGCTGATTCTGGGCAACACGTACCACCTCTATCTGCGGCCCGGCTCCGAGCGCGTGGCGCGGTTTGGCGGACTCCCCAAGTTCATTGGCTGGGAGGGCGCGATGCTCACCGATTCGGGGGGCTACCAGGTCTACTCGCTCAAAGACATGCGCACGATCACCGAGGAGGGCGTGACGTTTCGCTCAACCCTCGATGGGAGCAAGCATCTTTTTTCCCCGGAGCGCGTGATGGAGATTGAGCACGAGCTGGGCGCGGACATTATCATGGCCTTCGATGAGTGCCCGCCCCACCCGGCGACCTGGCAGTACACGAAAGACTCGCTGGACCGCACGCTCCGCTGGGAGGAGCGCTGCCTGACACGCCACAACGAGCTGGGCGGCGATGCTACCGGGCACCTGCTCTTTGGGATCGTGCAGGGCGGCGGCTACGACGATCTGCGTGTGCAATCTGCGGAGGCCGTGAGCGCGATGGACTTTCCCGGAATCGCGATTGGCGGCGTGAGCGTGGGCGAGCCCGTGGAGGAGATGCGCCGCGTCACGGCCCTGACCACACCGCTCCTACCTGCCCACAAGCCGCGCTACTTGATGGGAGTCGGCACGCCCTCGGACTTGCTGGACGGCATCTACTACGGCATTGATATGTTCGACTGTGTCCTGCCCACCCGCATGGCCCGCAACGGCGCTCTGTACACGTCACAAGGCCGCATCAATATCTCCAACGCCTGCTGGACCGACGAGCAAGGCCCGATTGACCCCGAGTGCGACTGCAAGGTCTGCCGCCGCCACAGCGCCGCGTATCTGCGGCACCTGCACCAGAGCAAAGAGATTCTCTACTCACGCCTCGCGACGTACCATAACCTGGCCTACTACGCCAAAGTGATGGAGGAGGCACGCGTCGCCATCGAGCAAGATACTTTCCCGGGGTATCGAAGCGCCTGTTATGCGAAGTGGGGGCTGGTTCTTCCCCCCTAACCCCCGCCCGGCGGGGGGACAATGCGGTTAGGGGCTAAAAAAAGAATTTTGGGGATTTTATCAGAAACGCCTCTGCTCAACCGTTATACGGGTGATGAAAGCAAAACCGAGATACTGGCGTGGTGCTTCGCCAGAGCTACAGCACTGGGCATGGGAGAACCGTGTGATGCCCACCGAGGCAGAAGAAGCGCTTTGGGAAGCACTGCGTGGCAAGCGATTGGCCGGACTTCGTTTTAGGCGACAGCATGCCTACGAGACCTCGATCTTTGACTTCTACTGTCCTGAGTTTCGATTGATAGTGGAAGTAGATGGCGGCTATCACAGCAAAGATTTTCAGCAGGAGAAAGATACCGATCGTGATGCCTATCTCCAAGCCTGCGGCTTCCGTACCGTTCGCCTGACCAATGAGGAAGTTCTCCAACGGCTTCCCACCGCCCTCGACAAAATTCTCCAAGCCATAAACCGCATTGTCCCCCCGCCGGGCGCTAATCTTGTCCCATATCTTTTGCTGATAGGGCTGACATCGCTGAAAAAGCCATTTGCCAGCCCTCCTCCATAC
>NZ_JANNYP010000140.1:0-4717 GCF_031410135.1 Armatimonas sp. | reverse complement strand
AGAGAAGGGGACTCAGAAGCCGCTGGAGCAGGCAAAGTTCTATGTGCCTGGCTCGGTTTTGCGGGTGGCGGTGGACAACACGCAGCCGCTCGCCCATGGAGTTCCCGCGCAGGTGGATGTCGCCTTTGATAACTCCCCGGTCTTCGCGCTCACCGACTCCACTTCTATGGTCAAGCCCATCGCCTGGTTCGACTCGGCGGAGCCGCTGCGCTCCGGGTGGGCGTGGGGACAAGACTACCTGAAAGGCGGAACCACGATTGCGGAGGCAAGTGTCGGACGAGGCTCGCTTTTCCTGCTTGGCCCCGAGGTCGCAAACCGCGCTCAGCCCCACGGCACCTTCAAGTTTCTCTTCAATAGCCTCTATCTAGGCCCCGCAAGAGCGGCACAGAGCAGGTAAAACCAACTCTGTGCCGGAAGGGTTTAGTCTTCGAGGGCTTCATCGCTAAACTCTAGGTTAAAGTCGCATCCTGTGAGCGGATGGTTTCGTCGGGTACACTGTGCGCTGTGCCGCACACGATGTACCGAGTGAATCTACTGGGAGCGCTGGAGGTGATCACGCCCTCAGGTGAGACGGTCACGTTTCCAGGACGAAAATCCGCCGCACTTTTCGGCTATCTGTGCTTAGAACCGGGGCTGGCATACTCGCGTGAGTTGCTCGCGGAGGCACTGTGGCCGTCGCTGGAGCTGAAAAGCAAGCAAACGCGACTGCGTCAGGAGCTGATGGTGCTGCGACGGCTTTGTGGCAGTGCTGAAGAGGGCGGCCTTCTGATCAGCACCCGCACCAGCGTCGGAGTGCGGGTTAAGGGTGTCGCGACGGATGTCAGTCGGTTCCAGAGTGCTTGGGAGCGCAGTCAAACTTTCCCAGAGAGTGCTGAGCCTGCACTCGCCGAGATGGTTTCTCTCTTTCGCGGCGACTTGCTGGAGAGCTGCGATGAGCTAGGCGCGGTGGAGCGGCGTGCGGTGGCGCAACTCTTTGATAAAGCGATCCACCAGCTTGTGGGTCTGTACGAGCGCGCGGGCAAGTATGATGAAGCCATTTTGTTGCTGAATCGTCTGGGTACCCGTGATCCCCTAGACGAGGAAATCCATACCGAGCTGATGCGGTTTTATCGCCTCATGAAGCACCCTAATTCTGTCTGGCGACAGTACCAGAAAATGGAGAAGGTGTGGCAGAGTGCACTCGGTCAGGCCCCCGCGCCGCACCTACGTGAGCTTGCGCTTAGTCTGATACAGGAGGCACCGGAGCCGAACCAAGCTACCAACCTCCCCGAATCTTCTTCCTCAATATCGTCCGTCGTCGTGGAGCCTGTGCTCTTATCCGTTCCAAATAAGGCTCCGCCTCGCCTACACCGTTTCGCAGCTAGGGTAGGGGCGTCGCTTGCCCTGATTGTTTGCCTCCTTGCGCTTTGGGGGACGGTTCGACTTGGGGCAAAAAAATCGGAGAGCCTAGCGGCGATTCAGCCCGCAAAAATCCGCTGGCTCTATCGGGATCTACCCGCGCTGGGTGAGAAGGCGAACTCCGAAGCAAAGGCAGTGGCGCTGATCCCGAACGGAACACTCTGTGTGACAGGGCTGATCGAGACGGAGAAACAGGATGTGAATATCCTGACACTAGGGTTCTCCCCCGAGGGAAAGCTGCTCTGGCGGGATACCTACGATAGCCCTGGCCACGACTGTGACCGGGCATTTTCGGTGGTGACAGGCCGTGACGGTAGCTTCTTTGTTGCTGGAGAG
Organism: Armatimonas sp.; assembly: GCF_031410135.1. Classification (GTDB taxonomy): domain Bacteria; phylum Armatimonadota; class Armatimonadia; order Armatimonadales; family Armatimonadaceae; genus Armatimonas. The sequence goes on along the minus strand of NZ_JANNYP010000140.1, from coordinate 2,983 downwards.
TCCTACTTGCCGGAAGTACCCGGACGACCCGAGGGCTGGCGGCTGGTGGTGCTGAAATACAGCGCTCAGGGCGAGCGGCTCTGGGAGTTTCTTTCGAGGGAACGAACTGAAAATAAGGGTGAGCACGTCCGAATTGTCCTGGATGTACAGGAGGGGGTGTATGTCGGAGGAACTGCTCTGGAGGGTGAGCGTCACTCGCCTCTGATCCTCCATCTTGATGGCAGAGGGCAGCGACTCTGGGCAAAGACCCTGGCGGTGACACCTGAGGTGCCCCAAGCGGTTTTTTGTGCGCTCGTGGCAGATGAGGCGGGTAATGTCTACTTTTGTGGGACGGTCCAGCGCAAGCTCGCCACGGGCAACGACTGGCTTGTGATGAGCTACTCACCGACAGGTGCACTGCGTTGGAAACGGACGGTTGATGGCCTTGGGCAGGGCGAGGATCAGGCGGAAGCACTCTTTGTAGATCGCTTCGGCACGCTCGCTGTGGTGGGGACGGGAACCGGAAAACCACCTGTGGGCATCGGGCTAGGCATGGCAAAGTTCTCCACGAACGGAGAACCACTCGGGGTACACTGGAGCACCTTTACCCAGCGCGATCTCCACTTCGAGAGTGCCTCTCTTTCTGCCAATCACCGGCGCTTAACGGTGGCGGTTTCTTTTACTCAGGTGAATGGAAGTGTCGAAACTCTCGTCGAACAATACGATGAGAAGGGGAACACCCTCTGGCGCAAGCCCTTAAATGCTGTGGCACCTGACCGCAGTTTTGCAGTGAAACAAGTGCTCACCGATCCCGTGGGCGCTGTGATACTCACGGGCCTACTTTCGACCCAGCCGCAGTACACCCTACAGGCACAGAGTACGATTATCGCAACTCACCTCAGCCCCGAGGGTGACTTTGAGAATCAGCAGCGCTTCCGCTCGGGTGTAGACTGGTGTGATGTCCCCGATGCGATGACGTCTCTGGTAGACGGTACGGTCGTTGTGGTTGGCAAGCAGCACTATATCAGTAAAGAAACCAGCGCTCTGCAAGTCGTCGCCTTCCATCCCTGAGCCTTTTTGCTCTCCACCAGCAAGTATTTTTACCGTTCGGCAAAATGAACGATAAATTTACGCAAATCTTACGCAAGCTATCGCACCATGACTATGGTGAGACGCGTGGCCAAGACTGCCCCGCCGCAACCTCGGATTTCAATGTCAGAAAGATAGCAAGCTATGAAACTGTTTCTCGCTCGAAAACTCCTCACTCTCACGCTCCTCGCCGGGGCTGTACTCACTGCCACAAACGTCAAGGCACAAGTTCTCTATGTCTCGAATTTCCTTGATGTCGGTAATAAGGTCACTGCGGTTGACAACCTGGGAGGCAGCTCAGTCTTTGCTAGCGGACCTGATTTGGCTGGTGCGTCAGGTTTGGCCTTTTCTGGTACCGACCTCTACGTCGCAACTTGGAATGGTAGGCTTCACAATATTACAGGCGGCGTCATTAGTCCCGCCTTGGCTACTGGGCTGGGAAACGTTTTCGCCCTAGCATTTGATGCATCGGGTAACGCCTACACGGCGGCCAATAATGGTAACGTGATGAAGACGACGCCCCTTGGCGTTACCAGTGTTTTTGCTAGTGGTTTTGGAAGTAATCAAGGATTGGCTTTCTTGGGAAATGATCTCTATGTCTCATCTGCTCAATTCGGTACTGTCAGTAAGGTTACGCCCGGAGGAGTGGTCAGCACATACGCGTCAGGCTTAGGTCAGGCTCGTGCTATGACTTTTGATCCCGCAGGCAATCTCTATGTCACACAACCCGCAGATGGTAGTGGGATCCTTAAAGTTCCTCTGGGAGGGGGCTCCTTCAGTGCGTTTGGAAGCCTGAGTGGTGTTGGTGGAGGGTATCCGACAGGCTTAACGTTCTTCCAGGACGAACTCTATGTTGCAGACTACACTGGGAGTAGGATTGTGAAGTTCACCTCGGCGGGGGGATACAGGCCACGCTAACTATGCCACTGGGGTTACTCAATCCTTTAATCTTACCTTCGGGCCGGCTGCCTCTTCCAGCGCCCCGGAGCCGGGGACATTGGGGCTGCTTGCTCTGGGGGGGACGCTGGTGCTGGTGCGGCGCCGTGGACGTAAGCAGGGGGCGTAAGATGCCCATTGCCTTCGATCTGCACGGCACTCTCTTCCCTGAATGTGGGTAAATCCTTGCCCTACTCGCATCACGATAGAAACACGAACCGCTGGCTGCGGGTGGCTCTCGTGCTGCGAAACGATAACAAGACGCCCCGTTTCATCGGGGCGACGAAGAAAGAAATAAACATGAAAACAACTCGTACTGCGTCTCTCACCGCACTTGCCACAATGGTGCTTCTTGGCATCGCTGCGCTACCAAAGGGGGCTAAGGCACAAGATCTCTACGTGTCAAGTATTAACGACAATGCCGTCCGCATCTTCAGTCCGACAGGCACACTCAAAGGTAGCATTACTACAAACCTGAACCTCCCCAGTACCTTGGTCTTCAACTCTGCCGGAAACCTCTATGTCTCGAATCTTGGTAACAACAGTATCAGCATCTTCAGCTCTGCAAATGCTTTCCTGGGTAGCATTAACACAAATATTAACGTTGGCTATGGCCTCGCGTTTAATTCCGCCGGAAACCTTTACGTTTCGAATAATGGCAACAACACTGTCAGCATCTTCAACCCAGCGGGCGTCTTCCTGAGTAGCATTAACACAAACTTGGCCAGTCCCGTGGGCCTAGCGATTAACTCCAGCGGAAACATCTACGTCGGTAATCAGGGCAACAACACTGTCAGCATCTTTAACCCGGCGGGGGGCTTCCTGGGCAGCATTAACACAAATCTGAACGGCCCTACAGGTATGGCCTTTTCCTCCGCAGGAAACCTCCATGTTGCGAATTTTAACACCAACACAGTCAGCATCTTTAACCCGGCGGGGGGCTTCCTGAGTAGCATCAGCACAAACCTGAGCGGTCCCA
>NZ_JANNYP010000139.1:0-4230 GCF_031410135.1 Armatimonas sp. | reverse complement strand
CGATATGCTCCATGATCCCAGGTAAGAGGCAGCGCTCGCCATCGGAGATGCAGTCCACCTCCAGCTCTTTTCCCACAATATAACGGTCCACCAGAATCGGGGCCTTGGGCGAGACATCCACGGCGTACTTCATGTAGCTTGCCAGCTCCTCGTCGTTCTGGACAATCTCCATCGCCCGACCACCGAGAACGTAGCTAGGACGAACGAGACAGGGATAGCCAATCTCCCGTGCCACTTCAAGCGCCGCCTCGGGAGTCACCACCGCGCGGCCTTCCGGCTTTGGAATACCGAGCTTACGCAGGAGCTTCTCAAACTGCTCCCGGTCTTCCGCAAGATCAATCGAGTCCGCCGACGAGCCTAGAATCGTAACTCCTGCCTCGACAAGAGGACGGGCGAGGTTAATCGCGGTCTGCCCGCCGAACTGTACAATCACGCCCTCAATGGGCGCTTCACGGTCTATAACATTCAGGACATCTTCTGTGGTGAGCGGCTCGAAGTAGAGCTTGTCAGACGTGTCAAAGTCGGTGGAGACGGTCTCGGGGTTGTTGTTGAGGACAATCGCTTCGTAGCCCGCCTCACGCAGTGCCCAGACACAGTGAACTGTGCAGTAGTCAAACTCAATACCCTGACCGATACGAATCGGTCCCGACCCCAAAACCAGAATCTTTTTCTTCATGCAGACCTCAATAAAGTGGCCCGCCGCGCTGCCAGCCCCGCGAACCCTGACATTGTATCGTATGTCTGCTGGGGATCTTGCTTATAGTCTTGCGGCAGCCCAGCAGGCGGCCCCGACAATCCCGGCCTCGTTTTGAAGAGCCGCAGGGACAATCGGAGTGCGTAGGGAGAGAAGCGGGAAGAACTTGTCGGATTTCTTACTGACGCCACCGCCCACGATGATGAGATCCGGCCAGAAGAGATTCTCCACCATCGTCAGGTAGCGATTGACACGCTTGGCCCATTTTTCCCAAGACAGATCCTCGCGCTCACGGGCCGAGTCCGCGGCGTAGGTCTCGGCGTCCATTCCCTTGAGTTCTAAGTGACCCAGCTCAGTATTGGGGATGAGCTTGCCATCCAGAATCAGCGCGGTGCCGATTCCAGTGCCCAGAGTACACAGAAAAATCAGGCCGCCCTTGCCCTTGCCCTCGCCAAACGTCGCCTCCGCCAGCCCCGCGACATCGGCATCGTTGCCAATCGCAACCGGTGAGCAGCCCGTGGCTTCAGCGATCATCCCTGCGGCATCTTTTCCGATCCAGCTCTTGTCAATATTGGCCGCCGTCGAGACAGTTCCGTACTTCACCACGGCAGGAAACCCTACGCCAATGGGCCCCTTCCACTCAAAATGCGCGACGATCTGTGCCACGGTCGCCACCACCGCCTCAGGTGTCGCAGGCTGAGGTGTCTCCAATCGAAACCGCTCCCCGATCAGCTCACCGGTCGTCACGTCCACCGGGGCTCCTTTAATGCCTGTCCCCCCAATATCAATACCTAAAATAATCGTCGGTCTTACTGCCGCCGCTGTTGCTGTTGTTCGTCGTGCCATCGTGTCCTCCGAGGCTGTAGCTTCGGCAAAAAACTCATAGAATCCTTCTTGAGATCAGGAGAGATTATAGCCAACATCGTATTTTCCACAGTGATAAATCTTTGATATAGTGCCTTCTAACTCTGGCATGGGACGCCCCAGGCAGAGAGACAATGGAGAAAATTTATGCGATTTTTATCAGTTTTTTCAACAACCGTTCTATTGACCCTCACGGCTAGTGCGAGCTTTGCCGCAGATCCCGCTCCCACATGGCATGGCAATATTGCCCTGAACTTTGCCCAGATCAATACAGCGGCCAATACGCGCAACCTCACCCTCTTTGGGGCGGCCAAGCGCGAGACAAAAAATGCCACCACTACGCTGGATCAGACCTATGTCAATGCACGTCAAAAACCCAGTGGTTCTGGGGCGATTTTCACAACAACCGACGATTCCTGGATCGCCAATGGCAACCACAGCTTCAAGACTGGCCAGCGGACCAACGGCTTTGTCAATGCTCGTCTCCAGACCGACAAGATTCAGAAGCTTAACCTGCGCTCGATTCTCGGTGCGGGCCTCGGAGTTATGGTGCGCAAAACCGGTGTCATGAGCTTCAAGACAAGCCTTGGTGTGGCGGCGATTCGCGAAGACTTCAAGGGCCAGAGTGTGAGCAATAAGTTCTCGGGACAGTTCGGCTACAACTACACGCGCAAACTCCGTGAGGGCACCAACTTCACCAATGACTTTACGATCTACCCAAATCTCTCTAAAACAAGCGATAACTACTATGTTGCGCAGTTTAGCCTGGATCAGGCCCTCTCGGGGAACTTCTTTGCCAATATCCGCTACATCACAGACCGAACTAGTGTTCCCGCAGCCGGGACACCCAAGACCACCAGTCGTCTGATTTTCGGGCTGGGCACCAAGTTCTAAATGTTATAGGACTTGAAGAAAGCCCCTGTGTCGGGTACAACGCAGGGGCTTTTTATGCAACTGATCTCTACTTCTCTTGACTCTCACTGGGAGCTTGCCGAGCGTCTCCCGGCGGGCCGTGATCTCTCTCTTCTGACAGGTGGCGAGAAGCTCTGGCTCCCTGCTACCGTTCCTGGTCATGTCCACACGGATCTGGTAAAGGCAGGCGTTATCGCCGATCCCTTTGCCCGACTCGCCGAGTGGGGCGCACGCTGGGTAGATGAGTCGGACTGGACCTACCGTACGAGCTTCTTTGTCAGTGCGGAGCGCTTGGCGTCAAAAGGTGCCGATGGCAAGCACTTTCTGCACTTTAATGGCCTCGATACCCTGGCACGTGTGGAGCTCAATGGGAAGCACATCGGGCAGACAGACAACTACCACCGTGCATGGCGCTTCGATGTCACCGAGCTACTCAAAGACGGCGAGAACGAGCTACGGGTCGAGTTTGACTCCGCGCTGAGAGTGGGGCGAGAGAAGGCGGCTGCCTATATTGGAGCAGGCAATAGTGATCGTGGCAAGACAACCTATTTTAACTTCCCTCCCCGCGCTTTTATCCGTAAGCCGCAGTACATGTTTGGCTGGGACTGGGGACCAGAGCTGGTCTCGTGTGGCATCCACGGTCATGTTGAGCTGGTAACGGTGCCTCGGGCCGAGATTTTACACTGGAAGCTTGACTATAAATTTATCAGTCAAAGCGTCGTGGACATGGACTTCCATGTCACCGTTCGCAAGTATGATAGTCAGCCTCTGGTCGTCAAAGCCGTACTTTTTGCTTCCGGGGACACAACTCCCTCCAAAGTGTTAGAAGGCCCTCCCGGCGAGTACACCGTTCCTTTACACATCCATAGCTTTGTGACTGAGCGCTGGAACCCCAACGGCGTCGCTGGCCCGCGCAAGCGCCATCTGCTCAACCTGCGCCTGCTGGCTATTTCGGAAGATGACCACGACGAACCTGAGCCGATTCACCGCTTGGCCGCGTCGGTGGGCTTTCGCGAGATTGAGCTTGTGCAAGAACCTGATACGGATGGTGAGGGCGCGAGCTTTCAGTTCAAGGTCAACGGGCAGCCGCTTTTTGCCAAAGGGGCCAACTGGATCCCTGACCACAGCCTTCCCACGACGATTACCAAGACGCAGCTTCGGCAGCGGCTCACGGCAGCACACGAGGCAGGTTTCAATATGCTTCGTGTCTGGGGCGGCGGGCTCTACGAAAGTCAAGAGTTCTATAGCCTCTGTGACGAGCTCGGGATTTTGGTCTGGCAGGACTTTGGCTTTGCCTGCGCGACCTACCCTGATGATGACCCAGCGTTCGTGCAAAGTGTGCGCGAGGAGGCCATCGCCAATGTCCGTCGGCTTCGTCACCATCCCTGTCTGGCGCTCTGGTGCGGGGGCAATGAGAATGTCGAGCTACACCAGGGACGCTGGTCGGGCGCAGACCAGGCAACGAAGTTCTACGGCGAAAAACTGATTCTGGAGACGCTCCCGGGTGTTTTGGAGGCAGAAGACCCCCAGACTCCCTACTGGCCCAACTCGCCCTACGGTGGCGCGGACTGTCGGGACGAAAACAGCGGCGATAGCCACTACTGGAATGTCTGGCACTCCAAGGAGGCCGGTAGCAACGGCGACTGGGTTAACTACGAAAAGTGTGACACACGCTTCTCCAGTGAGTTTGGTTTCGCGGCACCTGCGGGATTGACAGCGTGGCAGTCGGCTCTTGCCCTTGAAGATCTGTCCGTTCGTTC
>NZ_JANNYP010000138.1:0-1930 GCF_031410135.1 Armatimonas sp. | reverse complement strand
CATCGGGCAGAAAGTGCATTTCTATTTTCAGGATGCCGTCGCCCTGGCAGGCTTCGCAGCGCCCGCCTTTTACGTTAAACGAAAAGCGTCCGGGGCCGTAGCCGCGCACTTTGGCCTCAGGGGTGGCGGCGAAGAGGTCGCGGATCAGGTCGAAGGTGCCTGTGTAGGTAGCGGGGTTGGAGCGTGGGGTTCGGCCAATCGGGGACTGGTCAATGTCGATGACTTTCTCGATATGCTCGATGCCCGAGATCCCCGTGTGCGGCGAGGGCACCATGTGCGAGCGGTAGATCTCGTTCATCAGGCGGGGGTAGAGCGTGTCCTGAATCAGCGTGGACTTGCCCGAGCCCGAGACGCCGGTAACGACGGTCATCGTCCCCAGCGGAATCTGCGCCGTGACGTTCTTAAGGTTGTTGCCCCGCGCCCCGACAATGGTCAGGTTGCGGCCGTCGCCCTTGCGCCGCTCTTTGGGCATCTCGATCTTCTTGCGGCCCGAGAGGTAGGCCCCGGTAATAGACTCCGGCGACTCTTTCACCAGTGCGGGCGGGCCTTGCGCGACCACGTAGCCCCCGTGAATTCCCGCGCCCGGCCCGATGTCAATCAGCCAGTCGGCGGCTTCCATGGTCTCTTCATCGTGCTCGACCACTAAGATGGTGTTGCCAAGATCACGCAGCCGAATCAAAGTCTCAATTAACCGTGAGTTGTCGCGCTGGTGCAAGCCGATGCTGGGCTCGTCGAGGATATAGAGAACGCCCATCAGACCCGAGCCGATCTGCGTGGCGAGGCGAATCCGCTGTGCCTCCCCACCCGAGAGCGAGCCCGCCGCCCGATCCATCGTGAGATAGCCCAGCCCGACGTTCTTGAGGAAACCTAATCTGGCCCCGATCTCTTTGAGGATCTGCCGGGCGATCAGCATCTCACGCTCCGTTAGCGTGAGGCTCTCAACAAACTCCACGGCGGTGGCAATCGAGTACGCCGTGATCTGCGAGATGTTCTTACCGCCAAAGAGCACGCCCAGCGCGGCGGGCTTGAGGCGCTGGCCCTTACAGGCGGGGCACGGGTTGTTTCTTCGGTACTGCTCCAGGTCCTGCTTGATGTAGTCCGAGCTGGTCTCTGTCCAGTGGCGCTCCATGATCGCAATCACGCCGGGAAAGTCCGTGTCGAAGTGCCGCGTGCGCCCGAAGCGGTTCTTGGACTCCATCGTCACATTGCCCTTGATGCCCTTAAAGAGCGACTCCAGCTGCGCGTCGGTGAGCTTCTTAAGCGGGGTCTCCATCGTAAAGCCGAGCTTCTTGGCGACGGCGGCAAAGAGCGCGGTGCGCCCCTCACTCATGATCTCCTTGCCAGACTTGTAGACAAAGTACTTGATCGCGCCCTGCCCGATGCTCATCTCTCTGTCTGGGGCGATGAGCTCCGGATCGAACTCGGACTGGGTGCCGAGGCCGTGGCAGGTCTCGCAGGCACCAAACGGGGAGTTAAACGAAAACGTGCGGGGCTCGATCTCTGGCAGCGAGATGCCGCAGGCGGTGCACGCGAAGTTCTCGGAGAAAAGCTGCTCCTCACCCCCAACTATTTCTACCCCGACCAAGCCCTTGGAGCGCTTCAGCGCCGTCTCCACCGAATCGGCGACGCGTTTCTCGACGCCGGGCTTGACCACAATACGATCCACGACGATATCAATATCGTGCTGCTTGTAACGGTCGAGCGCGGGGACACTCTCTAAGTCATAGACCGTGCCGTCCACTCGGACACGCGCGAAGCCCTCTTTTTTAAGCTCCTCCAGCTCCTTCTTGTACTCGCCCTTACGGCCCCGAATACTCGGCGCGAGGACTTGTAGCCGCGTGCCTTCGTCCATCGCCATCACCACATCCACGATCTGGCTGGGCTGCTGCTGCGTCACGGGTTTGCCACACTGGGGGCAGTGCGGCGTCCC
>NZ_JANNYP010000137.1:0-1739 GCF_031410135.1 Armatimonas sp. | reverse complement strand
GTCATCTTACTGGCGACGATCCCGCTGGCTCTGAGTCTGCACCTAAGCCCTAGATCTTTTGTCAAGCTTCCTCCGTCGCTACTTGCCGCGATCACCTTTCCCGATTTTTCCCAGCTTGCCAGTGCTGTCTCGCTCAAGCATATCCTGATGTTCACTCTAGTCGGCTCTCTTGAGTCACTGCTCACGGTCTCCGCCATAGACTCACTAGACCCCCAAAAGCAGGAGAGTGATCTCAATCGCGACTTAATTGCTACCGGGGCAGCCAACACGCTTGCGGCCTGTCTCGGAGGAATTCCCATGATCTCCGAAGTGGTTCGTAGTAAGGCCAATATGGATAACGGAGCCAAGAGTGCATGGGCCAACTTCTTTCACGGGCTATTTCTTCTGCTCACCGTTGCCTTAGTCCCGGGCATTCTCCAGAAAATCCCTCTGGCGGCACTGGCGGCAATGCTGATTGTGATTGGATTTCGCCTCGCCTCTGTACAACAGTTCAAGAGTGCCTGGCAAGCGGGGAAAGTCTCGTTCATTCTCTTTGTCACCACTCTTGTTGTCACACTGGCAACCGATCTGCTCATCGGCGTGGCCGTAGGACTGGTGCTGAAGCTGATCCTGTCACGGACGAAATGGGACTCTAAATAACCTGTAACGCTGACGTAACGGCGGAGTGCTATGCTGTTTTGTATGAGCGAAAACGACCTACGCCGCTGGGCGCTGGAGCAGCTACGAGTCCTTCTGGCCTTCCCTACAGCTCCGCCAGAGTTGCCACTACCCGAGTCGGAGCGAAGCCTTCAGGAGCCGCCGCCGCCTGCTCCCGCGTCCCCACGCCCGTCAGTACCAGAGCGGTAGGAACGCCACAACGATTCCCGCAGAGAATGTCGGTGTCGAGGCGATCCCCGATCATCATGGCGTCGTCGGGAGCAACTCCGGCGAGCTGCAGTAGCAATTGTAAACCCAGTGGCTCGGGCTTGCCCATGGTGAGAGGTTCGCGCTCGGCGGCGGCAGCGATGGCAGCGACCATGCTTCCCCCGCCCGGAATCACGCCGTTCTCGACCGGGTACTGCCCATCACGGTTGGTAGCGATAAAGCCCGCGCCCCGAATCAGACACTGCTGGGCTCTCTGAAGCATCTCGTAGCGGAAGTTCTTATCGAGTCCGACCACCACATACTCACACGCAACATCCCGCTCCTCGGGATCAGCAACAGTCACGACATTGATCCCCACGCGCCCTAGCTCATCGGAGATTCCCGGCCCTCCCACGGCAAAGACCGATTTTCCCGCCGCACCCTGGCTCTGTAAATACGCCGCCGTGATCGAGGCGCTAGTCGCGATCTCGCTTTCGTCGGCGGGCATCCCCAGGCGCGTGAGCTTCTCGACATAGACCCGGCGCGGCTGGCTGGAGTTGTTGGTGAGAAAAAAGAGACGCTTGCCCGCAGCACGTAACCGGGCGATGGCTTCGGGAGCTCCTGGCACGACACTCTCGCCGCGCCAGAGCACGCCATCCAGATCAAAAACATAAACAGAGGTCACAGCGCATTGTACCGCGCGGACTGCTTAAGGTATAGTGCGCTCATCTCTTAATCTCCCAAGGAAAAAGCTCATGTCTCCAACGCTCTTTTTACTTCCGCTTTTGGCGCTCAGTGCGCCTGCCCCACGCTTTCAGACTGATACGCCGGATGCGGCGGTCATGGCAAAGATTCGTGAGGAGGGCCTCAAGCGCTCCCAGCTGCCACAGAACCTC
>NZ_JANNYP010000136.1:0-3009 GCF_031410135.1 Armatimonas sp. | reverse complement strand
GCCTGCACCATAGCATCCACGCTCGGGTGGTTAAAAAGCGCATCACTCGTGCGGCGGATCGCCTCGATTTGCCGCTCACGGTGGTCTAGCTGTGCTTTAAGTTCCTCGGGTGTCAATGATCTCTTACGCTCTCTTCAAAATATAATAGTACACACTATGTTAGCCCATAGAGTGAGAGGTGTCAATCGAGAAGGAAAACACGCTCACTCTCCCGAAACTTACCTCACGGAGGATTCGAGAGAGTGAGTGATTCAACAACACCTGTGACGCGACGGAGCCTGCTAACCAGCGCCGCCGCGACCGGATTTTTTATGACCAGCCTGCCGGAATGGGCCGAGGCACGCGAGCAGACAGTGACGGGGCCACGCAAGCCCATTGGGCCTAATGACAAGATCCGCATGGGGCTGATCGGCGCGGGGGGGAGCAAGGGTGGCTTCCGTCAGGGCCTAGGCGACATGCGCGGGATTGCAGGCCGACCCGGCGTCGAAGTCGTGGCGGTCTGCGATGTGGACCTTACCCACCTAGAAGAGGCAGCCAATGTCTTTGGGGGGGCCGCGAAAGGCGTCTCCAAGTACGTGGACTTTCGCTATCTGCTAGACCGGCAGGACATAGACGCCGTCGTGATTGGCACGCCCGATCACTGGCACGCCATTATCGCCAGCATGGCCATGAAAGCGGGCAAGGATGTCTACTGCGAAAAGCCGATGACCCTGCGCCTCGGCGAAGGCAAGGAGCTCGTTCAGATCGCCCGCAAGATGGGGACGGTCTTTCAGACGGGCAGTCAGCAGCGCTCCGATGATCGTTTTCGTACGGCCTGTGAGCTGGTCCAAAACGGACGCCTAGGCAAGCTCAAGCGTGTCGTGGCCCACCTACCAAACGGGCGTGAGCAAGGTCCCTTTGAGGTGCAGCCCGTCCCTGAGGACTTGCTCTATGATATGTGGCAAGGCCCCGCTCCCGAGCGCCCCTATGTCAAAGACCGTGTGCATGGAAACTTCCGCTACTGGTTCGAGTACAGCGGTGGCATGATGACCGACTGGGGCGCACACCACTTAGACATCTCGCAGTGGGGCCTAGGCCGCGATGGCGATGGGCCGGTGAAGGTCAGTGCCAAATCCAAAGCCCTAAAAGAGGACCCGACCAACTGCTCCTATACCACAGCCGTGGACTATGAAGTGACCTACACCTACGCGGATGGCGTGGAGTTGGTTGCGAGCAGCCAGGGCGAGAACGGGGTGCACTTCTACGGCGAAAACGGAAGCTGGATCTTTGTGAGCCGAGGTAAGCTCGCCGCCAGCGACGAGAAACTGCTCACCGACCCGCTGCCTGCCAACGCCAAGAAGCTCTATGTCTCCAAGAGCCACCACGGCAACTTCGTGGACTGTATTCGCACCCGCCAGCGTCCCATCTGTGATGTGGAGATTGGCCACCGAAGCGTGAGCGTCTGTCACCTAGGCAATGTCTGCATCCGGCTGGGCGGCAGTGAGCTGCGCTGGGATCCCAAGAAAGAGGAGTTTGTCGGCGGTGAGAAGATGAAAGAGGCCAACGCTCTGCGCACCTACCGCTACCGAGGCGGCTGGACTCTGTAGCCACCCCGATTAGAACGGGGTGGCTGGAGAGCCTCATTCCTCGGCTGCGAAGGCCGTTCCGGCCATACTGAACTCTTATGGCCGGAACGGCCTTCCTAGCTTTAGCTCTACAGCTACCCCCCTCTAACGGGGGTAGGGAGAAAACGATGCCAACCCTCTTGGAAGAAAAACCAGCACTCACGGAAGGGGCGCTTGCGCCCTTTCCGGAGCTGCTGGAATCCCCCTCACACCCCTTTCGCTTTTGCTTCAACACCAGCACGGTGCGCAAGCATGCGCTACCCCTGCCGGAGCTGTGCCGCCTTGCCGCCGCAGCCGGCTACGATGCCATTGAACCGTGGATGAGCGAGCTGGAGCGCTTCGTGGCTGAGGGAGGCAATCTCTCGGAACTGCGTAGTGAGCTCTTAGACATCGGCCTCACGGTCGAGTCGGCCATTGGGTTCTTTGACTGGATCAACGACGACGACGAAAAACGAGACGCAGGGCTGGTGCAGGCGCACCATGACATGGAGCTTCTGGCGCGGCTCGGAGGGCGACGGATCGCGGCTCCGCCATTTGGAGTGCACACGCCCGGCAGTGAGAAAATCGAGCTACTCGCCGCCGCCGATCGCTACCGCACGCTCTGTGAGCTGGGCGACGAGACCGGGATCGTGCCGATGGTTGAGGTCTGGGGCTTCTCCGCAAATCTTAACCGCTTGGGCGAGGCAGCCCTGATTGCCATCGAGTCCGGCCACCCCAACGCCTCGATTCTCTGCGATGTCTATCATCTGTACAAAGGCAGATCGCCGGTAGAGGGTCTGATGTTGCTCTCGGGCAACCGCCTGCCGGTCTTTCATGTCAACGACTACCCAGAGCTCTCCCCCGATCTGATCACCGATGCAGACCGCGTCTACCCCGGCGACGGTGTTGCGCCCCTACGAAGAATACTTCGCAACCTAGACTACAGCGGCTTTCGTGGCTACCTCTCGCTAGAGCTCTTCAACGAGTCCTACTACCAGAACGACCCGCTGATTGTCGCCAAAACGGGCCTCGAAAAGCTCAAGCGCGTGGTCGAAGACTCGCTGTAGCAGGCGCTAAGTCTCCCGGTTCATCATCCCTTGCTTCCAGGCATAGACTGCGGCTTGGGTTCGGTCTGCTAAGTGAAGCTTGCCCAAGATATTGCTCACGTGGCTCTTCACCGTGGTCTCACTCACAAAGAGCTGGGCCGCGATCTCCGCATTGCCGAGTCCTTCGGCGATCAGGCGTAGTACCTCAAGCTCCCGAACGGAGAGGGGTGGGGGCTCTGGGACGGAAGTGCTCGCCGAGGTGCCTTGGAGTGACTGCATGAGCAGTGTCGCCACTTGGGACGAGAGCGTGGCCTCACCGCGTGCGGCCTTACGGATCGCCTCGACCAGCTCCTCAGGGGGAATGTCTTTGAGCAAGTACG
>NZ_JANNYP010000135.1:0-3943 GCF_031410135.1 Armatimonas sp. | reverse complement strand
GGAGGTGATGCAAACACTCAATTTACATTTCCATGAAGTGTGCCCCCGCTGGAACTACACATTCAAGCCTCGCTTGACGCCAACGCCAAGGTAAGGTTTGCAATGTCAAGATACGGAAGTAGATTTTGGACGACTACTTAGCCACCGTGACGGCTGTTCTTGGGCTTGTTAACCCCGTCTGGGAAAGACACCCGCCGATGGTCGCTTGGACAAACGCGGGAATGTCTCTCGGTTTTGCTCTGATATTTATCCTGGCAGGGCGGTGGCTGAGCTGGCAAGAAGATTAGAGACTGTTTAACCTTTCATGCGCAACTTTCGGTAGTTTTCCAAGCACTTCTGGCTGGTCTCCAGCGACGGATAGCGGCTGCCTTCTTGCTCGATTAAGAAACACTCGACTCCGCCCTTGCGCTCGGCGGCCTCTAGCAGCGCCTTCCAGGGCGTGTCACCTTCACCGAAGAGCACTTTATAGCCCTCGGTCTTGCCCCAGTCTTTGAGGTGCATGGAGCGAATCCGTCCGGGGTTCTCGTTGACCCAGGCGATGGGATCGTAGCCCACTTCCACCGCCGTGCCCACGTCAAATTGCAGCGTGACATCCTTGGGCGTGTTCTTGGCCAGTACCTGGATCGGGCGAAAGCCTCCCTCAAGCTCACGAAACTCTAGCTGATGGTTGTGGTAGCCGACACGCATCTTCAGCAGCTTGAGGGCCTGCGATGCCGACGTGAGCTCGTCGGCGAGCTTCTTCCAGTCGTCCTGGGTCTGGACACGCCCCGGACTTGCCGAGACAATGGTCTTAGAGCCGAGAATCTGATTGAGCTCAATCGCTTTTTTTAGGCCGTCACCCGTGAGTGCATTGCGGCCATTGTGCGTCGAGAGGCACTTGATCTTCAGCTCGTCCAGCAACTTGCGGACGTCTTTGGCGTACTCCGGCGTCCAGCTCTGGTACGGCGAGTAGAACTCCACCACTTCGTAGCCCTGAGCCGCGACCGCACGCACCGTGCCCATCAGGTCTTTTGCCAGCATGTCCCGCACCGAGTAGAGCTCCAGCCCCACCGGAATCCGCTTCTTCGCCTCAGCAGGAGCCGCAAGTGCGAGTGCTCCCGCCGCCCCGATTCCTAAAAATGACCGCCGTGTCAGTTCGTTGTTTTCCATGCCTCGTATTTAATCAGGGAGCCAGCCGCTGGGCAAGTATCAGGTGCTCTGTACTATGGCGGGACATCGCCGCCGCGCGGGCAAAGAGCCAGAGTCGAAGGCGCATCGGGTCAAGTTGCAGCGGCTCGGCGAGCGCAAGAATCGTCTGCTCTGGAGTATCCAAAAGGCGCGGGAGATCGTTGAAAAGATGCTGCGTGATATCGTAGGCGCGATCACCAACAAAGGGCTTCGGGTCGATCATCAGCCAGGGCTCGCGCTCGGCCACGAGAATATTGCTGGCGTGCAGATCGGTGGTGAGTAGAACGTCATCGGGTGCCGGGCGAGAGAGCTCCTCAAAGAGCACCAGCCCAGCACGCACCAGGCCGGGATCAGGCCAGAGGGCTTCGTCAGCGCGGCCCTCACCGCTCCAGAACTGCATTTGCTCGGCGAGTGGGCGGAACGGGTGCGGCTCCAGAGGCCTTCGCCAGAACCGCTTGAGCATCGTGACAATTACTTCGTCTTGTTTCTCCAGAGAAAACTCTCGCAGGCGCGTTCCGGGCAGGCAGCGCTCCATTAGAAACGCATTATTGGGCTCGTCGGTCTCAAAAACACGCACCGCGCCGTCGCCGTTCCAGAAGCGAAGCCCCGCGATCTCGTGCTCCGCCTCCATGTGCGGCCAGCCAATCTTGAAGATCGCCGTGGAGCCATCGGTGCGGGTGGCAGGCGCAACCCAGGAGCAGCTCACGTGGTCACCATCGAAGGGCTCCCCGAGAGAGATTTCCCAGCGATTCGCTAGTTCTGGGAGGAGTACGGGCAATCGCTCCAGCCACGCTCGTCCCTCTGGGTTGTTCAGAAAGGTACTTTGCAGCCGTTGTGGAATCGTGGGCTTCATGACAATAGTGTATCTTTTCTGATATATCACCTGCATGCAAGAGATTGAGGAAGCACTTGCTGCACTAATTGGTGCACAGCTCACCGATATGTGGTGTTACGCGGGTCGCCAGGTTTTAGAATTTGGTGAGCAAGTGCCCTTTGTTAACAAGAAAGGCAAGCACGTGTCGCGTGCGCCCGCAAGCCTCATCCTCTCATGCGACTGGCAGCTTTGGGACGGAGTCGAGATTATCCTGTCGTCCTCGGATTTCATCCCCGAGCGGCGCGATGGGGATGCGGATGGCTTCTATGGCTTTATCGCTACGGCTCCCCCTCAGGTCGAAACCGTGGTGGTCTTGGAGCAAGGGGCGCTTCGTCTCTTGCTCTCCTCCGGCCATACGCTAGAGGTCAATCCTACTGCCTGGAACAGTCCACACCAAGCCTTTCTGCCGGGTGAGCAGTGGCGCTTCATCGCAGATACGATGCCTGATGAACAATTAGTCATCACTTCGACCGGCTACGAGTTTATCGACTGCGAATCCTTCACCCCTCTGGTGGCGCGAGGCATGCAATCTCGCAAGCCAGAAACATCCACCACATGACTTAGGGGGCTTTCTCCAGCGTGCAGTCCTTAAGAAAGACCGACCCCATCTTGCCATCAACCGTCCCACGCACGGTCACGGGGTCGCGTGGCTTGAGTTTCTTCAGCAAAGTACGAAGCCTGTCGCGGGCGCTGTTGGGGAAGTTGCAGATCACTCCCCCAACCGGGATATAGAAGCCATTGGACTCGTGAGGGACATAGAGAAAGAGATCGGGGTTTGTAATCTCCCCCTTCTTTGCTCGCTCTTTGTCAATCTCGACACTCGTGTGCTCGCGCACCACATAGCCCGTGACGAGGACCTGCTTGCCACGGAGCTGTCTATCGGCCTGCTTCCCGTCCTTCTCGTAGAGATCAAAAAGATCATGGGCAGTGAAAGAGTACACCCCCTGTGCATCGGGCGCGGGAAGCAGCAGTGGTGTATGCGGCTCTTCTCGTGATCGGCAACCTACCCCGCCCAGCAGCGCCAGCAAGAAACAGAGAAGCTTTTTCATCGTGCAGCCAGTATATCGGAACACTCCCCGACCGTGATTCCCGACTCTCTCTGCGGGTACACTCTTCCCATGAACTTCACCACGCTAGGCAGGACGGGCCTTTCGGTTAGCAAGATGGGCCTGGGTTGCGGAGGGCATAGTCGCCTAGGGCTGGCGACGGGTAAAGATGAAGCCAATGCGATTTCTGTGGTGCATAAAGCGCTGGAGCTGGGCGTCAACTTCCTAGATACCGCCGAGAGCTACAAAACCGAGACGGCAGTTGGGAAAGCGCTGGCACTAGCCAAAGCGCCACGAGAGAGTGTGGTTCTCTCGACCAAGCTGGGGCCGAAAAGTGGCGAGAACTTCTCAACGAAATTGGAGTTCAAGGAGCGCTTTAACGGCAATCTCGCCCGTCTCCAGACCGACTACGTGGATCTCTTAAACCTACACGGCGTCACGACCGACGAGTACGCCTACTGCCTCAGCGAGCTGGTTCCCGCGCTTTTGGAGCTGCGCGACGAAGGCAAGATTCGCTTTCTGGGGATCACCGAGGCCTTTGGCCACGATCCACAGCACGCAATGCTAGGCCCGGCGGTGCAGAACGATAACTGCTGGGATGTGGTGATGGTGGGCTTCAACGTCCTCAATCAGTCCGCACGGGAGCGCGTGCTTGCCCACACCCAGGCTAAATATATTGGGACACTCTGCATGTTCGCCGTGCGCCGCGTCCTGAGCAACCCGGAAGCGCTACACTCCCTCCTTGCAGAGCTTGTCGCCAGTGGTCAGCTCCCCAACGAAGCTCTCGAACCAGGGTCGTGCCAGCCGTGATGACGTATGCGGTCGACCGCAAGTCCGCCCGGTCGAGAAGGCGAAC
>NZ_JANNYP010000134.1:0-3958 GCF_031410135.1 Armatimonas sp. | reverse complement strand
GCCGTCGGAAGCGCCGCCGCGATCTTACATCCAAACTCTGAGCCAAGCCCTACAATGGGTGCTCCGATGGCCCTGCCCATGATTCAGAGTACGCCCGCTCCTCGTCGTGATCCCTTCGAAACTGTCGGCAAAATCGCTCGCCCAGAACCGCGTATGGGAAATGTGATCATGGGAGCCCGAGCAGTGCCCACGCGTGAGGTCATGGGAGAGATGCCAGTTCCTGAGATGGGAGACGTCGCGGCTTCGAATCCCAAGACGCTCAGCTCCAACCACTAAGCTGCTGCGGGTATCATAGGGGCATGAGTGTTCTGGAAGCCCATGCCCCTCTTCTTGCGCAGGAATCAAGCCCTGTGCACGCGCCTCTCAAGGTCGCCACGGCCAGCGCTGTCTTGCGCGATCTTTTTATCGTCACCTGGAGCGCCCCGGTAGAGAAGCTTCAGGCTCTGGTTCCGCCGGGCACCACGCTGGAGCGCTTACCCAACAGTGACGGCCAGCTGGTCGGGTTTGTCCAGGTCATCTTTGCCCTCCGTGAGAACGCCCGCTGGTCGCCGCTCCCAAGCCAGCTTGGGGAAGACTACCAGGAGGCAACTCTCCAGGTGCTGACCCGAACCGAAAACGAGCGCAGCGCGACTGTGATCAAGCACTTTGTCGCCAGTACAGCTATCGCCACCAGCCTCTTACCCTTCAGCCGCGTGACCGAAGAGGGCCGGTTCAATGTCTATGTCGCCGGTGATCCCGCCCGCCAGACTTTTGAGCGCCTCGGGGTAAAAGTGACGACCCACGCGGTTCAGCTCCATCTTCGTGCAGAGTGCGCGGAGACTCCTGAGGCAACCCTGATCGGCCCTTGGCATGAGTCGGTGCGGTTCTTGACGCGGCTTGGAAGCCAGTACCACCCTGCGCGGCTCTCCAAAGACGGCCAGAGTCTTTTTCGCACACAGCACCCGCCACTCTCTCCCTGCGCTGTCACACTCACCCACCAGGTCGTGCGGCCCTTCGATGACTTAGAGCTAGGTAAGCCGCTTTTGGCGCTCTACCAGGCGGAGCTTCCCGTGACCAACCTGCCGATCAAACGAAAGTAACGCGCACCCCCTCCAGAGCCTGCTCCAGTCGCCTACCTAGCTCCCGTGCACCAGGGTTTTCTGTGGCATGGTGGCCCGCATCCACGAGCAAGAAGCCCTGCTCGGCAGCAGCGACAAACTCATGGTGCTGGATATCGCCGGTCACCAGCGTGTCGGCTCCGGCGGCCAGCGCTTCGGTGATCAGCTCGGCTCCTGCACCGCCGCAGACTGCGACATTCTGGACCGCCAACGCCCGTGTGGGGGTGAGTGTGCGCGGCGCGATCCCCAGCACGTTGCCCAGCTTGTTGAGAAAGTCTGTGGCCGTCAGCGGCTCGGGTAGAAGCCCCACGCGCCCGATCCCATCGCCACTCGTGGAGCTTGTCACTCGGAGCACTTTCACGTCGGTCAGCCCCAGAAGCCCCGCAAGCACATCATTGATCCCGCCTGCGGCTACGTCCCAGTTGGTGTGGGCACAGGCAACCGCGATCCCGTGACGAGCGCAGGCCAGCACGACACTCCCGGGATGCGGCTCCGAAGCCAGCAGCGTTCGTGCAGGCTGGTAGATGAGGGGATGGTGTGCGACAATCAGGTTCGCACCGATTTTTAGGGCCGTCTCCACGGCCCGCTGCGTCACATCGAGGCACGCGACAATTCCCGTCAGCGGCGCTTTCGCGTCCCCGATCAGCAAGCCGCGTGGATCGTTACCCAGCGCCAAATCCGGCGGTGCAATAGAATCTAATGCCGTCATGGCATCACGAATGGTCAACATCTTAGTAGCTCAAAAGGGTCGTGATCTCGCGGCCCACCAGCTTCGTGCGCCCCTCTAAAAAGCCCAACTCCACAAAGAAGGCAAACCCCACAGTCGCGCCGCCGAGCTTCTCCACAAGCTGCCCCGCCGCCACGGCAGTGCCGCCGGTTGCGAGCACATCGTCCACGATCACCACGCGCTGACCGGGCTTGATAGCATCTACATGGGCCTCCAGCGCCGCCGTACCGTACTCTAGTGCGTACTCCTGAGAGACCGTGTGGTAGGGCAGCTTCCCGACTTTGCGAAACGGCACGAACCCGACTCCCAGTTCATGGGCCACCGGCGCACCAAAGAGAAATCCCCGCGACTCGATCCCGACGATAATATCGGGCTTAAGGCGCTTAATATCCTCGGTGAGGGCGGCGATCACCTCGGCAAAGGCAACGGGGTCGGCCAGAACGGGGGTAATGTCTTTGAACATGATTCCGGGTTGCGGAAAATCGGGGATGTCACGAATGAGGGTTGCGGCTTTCATGACTCTATTCTACACTGTTTCAGGCGGCTAAAGCGGCCTGCAGTTGCGGCAAGACCCATAAATGGGCCTGTATACTAGCGTATGGAAACGCTGACTGAGGCAATAACAACGGGGATTACGTTTGTGGTGGACGATGTCGCTCCAGCACGAACGCGGCTGAAAGAGGAGTCTCTCTACAAATCGCTGGAGCGGCGCAGTGGGCGTGTTTTTGTGAGCTTGCCGGAGCGTGAGCGACGTGTCGTCGCCAATGCCAGCTTTCACCCGTTGATTGAGGCGATCCACCGTGCCTTTGCTGAGCACCGCCCGCTCACTCTCTCGCCCGACGACATCTGGCTAACGATCCAGCAGGGCTTCGCACACCATGTCAACGAGAACGCCGAGTGCCTCCGGCACCAGTTCGTGAGCCACCAAGGCAAGCGCGAGCTGGTTGTCGAAGTGGAGAGCTTTCCTAACGACGAAACCTGGCCCGATGCCATCGCGCTCTGGTCCGCGAGCGTGCGGGAGTACATTGACCCGCAGCTTCACGCAGCTCTCGTCTGCAACTTCTCCACGACGACTCCCACCATTCGCACCGCAAGCGAGGTCGCGCTATTAGACGCCTTCCAGCGCTACTTCGATTATGTGATTCTCATTGGTTGTGGTATTCCGCAGATCACGCTCAAGGGAACTGCCAACGACTGGCACAAAATTCGCCAGCGTATCGAGTTTTTCACACCTTATGATTTGGACAGATGGCTCGTGCGTTTGTGTCCCATTCTTGACAAGCTCGTGGAGACAGCCGAAGGGACGCCAGATATAGAGTTCTGGCATGCGATCTATAAACCCGCTTATGCCTATCTCTCTGAAGGTGTCTCGGGCTGGATCACCGATCTGTTTCCTTATTTGGAGCGCCAAAACAAACGCTTCGTGAATGAGACGCTAGAGTATCCCCGTGAGAGATGGGCGATTGCGCTTAAACAGTTCGACGGGCGTGGTATCGCTATTGAGGCATTTCCCACCGGGCTTTCCTCGGCTCCAATACAGGTTCAGCCAGAGGGACGCCTGCTAAATCTCTTGGCGGGTTTTCTTGGGGTAACGCAAGACGCAGCAACAGGGACATTGGCCCCCCTCATCGGCTGGAGCATCTGTGAACCCGCTCAGATCGATACCTTTTGGAATGCCTGCGCCGCTCGCTTCCCGTCACAGCCCCCTATCGAGGATAACCATCGCAGAGACAGTATTCCGGCGGAGCTGGTCGCCTTCACCCATCGCTTCTCTGAGCTAATTCTCTTTCCCGAGAGCTTATTCCCCTGGAAGCTTCGACTGAATGGAGCCGATTGCCGCGAAGGAGTGATCTTCGCGTTTGGCTCTGGAAACCTGGCGCTGGCAGTGAATCTCTCCCGCAGCTCTCACCAAGATGAAAACTGGAAGCAAACCATCTGGCTGGGCACCCTGCAAGTGACTCACCATCGAGAAGACTACGGCAATGACCTTGTCTTTGAGCACGACGAGTACGTGCTACTGAAACCTAGCATGCTGGAAGGCACAGCACTGGAGGTTCTGGAGCGCCTGATCAGTGCGGAGGGTGATCCGAGCAAATTCTAAACAAAACAGCCGGAGGCAATTGCCTCCGGCTGT
>NZ_JANNYP010000133.1:0-23995 GCF_031410135.1 Armatimonas sp. | reverse complement strand
ATCAGCTCGATTTTTACGCCCGCCCGCGAGGCATCGTAGAGTAGGCCAATCATCTCGGGGTCCACTAGCGCGTTCATCTGGAAGATTAGCTTGGCAGGGCGGCCTGCCTTGGCGTGCTCGGTCTCGCGCTGGATGCGGTAGGCGATCTCCTGGCGCAGGTTGATGGGCGCGACAAGAATCTTGCGGAACTTGGTCTGGCGTGAGTAACCTGTGAGGTAGTTAAAGAGATCCGTGACATCGGCACCCAGCTCCTCATCGCAGGTCAGCAAGCCTAGGTCGGTGTAGAAACGGGCCGTGGTGGCGTTGTAGTTGCCCGTCCCAAAGTGCACGTAGCGCTTGATCCCATCGGCCTCTTTTCGCACAATCAGAAGGCACTTGGAGTGGGTCTTGAGCCCGATCAGGCCATAGACCACATGGACACCCGCTTGTTCTAGCTGGCGTGCCCAGGCGATATTGTTCTGCTCATCAAAGCGTGCCTTGAGCTCCACAAGCACGGCAACCTGCGTGTCCACATCCCGAGCGGTGATCAGTGCGGGAATCAGGGGGGAGTTGGCCCCCACACGGTAGAGAGTTTGTTTGATCGCGAGCACATGAGGGTCGCGCGCAGCCGTTTCTACAAGAGCGAGAACCGGTGCGAAGGAGTCGTAGGGGTGGTGTAGGAGCACATCGCCTGCTTGTATCGCGCTGAAGATATTCTCCCCGTTGCTCAGGGCGGCGGGAAGCCGGGGAACGTAGGACTTGTCCTTGATCTCGGGCCTGTCTACTTTCATCAGCTCCATCAGCGAGGAGTAACCCAGCTCACCGCCGAGACCGTCTCCGGTGGCGACAAGGTTGCGAGAGTCCATCTGCAGCCCCTCAATCAGCAGGTTGCGGATGTGCTCCGGCATTGCCTCGGTGACCTCTAGGCGGGTGACAAAGCCAAAGTGGCGCTTGCTGATGTCCTCCTCGATGGCCCGTAGCAAGTCCTCGGTCTCGTCCTCTTGGATCTCAATATCGGCATCACGGGTCACGCGGAACGGGTAGACCGCTACGGCTTCGAGGCCAGGGAAGAGTGTCCCAACGTGATGGGCGATGACTTCCTCAATCCAGACAAAGCGTGTGGTCTCTCCCCCCGCTTCCGTGCTCATGAGGCGTGGGAAGCTTGCGGGGATCTTCATCCGAGCGAAGCGCTGGCCACGCTGTGGGTCATTGACCACGATTGCCAGGTTGAGCGAGAGGTTCGAGATATGCGGAAACGGGTGGCCATGATCTACGGCGAGTGGTGTCAGCGTCGGGAAAACTTCATCGTCGAAGAAGCGCTTGAGGGTTTTTTTCTCTTCGGTACTTAAAGACTCATAGCCGACCACTTCAATCCGATTGCGCTTTAGCAGGCGGCGCAGCTCTTTCCAGCAGTCTTGAGCTTGGGCAGAGAGTTTTGCCACCTCCAACCCGATCTGATCCAGTGCCTCAGTCGGGGCAAGGCCATCGGCGGCGACATCGGCGACATGGGCCTTTCGCTGTGCTTGAAGACCGGAGACGCGGATCATGAAGAACTCATCCAGGTTGTTGCCAAAGATCGAGAGGAACTTCACGCGCTCTAAGAGGGGGTTTGTTGTGTCCCAGGCTTCTTCGAGGACACGGGAATTAAAGGCGAGCCAAGAGAGCTCACGGTTGATGTAGGGCATGCGCTCCGGCGCAAGCGGCAGGGATTCAGCATGGACAGACATAGACTTTTAGTTTACCGTGTTCCTTATTCCGTTTTGGCAGTGCGGTTTTCAGTGAGGCGGGCGACACCCTCCCGAGGCGTGAGGCTTCCTTCAAGTAGCTCGGCGACGGTGCTACAGACGGGGAGAAAGAGACCGTGCTTGGTGGCGAGTCTGGCGACGGCGCGTGCCGTGGGGACGCCTTCCGCGACTTGGCCTAGCTCCGCGAGAATATCTGGGAGATCCTTGCCCTGACCCAGGCCGTGGCCCACGCGCCAGTTCCGGGAGAGCTTGGAGGCCGCCGTGGCAATAAGATCCCCGACACCGGCGAGGCCATAGAAAGTCTCTTGCTTGCCGCCTAGTGCCACACCCAGTCGTGCCATCTCTGCCAGGCCACGGGCCATGAGCGCGGCCTTGGTATTGTCGCCGTAGCCCAAGCCATCCGAGATGCCGCCTGCAATGGCGAGGACATTCTTGACCGCTCCGCCCACTTCGACACCGATTAGATCATCGCTGACATACGTCCTAAAGGTCGCTCGGTTGAAGCGCTCCGCCACGCGCCTCGCCGCCATGCCGTCCCCACTGGCCGCCACAGCAGCGGCAGGAATCCCGGCGGCAACCTCGCGTGCGAGATTGGGCCCAGAGAGCGCGACCACAGAATGACCGGGGGCAAGACGCGCAGTCACATCCGAGGGAAGCTCTAGTGTCTCGGGGTCAATGCCCTTGGCGGCCAGCACAATATCGGCGCCGTTTGCGAGTTGTGCTCGGCTTAAAACTTCATCCACTGCGGCGGAGGGCACCGCCACCACCACACAGCTCGCCCCCGCAAGCGCTGCGTCCAGATCCGCCGTCGGGTGGAGATTTTCAGGAAAAAGATGTCCGGGCAGGTAGCGCTGGTTCTCCCGCTCCGCAAGCAGAGCCGCGATCTGTGTGTCCGTACGATCCCAGAGCCGAACCACGCCACCATCTTGTGCCAGCAAGAGAGCCAGCGCCGTTCCCCAGGAACCGGCTCCTAAAACCGCGATCTCAGAATGCTCAAAACTCACTCAAAGAGTTTACCGTATCTGCCCTCCTCCCAGGATTGCGAGGAGGGCAGGGGGAGGAGGCTACTCCCAGACGATCAGCGGGAGCTCTTGGGGAAGAATAGCCTCGGGGTGGTAGGGTAGCACCCGCACCGAGAAGCCTTGCTGACCGGAGTGCTCCGTGGGCAGGTGGCCCGTGTAGATCCATGCACCGCCGTCTTTGCCCTCGCAGGTGAGAGGGATACCTGCCGCGTGGAGGAAGTTGCGATCCGTGTCCACAGGGCCGGTGTAGAGCTGGACTTGCACATCACCCGGCAGGAGCGTCTCGCCTAGCCAGAGCGCGGCACGCACCGTGGCTTGCTGGCCCGCTTCCAGGTGATCCGAGTCGGTGGTGACAGAGTCTAGGCGTACTTGAGGCCACTCGTGTCGCACTTTCTCTTTCCAGACAACCAGCTCGCGAGTAAGGGCGAAGTTGTTCTCAGCGAGCTTGGCAGCGCGCTTGGCGGCAGGCAAGTAGTAGGTCGTGGCATACTCGGTGACCATACGGCGCGTGTCGTAGACCGGCCCGAGCTTGTGCATGGACTGCTTCATCTTGGCGACCCAGCCGCGTGGGATACCGAACTCATCGCGGGCATAGAACAAAGGCGCGATCTCGTCCTCAAGCAAGTGGTAGATCGCCTGCGCCTCGACATGGTCCTGGTAGGCCAGATCGGCATAGTCCTCGCCCTGCCCAATTGCCCAGCCGACAGCGGAGCCGTTGTCGGCGTAGGCCTCGGCCCACCAGCCGTCCAAGATAGAGCAGTTCAGGCCACCGTTCATCACCACTTTCATGCCACTGGTGCCGGATGCCTCATAGGGGCGGCGCGGGTTGTTGAGCCAGACATCCACGCCCTGTACCAGCCGTCGTGCCATCGCCATGTCGTAGTCCTCTAGGAAGACAACGCGCCCCCGAACTTGCGGATCGTGGGAGAACTGCACAATGCGGCGGATCAGCTCCTTGCCCCCATCATCGCGAGGGTGCGCCTTGCCCGCGAAGACAAACTGCACGGGACGGTCGGCATGGGCGATAAGACGCTTGACCCGCTCGACCTCGCGCAGCAGCAGATCGCCGCGCTTGTAGGTGGCAAAGCGCCGTGCGAAACCAATGGTCAGAACATCGGGGTCGAGAATATTATCGGCCTCGTCCACTTCACGATCCGAGGCTTTCCGCAGCTCAGCTCGCTTGCGCTGGTAGGTGCGAGCCCACTTGACCAGGATCTCACGGCGCTCCTGCTTGATGTTCCAGAGTGCCTCATCCGGGAGCTCGAGCGGGTTGTTGTCGTGTGCTTCCAGAAGCTCGGCCATCTGGCGGGAGAGAAAGCTTGGGGTATGGATGCCGTTGGTGACACTGCCGATAGGCACTTCGTCGAGGGGGAACTCCTGCCAGACGGGGTGGGCCATCTCACGGGAGACATGCCCATGGAGCTTGCTGACCCCATTGATGTAGCGGGCGTGCCGGAAGGCAAGCACCGCCATGTTGAACTTGCCCGGTTCCATCTGGGGCGCACGGCCTCGGTCGAGAAGCTCCTCAAACGAGATCCCCAGTTTGGGAGCAAACTCGCCGAAGTACTTCCAGACCAGCTCGCCGGGGAAGATATCAAAGCCCGCTGGGACGGGCGTATGGGTGGTGAAGAGATGGGCGGCGGCGGTGGCATTGGTCGCTTCGGAGAAGCTCAGGTCGGTCTTGTCGCGGAGCTGGCGTGCCCGCTCCAGAGACAGAAACGCGGAGTGCCCCTCGTTCATGTGGCAGACCGTCGGCGTGATGCCGAGATCGGCGAGGGCCTGGACACCGCCCACACCTAAAACGAGCTCTTGCTGAATGCGCGTCTCCTGATCGCCGCCGTAGAGGTTGCCCGCAATGTGCCGATCCGCGTCGGCGTTCTCAGGAAGATTCGTGTCCAGAAGATAGAGCGGGATGCGCCCCACTTGCGCTTTCCAGATCGCGGCATGGACAATGCGACCGGGGAACTGCACGGCGATTTTTTTCTCGGTAGGCTCGATGGGGAGTGTGTAGAAATCGTTAGAGGGGTAGCGCTCGACCTGCCAGCCATCGGCGTTCAGGCTCTGGCGGAAGTAGCCGTTCTGGTAGAGAAACCCAATGGCGACCAGCGGTAGGTTGATATCCGAGGCGGCTTTCAGATGATCGCCTGCCAGTACGCCCAGACCGCCTGAGTAAATCGGCAGGCTCTCGGTGAGTCCAAACTCAGCGGAGAAATAGGCGACGGTTCCCAGTCCCGCCCAGCGCGGGTCGGCGGGAGCATTTTTGTAGGCGCTGAAATCCGCCCAGACAGCATCGAGTTTTTCTAAAAACTCGGGACTCTGGGAAAGCGCGTCGTAGGTTGCTTGAGGCACCATCCCTAGGAGCTTGGCGGGGTTGTGCTCACACTCTTTCCAGAGTGGCTCGCCCCCGAGAGTGACGAAGAGGGCGCGGGTATCGGGGTGCCAGGCCCAGCGCAGGTTGTAGGCCAGCTCCCGAAGCGGCGCGAGGCGCTCAGGGAGGCGGGGAGTGACAGTGTAAGTATGAAGAGTTCGGGGCACAAAAAAATCCTTTCGGTGTGTCTGGTATTTAGTATCGGACACATCGTCGGGCCGACCTTAGTATACCCAAGAACAAAAAAGAAAAAGCCGCCTGGAGCTATCCGGCGGCTTTTTGACTATGCGTTTTTGCGGCGGTAGTACTCAAGAAAGCTGATGAGCTTCTCGTTTTTCTCGTCCCAGAGGTGCATGTTGAGCGACTTGATGCTCTCCAGAACCGTCAAGGGTTTCACGTTCTGCATCGCCGGAACCTCGTCGTAGCATCGCTGGAGGTTGTAGTTGGGGATTCTGGGGCGCAGGTGGTGGATATGGTGCAGGCCGATATTGCCCGTGAACCACTGCATGAGCTTAGGGAGCTTGTAGTACGAGCTGCCCTGAAGCGCGGCCTCAATCGGGCTCCACTCGTCGTGCGGCTTCCAGTAGGTGCCCTCGAACTGGTGCTGGACATAGAACATCCAGACGCCGAGCGTGGCAGCCGTGAGCATCACCGGAAGCTGGACAGAGAGGTAGTTCGTAAAGCCGCCCATCGCAACGCTCATGATGGTCGCCACAACGGCCAGCCCAATATTGGTGTAGAGCGTACTGATTTTCTCGCGGGCGCTCGTTCCCCGGTGCGGGAAGCGGTTGCCGATGAGGAACATAAAACCGGGGCCAAAGGTGAACATGAAGATCGGAATGCGGTAGGCCTGGTAAAGAAATCGGTTGAACGGCGTCGCGGCCTTGAACTCTTCGACTGTCATTGTCCACACATCGCCCACACCGCGTCGGTCTTGATCGCCTGCGGTGGCGTGGTGACGTGCGTGGGGCCGTCGCCAGTCCTCAAACGAGGTGAAGACGAGAATCCCACAGAGATAGCCAAAGAACTTATTGGCCTTCGCTGATGCAAAGAACGACTCGTGGCCACAGTCATGGAAGAAGATAAAGACGCGGATGAGTAGGCAGCCGGCAAGAATGGCTGTTGGGAACACGCCGCCCCAGTAGCTCACTCCGTGCCTCAGCATCCAGGTCATCGCAAGCCAGAGACCCGCATAGGGAACCAGAGTGTTGAGGAGCTGGCGAACCGCACGTGGAGTGCTTGGCTTCTCATAGTCGGCGAGCTTACGGTACCAGTCTGGCTGGGGCTGACGACGTGTGGAGGAGGTTGGGGACGAGGATGGCTGGGTGGGGGGGGGAGCTGACAAATTCTTTTCAACCTATCTTTATTGCAAACTGTCCCCTAGTATGCCAGAAAAAAGCAAAAGTGCCATGGGACTTTAGTCTCATGGCACTTCGTACGAAAGGTGGACGGTACAGGGATCGAACCTGTGACCTTCTCCGTGTCAGGGAGACGCGCTACCGCTGCGCCAACCGTCCGTGCGGGATGTAGTCTATCGTGCGAACGTGGGTTCGTCAAGTCTAATTTACTGAGATTAGTCTCCTGCGAGAAAGGCACCACGGGTGTAGTGAACGGCGAGCACCTGGTCTTGCTCCCCCAAAAAGACGCTAACAATGTCAAAACGTAGGCCGATATCTTCGTCGAGCAGACTATGACGGGCAGCATAGGTCTGGGCAAGCTGAGCAAGCTGGCGCCGCTTGGCGGCAGTGATATTTTCTGCGGGAGCGACCTGTCCGGGACGGCCACGGCGGGTCTTGACCTCAATAAATACCAGAGTCTCGCCGTCCCAGGCGATAATATCCAGCTCGCCTTTAAGGCCCGACTTAGGGCCAAACTGGACATTTTTATCAATCAGCCGTAGCCCGCGCCACTCTAAGTGGGCAATTGCAGCCTCTTCTCCCAGAGTTCCTATGGCGCGGGTACTGCTCATCCTAGGCCGATTTTAGCCCATGTTGTAGTAAAAGCGCTCGTAGACAATCTTGCCGTCCTGCCACTCCTGAACCGCGACTTGCTCAATATGGTAGGTGACGCCATCTACGCCGATCCAGTCCATCGTGCTCTCGTAGAAGCCGCTGGTCTCGCTCGTTCCCTTTCGTAGCACTTCGAAGCTCTTGAACTCCTTGATGGAACCGACAAACTTCTCCTCGCGCACGAGATTGGCGGCGAGGCCCTCGGTGCGCCCGTACATCGGCTCTTCCATCACGACACCATCTCCATAGAACTCATTCATGGCATCCATGATGCGGCCTTGGGCGATATAGCCAAGCAGGTCATCTAAACGAACATTTGACATAGTTTTAAATCCTCGCTATCAAAGACAAGAATCTCGAAAAATAGTTCCAGTTGTTATTAATTTTTTCGACAGAGGGTCAGACCATCGCCAATGGGAATCATCGAGACCTGCACGCGTGGGTCGGCGTGGATCTTGGCATTGAGGGCACGCAGAGCCACCGTGTCTGCATCTTGCACTTCGTCGTCAATGACTTTCCCGCTCCAGAGCGTGTTGTCAATGCCGATTAAGCCGCCGGGTTTGAGTAGCTTGAGGCCGCGCTCATAGTAGTGGTCATAGTTATTTTTATCAGCATCAATGAAGAGAAAGTCAAACGTCCCTGCTTGGCCATCGGCAAGAAGCGCATCGAGAGTCTCGGTAGCGGGGGCGATCCGCAGGTCAATTTTATCGGCGACTCCTGCCTGTGCCCAGAAGGGCTTGCCGATCTTGGTGTAGTCGTCGGAGACATCGCAGCAGATCACCTTGCCATCCTCGGGCAGCGCTTGCGCCGTCACCAGCGCGGAGTAGCCGGTAAACGTGCCTACTTCGAGGCACTTCTTCGCGCCTGAAATCTTAATCAGCAGGTCCATAAACTCGCCCTGCTCGACACTGATCTGCATCCCGGAGTTGGGGAGGGCATTGGTGGCCTCGCGCAAGGCTAGGCGCACGGAGTCGGGGCGCGTCCCGACGGCGAGAAGATAGCTGTGTAGCGCTTCGGGGAGCGAAAAAGAGGTTCTTGACATAACGCTTTCTTTCTTTTTCTCAGAGGTTTTCTCCTGCGCCTCGCCGAATGTGGCTCTATGTTTTCTCTCGAAGCCGCGCAGAAAGCGCTCTTTGCCCAGTGTGATTCCTACGTGGCGCTCCAGAAGCCTGATGGCGCGATCCACCGCGCCGACTGGGGTCTCGACGACCCCGGAGCCACGTGCTCATTAGTCGCCTTGTGCCTCTACACAGGCCATCATTTAGAGGCCGTTTCTCGCGCCTTAGACTATCTGGAAGCCTACCAGCGGCCCAGCGGCCTCACCGATCTGCGCGACTGCAACTTCGATTCCAGTCCTGATGCGGGCTTCATCCTGCAGGCGATGTGTCCTGCGATTTCCTCACCCAACCCTCTCCCATTATTGGGAGGGGGTGGCGAGGAACGAGCCGGGGGAGGGGGACGAAGCCGCACGGAGGCCTTCTTGCGTCGCATGGTGGCGGGGACACTGACGGGTGGCTTTCACACGCCCAACCACCGCTGGGTGATGAGCGCAGGGCTGGCGCTGGCAGAAAAGTGCTTACCCGACCTCTCAGAGCAAATCCACCCTGTGATTCAGAGCTATCTTGCGGAGGGCTTTGACCTCAACGCCGACAGCGCCTGGATCGAGCGGAGCGCCGGGGTCTACGATGCGATCTGCGCTAAGTCACTGCTGATCCTGGCGGAGTGTGGCTACGAGACCGAGGCATGTTTAGAGGCGGTGCGGCGCAATCTCACGCTCAATCTGCATCTTTTTCATGCGGATGGGACGATCGAGACGGGACTCTCAAGGCGGCAGGATCAAGGGACGCGCACGGTGCCCTCGTCGCTGATTATTCCTTTGCTCTGGGCGGGGAAGGTCTTAGATGAGCCGCGCTTTTTGCAGGCGGCAGCGTTTCTGCAAGAGCGAGTGCCAACCGATGGCTACTCACTGATGGAGTTTCTACGAAGATTCGGCGAGCCCGGCGCAATCAAGCCTAAGCTCCCAGAGAGCTATGCGCTGCACTATCCTGTCTTGCAAGCCCATCGGATTCGGCGTGGGGAGCTGAGCGTGACAGTGTTTGGTGGCACGACGCGGCTACTACATCTGGTTCGTGGTCAGGCGGAGCTCGTGAGCGTCAAGATCAGTCAAGCCTACTTCGGAGTCGGTCGCTTTGTGGGCGATAGCAATCGTGAAGAAAAAGGGGCAGTGGTACTCCGCTCAGAAGGCAAACTGAGCCCATATCGTCCAGGCGATGAGCTGCCGCTGGGCCGCCCCGTGCCGCCAGAAAACTACCAAGCCATGCGTGCGGAGCGCGCACTTCGCCGTGTCGCGGACTGCACCAGTGAGCTGGAGGTAAAAGCGCTTGAGGACGGCAGTGGAGTTTCCCTGCGCTACGTCACGCTCGATGGCCTCGATCGCGTCCCGGCGCAGCTTGCTTTAGATTTTGCTGTCGGTGGCGTGTGGGAGACCGACGATACGGCCTTTCAGCCGCAGGCTGGTCAGGTGATCTTCTTGAAAAGCGGCGTGGGGAGGATGCACTATGGCCGCGATGTGATTGAGATCTCACCGGGGGTGAGTGCGCACCAGATGTGGGCCATGCGCGACTCTGAGCCTGCAGCGGGGCTGGTGCGGGTGCTATTGACATTTCTTACCCCTGTGGATTACTTCATTATCCTTAAAACTACCAGTTTATAGGTTTTAACGGATAATCTGGTGGAACCAATTTAGAGCTGGCCTGAAAGATGCTTGGTCTGGTTTCTGATCGTATCTAACGATTGGAGAATGACTAAGATGAACACCCGTATCGTTTTTATGGCCCTCGCTATTGGCCTAATCATGGCGGTTCCTGCTTATGCCGACCCACCACAACACAGTCCGCACTGTGTCCCTGAGCCTGCGACCCTGAGCCTTGCACTTTTAGGTTTGCTCCCACTGGCTCGTCGCCGTAAGAACTAACCGCTACTTTAGAATACGTGCCACACGGTATGCTAGCTATAGCTTCCGTGTGGCACTGTTTTTTTGCCAGGATTTAGCAATTTTTACATTTTTTAGTGATTTACGCACGCTTTGGCATGGAACTCGCTAATGTCTTTTCTCAGAACACATCACCTGATTCTGGAGAATGACTCAAATGAACATCCGAACTCTTTTCTTTGCCCTGACCCTTGGCCTCGTTGCTACTGTCCCCGCCTTCGCTCAAAATGTTACCAATTTGGGAGCAGGGATTCAGCAGAATGATGGCTCTTATCTTTGGGAATACCGGGTGGCCAGCGGGAAGAAGCCTGCGCTGAGTCACTGGGTTCTTGATATTTGCAAGGATGTCTTCGATAGCATCGTGCCACACTCCTTCGTGGGAACGAATAACTACTCTTGGGTAAGCCCCGACCCTCGAACGGGCGCGACGGGCCTCAAGTTCGATGATGGCTATGACGATGACGAGGCACGTACCGTCAGCTTCCGCGTCGACACGGACTTTGGTGCTAGTCTTGGCACTGCAACCTTTAAGTCGGGTACCCAGGTGTCCTCCCAGACAACGGTCACTCCTCACTGCCCTCCCACTAACGCGGTTCCTGAGCCTGCAACCCTGAGCCTGGCGCTGCTTGGTCTACTACCGCTGGCCCGCCGCCGCAAGAACTAAAACCTGCGTGACGGAACTTTCCACCGCATCGTATCTGTAGAGAGTCTATGAAAGCCTCTTTGCGAATAGGTGCGGTGTTGTTGTTTCTAGTGGGCTGCACGCGCACCCCCGCACCCCTCCCACCGACGCCTGAGGGAATGGTGCTGATCCCCGCCGGAGCTGCACTCGTGGGTAGCGATGACCCTGACACAGACGAAGAACGTCAGCCCCGGCACTCTGTCATGCTTCCTGGCTTTTTTATAGACCGGACTGAAGTTACCAACGCCGAGTTTGCGCGTTTTCGGCCCGCCCATACATTCGATCTCAGTCAGGCCAAGCTCCCCGCAACGGGCATCACCTACGACGAAGCCGAAGCCTATGCAAAGTGGGCAGGCAAGCGCCTCCCCACCGAGGACGAGTGGGAGAAAGCCGCCCGTGGTACCGATGGTCGTGTCTTTCCGTGGGGCAACACGTGGGATAAGACCAAGGTCGCGCCTAGGGCTCCCAAGCCCACTCAGAAGCTCGCCTGCGGGAAGCCGTCACGCGTTCGAATTGTCGGGTCGGTGCCTGCGGGGACAAGCCCCTACGGCTGCCAGGACATGGCGGGAAATGCCTGGGAGTGGGTGCAGGGCTATGCCAATGGCAACAGAGAACAGCGCATTATTAAAGGCGGCGCGGTGGGCTACAGTGAGCGTGGCTGCCGCACCTACGAGCGGGGAATCGAGGGAGCAAAAGCGACTTGAGACGACACCGGATTTCGCTGCGCGAGATCATTGTAGTACAATAGGGGCATGTTCAAGCTCCGTTTTGCCCTTATGGCTGCCCTGTGCGCCTGTACTGTCCCGTTTGTTCTTGCCCAAGACGAAAAACCCAAGCAAGAGCCCGCCAAGCCACAGGCAAGTGTGGCTTCTAAGACCGCCAAGTTTGGCAGTGTGAAGGCGAGCGATAGCCCCGTGACCAAGGCGCTAAAGGCGTCCGACCTGGCGGGAGCGAAGAAGCTAGTCGGTAAAGAGGGCGCGTTCGAGGGCACGGTGGTGAAGGTGTTCTCCCCTAAGACCAATGGCCTGGTAATTCTGAACTTCGACAAAAACTACAAAAATGCCCTGACAGCCGTTCTCCGTGTGAAAAACTACGCGGACTTCCCCGATATGCAAGCTCTAAAAGGCAAGCGCGTGCTGATCTCGGGTAAGTTTGAGGACTACAAAGGCAGTACGGAGATCCAGCTCACCAAGCCTGATCAAGTCAAGCTCATCGCCGAATGACGAGTACTGCCCGCTCTGCGCTATTTTTGATTGGCGCTCTAACGCTCTTTCGCTTGTTTTACGGTACACAGCTTGGCCTCGCCTGGGATGAAGCGTATTATTGGCAGTGGAGCCGCCATTTAGATCTCTCCTACTACGACCAGGGACCGGGGATTGCGTACTGTATCAAGCTCGGGACGCTGATTGCGGGCCACACGCACCTAGGAATTCGCCTGGTGCCGATTGTCTTTGCAGCGCTCGGCTCGTGGCTGACTTTCTTAACGGCGCGGCGCTGGCTGGGAGAGAGTGTGGCATGGTGGATGCTGCTCCTGATGAGCCTTGCGCCACTCTACGCCGCCGGGAGCCTGCTGGCCACCTATGATAGCCCGCTGGTTCTCTGCTGGACAGTCGCGCTCTGGCTGCTCACCAAGACGTTGCAAGAGAACAAGCCTGTTCTTTGGTACGCGGTCGGTGTCGTTGTCGGGCTTGGAGTCGCCTCAAAGCTGACCATGCTCACGTTCGCGCCGGGCGTTCTATTGCTCCTCGCCCTCGTGCCGGGCTATCGCAAGTGGTTCAAGACGCCGCATCCCTATCTGGCGTTTGGAATCGCGGTGCTGGGCTTGTTGCCCTACTGGCTCTGGGACAAGCAGCATGAGCAGATGTTCTCCTTGCACATCAAGACCCTCTCGCAGCGCCACACCGATGCCGCCTTTGGCCGCTGGTTCGGGGATTTTCTGGCGGGCCAGGCACTCTTTATCGGCCCACTTGCCTGGTGTCTGACACTCTGGGCGCTGGTTAAGAGCAAGCAGCTCATCCGCGATGATGCCCCCCGTGCCTTCGCACTCGCTTTTACGCTCCCGCTGCTGGCAATCTGTGTCTACACGTCGCTGCGGTCAAAACTGGAGATCAACTGGCCAACGACCATGCATCTCACAAGCCTCTTGCCCGTCGCCGTGCTCTTTGACCGGCTCTGGCGTGACGGCAAACGTTCCCTCCCCCTAGCGAGCATCGTGCTGAATCTTTTTCTGATCACGCTCGCCTTCTTCCCTGGCTTGCCTGGCGTGCTGGGCCTGACCCTTCCCGCCGCGCCCTTCATCAAGCTCAACGAGACCTACGGCTGGCCTGAGCTGATGACTAAAACGGCGGCGGCAGGCGAGAAGCTCAAGGCCGAGGGCAGGGAAGTGGCCTACGGTAGTGTGACCTACCGGGTCAACTCCGCGATGGCGTTCTACCTGCCCGGTCAGCCTCAGACCAATGGCCTCTACTTCAATGTGCGCTGGGACAACTACCGGCTCTGGACGGATGAGAAAGCCCTGATCGGCAAGAGTATCGTCCTGGTTAACGATGTGGAAGACGAAAAAGGCAGCCTCGAAATTGCCAAGAAGTACTTTGCCTCTGTCGAGCCGCTCCCCCCGATTCTCCTCACCCGCCCTGGCTACGATAAGCCTGTCAAGCGCTGGTATATCACCCTGTGTCGAGACTTCAAGGGCTACGATCCTAAGAAACACCAGGACGGGTACTAAGATATGAGAGGGAATGATGCAACTTTTTGGCGTTTCGCGGTACTAATTCCTAACGATGCCAGAAAAACCTTCTCTTTTAACGAAAATCTACGCCGTTATGTGCGGCGAAATAAGCGCAGATACTCTTGAAGCCTATCGTCGTGCCAGTCTTTCTGTTTTTGAGCTGCTTGATCAGCTAGAACAGGAGCGTTTGACCGGGCGAGCGGATGGGGAAACGCCATGGACACTTGTGCCCTCACAGCAGGCGGTTGGGGCGTGTACCTGGAATGCCTTTGTCTTGCAGACACTGGGCAATGCTTTCTTAGACGCCGACTACCAGACCCACCCGAGCACGGTCGGCTTTGTTCCACCCATCACGGCGGATCAGGTCATGCGCTTCTACGAGCCGGTGGAGCCGTGGCTGCGGCGGGCGCGGCAGGCGCGGGTGAACCCTGCCTTTGTGCTGGATGTCGCCATTCCCGCACCGCTTCCCGCTTGGAGTGAGGTCGAACCTTGCCCGAACACGCACCTGAAGGGAATGATCCACGCCATGCGGGCGATTCGAGATCATGCCCAGGCAGCGATGGCATTTTTAGAGACGAGCGCCCCGACGGGGCCTGAGCAAGAGCGGCAGCTTGCCATGATTCGCCAGCACTTCGCCGCTGCAACCACGCAGGCTCGCTACGCCGACGATATGCATGGCATCAACCCAAGCCAGGACGTTCACGAGCGGGTTGAGGAGCATGTTAAAGCTGCCATCGAGCAGTTCTATCTGGTTGGCCAGCTTGTTGCCTTACCCGAGCGTGCCACGCAGGTTCCGACAGTCTTGCCCGTCACCGTATCGCCTCCGCCCTGTGCTCTGCCAAATCAGATGGGCTTTGATCCCTGGGCTCTCACCGATCCGCTGAGCCGGGAGAAGTTCAAGCGAGACACTGAGGCACGCGAGGCGATCCGTCTTCTCTGGCTGCATGATCCGGCCCCCGAGAAGACCTTGGCAATCCAAGCAGAGCTTGAGGCTGCCTACACGCGTGGCGATATCAGCTTCGCCAAGAAGCCCAATGGCAAGCGGATGGGGCACTTCTTCTGCACCCCGTGGGCTCCGATTTATCTCGTACACCGCCCCGTGACCTTGGGAGGCGTGGCGCTCGTCCCACTCCAGACCTTTGTCTTTGATGTGAGCATCGAGGGGATGAACCGAGGCGTGCCGTTTCGACGGCAGCTCAAGGTCGCTAACTTTGTTCCTACTTCTGAGCTAGAGTATGGTGACCCCAACGAAGAACCTGATCACTAGGGGAGGAGCTTGAGCTTCTTGAGGCCCTCAGCGACAATCTGCGCGTTGAGGGCGGCACCTTCGGGGCTGGTGTGGGTGTGGTCGCCAAAGAAGAGGGGCACGACTTTTTCTTCGCCGAGCTGCTCGTAGCGATCCGCGATGAGCGTATTGATATCCAGAAAGTGGACTTTCTCTTGCTGAGCCGCTTCTTTGGCCCACTTGCCGTAATCACCCGAGGCGCGCCCGACTTTACCGTCTTTCCAGATATTGCGCGGAATCGGGGAGCAGACCACCACAACCGTGCCTTTGGCCTTGGCCTCGGTGATGTACTTTCTTAAGTACCAGCCGTAGCTATGCACCGTCTCTTCTTTTCCCGTGGCCTCAACAACGCCCGTCGCGGTCTCTTCGCCGTTGCCCTTGATCGAGGCGCGGGGGCGGGTTCCTTTGAACGTATCACCACCGTCGTTGTGCCCGAACTGCATGGCCACGATATCGCCTTTTTTCAGCTCTTTTGCCATGGCATCCCAGAGGCCCTCGGTCAGAAACGTACGGCTACTGCGGCCACCGAGGGCTTTGTTGCTGACTTTGAGCTTGGTGGCATCAAAAAGAGCAGGCAGAGCCGTTCCCCAGCCCTGCTGCCCCTTGGTGTTGTTCTTTACTGTCGAGTCCCCGATCAGCCAGAGGGTTGGAGGGTCGTCCGAGGGAGGGAGGAGCAGGGCTCCTGAGGACAGTAAGAGCTCACGACGGCTTAGGTTTAACATGATTTTTCCAGGCAGGGTAGTCGTCTTTGAGAAGCTGGTTTCCCCGGTTGGTATACCAGGAGTAGCCGGTGCGGCGCTCTTTCTCGATCTCCGCCATGCTGTTTTTCTTGATGCCATCGCGTCCGCAGAAAAAAGGCTTGCCGGTCTCTAGGTCGTAGAAGCGTGCCCAGAGTGGGGGAGCTGCCGGGTCTGGCACGACAAACGCATCTCCGTTTTTCTTCTCGATACGAATCCCTGTGAGCTGATTGACCTTGAGCCAGGCAACGCCACCCTCTATCGCCTCCGTAAGCTGCGGTGTGGGTTTATCGCCCATCAGAAAGCGCAGGATATGCACCGACTCGCTCCCCGAGAGGCTGGGAAGCTCGTAGGCGCGGGCCTTAGCGGGCGCAAACGTCACTTCGTCGTGCTGGGCGCACCAGGCGGTTTTTTTGCCCTTAATCACCACTTGGCACTTGAGGATGCAGGCAATGCCTTTGGTGACGGCAGCGGCGCATTTCTGCCGTCGTCCGGCATCCACAAAAGTGTAGACAGGCTTGTTTTGTGCCACATCGCGCAGAACGGTCAGTGCCCGTGTCATGGCATCATCATTAAACGTGATATGGGTGTAGTAGCCTTTTTTGAGGGGCCAGAACTGTGGCCAGCCCCCATTGGGATACTGTGCGCCGAGAAGATAGTCAATGGCCTTGAGCGCTGCGGCCTGAAACTCAGGCGTGCCGACGCGTGCGAGAAACTCAATCTGCGTGGTCGTGGCCCCGTTGTCGATCGTCGTCTCTTTAGGAGGCGTCTTGGGGGGCTTGAGCATGTCCAGGTTCTTCTCCCAGCCGCCATTGACATGCTGATAAAGTAGGACATTCTGCGCGATCTTTTGCGCCTCGGCGGTCTTGTACCAGCCCGCAGGCTGATCTAAGATGGTCTTCCAGGTAACGGCTTGACGAAACATCTCGTTTTCCTCTCTATGTCGTTACAGACGCGCAACACTTTCCCGCTCGACGAGAAGGCTTTCAATCACTAGGCGCTTCGGAGTGGCATCGCCTCCGCGAAGTCGCTCTAGGAGCTGCGTAACGACCGCCTCCGCGATTCTATCCGTGGGCTGTGTCAGTGTGGTGAGGGGAACAGGGCAGTACGCGGCGATGGGCTGGTTGTCGTGGCCGATCAGGCTGAGATCCTCGGGCAGGCGCACCCCCGCACGGCTCAGCTCAGTCATCAAGGCCATGGCCATGTAGTCATTGACGATGGAGAGCGCTGTGGGGCGATCACTGAGCGCCAGAAACTGTTTGGCCAGCTCAGCACCGCCGCGCTCATACGTGCTGGTGTGAAAGAGCCACTCAGGCCGAAACGGGATGTCGTACTCCGCAAGCGCTCTCTGAAAGCCGCGGAGCCGGTGAGCCTGAGGGTCTGTGGGGCTGAGTGGCTCACGCAGGTGCGACATTCCCAGCCCCAGCTTACGATGGCCTGCCTCCAGTAAGTACATTGCAGCGCGGTAGGCATTCTCCTCACGGTCAAAGATAATCTGGTCCCACTCGTAGGGAACCTCAATGTCGTAGCTAATCACGATCCCACCGCGTGCCTGATAGCCATCTAGCTCCTGTAAGATAGCGCTCGGCAGGCGCTGCACCGCGCAGACAATGGCACGGGGCCGCTGTCGGCAGAGACTGCGGACTTGGGCTGCCTGCCGCTCGCTGTTTTCTTTCGAGGTACTGTGCGAGTGCCAGGTGTAGAGGGGCACTTCAAAGCCGTGTGCACTGAGCTCTTGCTGGATGAGCAGGATCTTCTCGGTGGCAAGCCCCACGTCGAGCACACCGCTGAGAATCTGTACCGTGGCGGTCTCCGTGCCCCGTGCCAGCCGCTGTGCCAGCACATTGGGCTCGTAGCCTAGCTCTTTCGCGACCTGACTGACCCGCTTGCGCGTCTCCGCCGAGATCGTCCCTTTTCCCGAGAGCGCCAGCGAGACCGTGGACTTGTGCATTCCCAGCGCCCCCGCAACATCCTTGAGTGTGGTTGGTTTCCTCATCGTTTCCTAACTATCACCACATTACCATAGAATAAACCGGTTTTCTCGTTTTGTGTTGGCATCTTTTTCGAGAACGTCGTAAAATATCTCGCACCAGCCTGGGTGGCGAAATGGTAGACGCAGCAGACTTAAAATCTGCGGTCCGTAAGGGCGTGCGGGTTCGAATCCCGCCTCGGGCACTGGGAAGACGTGTGAGAGATAATAAGAGATCACTTGAAGATGAAGGGGTGTTTTATGTTGTTTCTCACGCGTTTTTGTTTTACTGTATTCTGTCTCGCAATTCTTATGTTGCGAACAGCATCAGCTTGTGACTGCTCGACGGGGAGCTGCTTGGGATGCAGCTGCGGCTGTGGGGGCTTTAGTAGCGGCGGCAGTGGTGGCGCTGCTATGGGATCGAGTTTCCAGTCCAGCAACATGCAGATGCACTCCCGCATCTCGATAGACACGCTTGCGGGCAAGACCGGCGAGGTAGGGAGCGCGATCTGGGGCTGGGTAGACCCTGCCACCAGCCGTGAGTACGCTCTCTACGGCATCAGCAATGGCACCGCGTTTGTGGACGTCACAGCGCCTGCTGCGCCCGTCTATCTGGGGCTAATGCCCACCAACACGGGGAGTAGCCCCTGGCGTGAGCTTCAGACCTACAACAACCATCTCTACGTGGTCTCGGATGGCAACGGAGCCCACGGGATGCAGATCTTCGATCTCACCCGCCTGCGTGGCGCAACAACGGCGCAGAGCTGGACTCCTAACACCACCTACAATGGGGTGACCAATACCCACACGATCACGATCAATGAGATGACAGGCCATGCCTATCTCAATGGCTCCAGTGCACAGCAGCAGGTGGTCAATCTTGCCAGTCCACTGAGCCCGACCTCTGTTCTGAACTACACAGGGCTGGGGTATGTCCACGATAGTACCAGCGTCGTCTACCATGGGCCAGACGTAGCGCACATGGGCAAGGAGATCGTGCTCAATAGTAGCGGTGGCAGTGGGCTAGAGGTTGTCAACTTCACCAATCATAGTGCTCCGGTTCGCCTCTCCACGGGAAACTATCCCAATCTTGGCTACACGCACCAGGGGCAGCTCACTGAGGATCATCGCTTCTTTATTGTCAATGATGAGTTTGATGAGTGGGCGCTTAGCACGGGAGTGCAGAACACACGAACCCATATCTGGGATCTGGCAGATCTTGACAATCCAGCCTACTTAGGTTACTACGAGCACCCGAGTATCGCCATTGACCACAATCTCTTCATAAAAGGCAGCTTGCTCTTTGAGTCCAACTACACCGTCGGGCTAAGAGTTTTTGATCTCTCGGCGCTCTGGACAACCAATCTGGCGACACTGCCACTGCGCGGGGATGGCACCCGAAACCTTCAGGCTATACTCACGCCTTTTGCGTTTTTTGATACCTACAACCAGGATGATCTCGCTCCCGAAAAAAGCTTCAATGGGCAGTGGGGCAACTATCCGTTTCTGCCCAGCGGGACGATTCTGGCGGGAGATCGCAACAATGGCCTCTTTGTTCTCTCGCTGAGTAGCGCACCGGAGCCTTCGTCTCTGCTGCTTCTGGTGCTGGGAAGCCTTGGTGGAGGTATGGCGTTTTACCGGCGGCGGCGGTAGCATAGGCCCGTGCAACGGGCCTTTACACTCATCGAACTTCTCGTCGTGATCGCGATTATCGCGATTCTGGCCGCGATCTTGTTTCCCGTCTTTGCCCAGGCACGCGAGAAAGCCCGTCAGACGACTTGCGTCTCGAACCTGCACCAGCTTGGGCTAGGCTTTGCGATGTACGCCCAGGACTACGACGAGCGCCTGCCCGACCGGCGGGACTTGAAAAACACTCTGGGCTACAAGCCATGGGGAGCTGCCTGGCCGACCAGTGATCCCCGTGGGGGCTGGGTGGTCTCCGTCCTTGATCC
Organism: Armatimonas sp.; assembly: GCF_031410135.1. Taxonomy (GTDB): domain Bacteria; phylum Armatimonadota; class Armatimonadia; order Armatimonadales; family Armatimonadaceae; genus Armatimonas. The sequence continues at coordinate 4,527 of NZ_JANNYP010000133.1, read as the reverse complement.
CTACCTGAAAAACCGTGAGATTCTGAGCTGTCCCAGTGTCGCAGGGAAGATGGCGGGCGTGGTGCAGGTGGAGCAGAGTGGCGCTCGCTACTGGCTCTGGCGCTTTGATCGCCCCGACAACCCCGTTCCGCTGGATAACTTCTGGGGCAAGACACCCGAGCAGGCCGTGGACGAGCTGCGCCAGGCGAACAACCCACAGGCCGGGCTTCCCGAGAGTGTTGCCGATGCGGAGCTGGCTGTAGATCCCTACTTCCCGAAGACGATTGCCACCATCCCCGCAGCACTCAAAGGCCGCGCGGTTCACATGGGCGGACGCAACCGCCTCTTTTTAGACGGTCATGCCAAGTGGCTCCGAGATGCCCGGACGGACTAGCTCTCTCTGATTTTCTGTGTTCAACCTGCCGAAAATACCAGGTAATGGATGCCGAATTATCGCCTCAGACACCGCGCTCGCTCTCGACGGATACCGTACTGGCTCTGCTGGTTGGCTTTGTGGTGCTGGTTGCCTTTAATATTCACCGCTTCCTCTACGGCGAGACCCCGGTTTTCCCCACCGACGATGCCTATATCACGCTGCACAATGCGGTGGTGCTGGTCTCCGGAAAGCCCGATCCCAATTTTGTGGGCACTGCCGCCCTCTGTGGCTCGACGAGTCTTTTCCATGTGGCCCTAACGGCGCTCTTTTGCCTCGCTCTGCCGCCGCTGACGGCGCTGAATCTGACGCTCTGGCTGGGGATATTACTCTATGGACTTGGCTTGCTCCGCCTCGCACGGGTGCACGGCGCGGCTCCCTGGCAAGCCGTTCTGCTCACGCTGGCGGGCCTCTTTGCCGCGCAGACCCCGTTTCAGATGCTCAATGGGCTGGAGACAGGGTTGACACTAGCGGGCGTTACTTGGACGCTCGTCTTCGCCTCCCAAGAGAAACCCACGCGTGCTCTTGCCGTGCTCTGTGGAGTCCTGCCGTTTCTGCGCCCCGAGCTGATCGTGCTCTCGGTGCTGCTACTGGTGAGGGAGCGTAAGCTGGCCTCTTTGGGCTGGGCCTTGCTGGCGACTGCGCCGTTTCTACTGCTCCTCTGGGCCAATACGGGCTCGGTGATTCCACAGACCATCGCCGCCAAGCGAGCGTACTTTGCCGAGTCGGGCCTGCCGCTAGGGGAGAAGCTGGCGATCGCAGGGCGGCACCTAGGGACGTTTGCAGCGTTGCTGGGCACTTGTGTGGTATTTCTTCCCGCTCTTGTGCGCACGAGCCTCGGGCGTATTGGGCTACTCTTCGCCGCGACACTGATTGCGGCTTATGTGCAGAGCTTGCCGATGGCTCTCTTGCAGTACTACCACCGCTATCTCTATGTCCTACTTCCCTTCCTCTGGCTGGGCTGCGCATCACTGTGGAAGCTGAAAAAATCTCTGGGGCAGGCAGGAAGCATCGGGGCGGCGCTGGTGCTCGCACAGGGGCTTTTCACTTTTCCCACCCACTGGGGCACCTACGAGGGCTGGCACCAGGAAGTGTCAATCGAGCTGGATGGCCTCACAAAGTTCTGCGACACCATTCCCGACGAAGAGGGGCCACTCCTGCTCCACGATGCGGGCTACATGGGCTTTGCGGGGCACAAAAAGCTGGTGGACATGGTGGGCCTCAAGACCCCGGCGGCTATCTTATTGAACCAGCGCTTTACGGAGCCTAGTATGGGCAAGAAGCGCTTAGATGCGGTTGAGGCACTCGTAAGAGAGAAACACTGTGGCTTCTTGGTGGTGCTTCAGGGCTGGGAGGAGTTCCACCGAATCGGAGCAGGGCTCCAGGCACGTGGCTGGACGGTCGTACCCGTTCGGGCCTTCGCTCCGGACTACGCTGTCCCGGAACGAAATCGCTATCAAGTCTACCGACTGACGAGCCCTTCTAGCCCTTAATGCGCCGGATGGGGATATTGGCGACCAGCGCCACTTCACTATCCGCACGCTCCAGATCCACTTTGAGATCGTTGTCATTGATCTCGATGTACTTGGCAATGACCGCGATAATCTCCATCCGCATCTTTTCCATGATATGTGGGGGAATATCAGCACGGTCGTGCATCAAAATATTTTTGAGACGATCCTTGGCGACGGACTTGGAGCTGTCTTCATGTCTGCCGAAAATTCGGTCTAGCAGTGTCATCCTGGGCCTCGTTATTTACCGCCAAAAAGCTTGCGGATACGATCGAAGAAGCCGCTGTTGGCCTCTTTTTCCTCCATGATGTTCATGAAAGGAACCTCTTCGCCACGGAGTCGCCGGGCAATATTACGGTACGCTTGACCAGCCTGCGAGTCGGGGGTCATGGATGCGGGCTCGCCCCGGTTGGTGGAGGTGATAATGCTCTCATCATCTGGCACCACTCCGATCAGCTTGACCGATGTCCCCAGAACTTCTTGTACATCCGAGACATCGAGCATCTCTTGCTCACGCACCATCTTGGGACGGATGCGGTTCACGATTAGCATGGAATCGTGCAGGCCCTGCGCTTCCAAGAGCCCGATAATGCGGTCAGCATCCCGGACACTTGACATCTCGGGGTTGGTGACCACGATCGCCTCGGTCGCTCCTGCCGTCGCGTTCTTGAAGCCTTGCTCAATTCCCGCGGGGCAGTCAATCAGGATCATGGTGTAACCCAGATCTTTAATGTCCTGGATCACCTGCCGCATCTGATCTTCACTCACGGCAGACTTATCACGGGTCTGTGCGGCGGGCAAGAACGCCAGATTGGACTTGCGCTTGTCTTTCACCAGTGCCTTGCGAGCATCGGCGCGGCCCTCCACCACATCGACGATGTCGTAGACAATTCTATTTTCGAGCCCTAAAGCTAAGTCCAAGTTACGCAAGCCGATATCGGCATCTACCAGCGCAACGGTTTCTCCAAGCTCCGCAAGGGCCATCCCAAGATTGGCTGTCGTGGTTGTCTTGCCCACGCCGCCTTTTCCTGAGGTAATCACGATTACTCGCGCATCTGCCATCCTAATAACACTCTCTTTACTTTCTTAACACAATTCCTGGCCATTATAACGGGAAAACGTGAATCTCGCCGTTCTCAATTCTCGCTACCTCCGCGGAGCGCTTTTCGGTGCGCAGCCCCTCTTCATGGGGAGCCGCCGCGATCTTGCCCGCAATGCGCAGCTGCGGCGCTCGTAGCTCGCTGGCCACGATCTTAGCGCTCTCATCGCCCTGGCACCCGGCGTGAGGCCGTCCCCGTAGCTTCCCGACGACAATAATATCGCCTGTGGCCACCACCTCGGCATCCGCGCTCACATCGCCGCATATCACCAGGTTGCCGCTGTGCTCGATGCGTTGACCAGAGCGTACACTGCGAAAGAGATATAGGGCATTGTTGAGCTCGCTGCTGGGCGGAGCTGGACGCGCCATCTGTGGCGCTGGCTGCTCACTGGCCTCTCGGTCTGCCGTTGCTTTCTGGATCGTGGGCAGAACTTCGTAGGTCTTGAGTACTAGCTTCTCACATGCCGCTTGTGTCTGAGGATCGGGCGCGACAGCGGCCAGAGGAATCAGGCCCCAGAACTCCCGGAGCCAGCTACAGAGCTCCTCAACAGCCTCTAAACTCAGCTCGCGGTTGCCAAAATCCAGCGTGACTTGTGCGCCCCGCCAGAATGTCCGCGCATCTTTTGCCTCATTAAGGCGTGCCTCCAGCGACGAGCGCACGCCATCCCAGTTATCCGCTTCAGGTAGCACGATGAGCAAACCGTTGCGCCACCCTTTAATTTCCAGTTCCTGCATTAGTCCCTATCTTAGCATAAAATCCCCGCTCCCCGCGCTTATGAGAACGAGGCCTATTTTTTGGGGGCAGGCTGCTCGGCGGGCTTGCGAGTACTGGCGGCAAGGGGCTCTTTCTTTCCCGCATAGCCATTCCAGAGCGCCTGGATCGCCTCGGGGCTGGGAAGCTCGCCTTTGTAGACCACAAACCGCGCCTGAATCTTCAGCGTCTCGTCTTTCTTGATCGCGGTTTTATAGAATGCCCCGAACCGCCCGTAGTTGCGGTACGCCGACCACGCCGTGCCACCCGGGTTGCTCGGGTGCGAGAGCATGACAACGCTGTATTTCTGGCCCTCCGCGGTGTAGGTCATCCCCACCCACGGATAGTCGCGGTCCTTGTGCGCATTGGCCTCGGCTTTCGGGTAGAGATAGACCGTGTTGGCCCGATCGGTCGCATCCGTGGGCCGAAAGTGCAGCCCCGCGTGCTCCGGGTCACCGTCAAAGACCGTGTCGCCGCCCACGGCCTTCAGCTCCGACGTGAAATCTACGCGAGCGAATGCTCCAGGAGGGGCAGGTGAGAAGCGCATCGTCCGTGCTTCCTCAATCAGCGTCTCGTCGCGTTTTGTGCCAGTCCAGACGATCTTTGGGGCCGTGATCAGGACGCCCAATCCGGCTGAGTTCGCTATTGTAATTCCGTTGGCCTCTTTTACGACCTGCTCGCCACCGGTCATGTGCCAGCGATCGTAGGTTTTGCCGTTGACAGTGAGCTTGTTCCAGCCGATAAAAATCCCGCG
>NZ_JANNYP010000132.1:0-2152 GCF_031410135.1 Armatimonas sp. | reverse complement strand
GCCAGTCTTTCACGTCGTAGATGTGCCGCTTGCTCCTTGCCGCGTCCAGGCGATGCCCACAGGTCCAGGTAGAGTTGCACGTCACTGGCAACCCAGAGTTCCTCACAGTGCTGGCGGTAGAGAAACGCCCCATCCGTTTTGGTGCGCAGGAAGAGTACGTTGGCCCCCTCCTCAGCAGGCTGGAGTTTATGCTCCGCCACGAGTGCTGTCAGATCGGCTTGGGCAGGCAAGAGAAAAGCAAGCTCGCTCAGCTCACTCAGGTGCGGGGCACGATGGAGCGCTCCCAAAGTCAGCGTGGCCGCGTAGGGTATTCCCTTCTGCTCCAGGCTCTCTCCAAGTGCCAAGGCCAGCTCCTCCAGCGAGCCGCTCCAGCGGTAGTAGCGCTGGATGTCATAGTCCTTCAGGCGATGTTTGGCAGCCCAGGCATCCAGCAGGGCATCTGGCGCAGTGAGCTTGCGGGTTGACAACGGTCCACGTCCGGAGCGCTCCATCCAGAGCATCTTCTCCAGCGTCTCACAGACCTTCAGAGCCGTTCCCGCAGCGACCTTGGCTTCTTGAGCCAGTTCGGTGACATGCCAAGCCTGATTTGGGCTTTGAAGGAGGGCATGAAGGACGCAAGCAGTCTTGCCCTGAAAGATGTCTGGCTCTGAGCTTCGTGAGGGCTGGGCTTTTGCCGCCATCTGCTCTCGTAAGATATAGATTCCCTTTGCATGAACAAACAGATGCCCATTCAGATCGAAGTAGCCTACCCCTTCGGCTTGGAGCCATTGGCGACTGGCGGCTGTTAGGCTCGGGGCAGCGACAAACAGGATCTCCTCGGGTGCGAGCTGAGCCCGCCTAGGAAGGACGGCAGCTTGTACGTCTCGTGGGAAGCCATTGGCTCGCTCGACGACTCGTAGGAGTACGCTTACCCCAGCAACGCACACCTGAAGGAGGTCTACGTCCTGTGCTCGCTCCACTTGGACTCCGGGTAAAGCGGCGAGTTCAGCGACGAGGCTTTCGATGGATATATTCACTGATTTCATATAATTTACGGTACAGTGAATTATATCATATTAGTGCATTTGCCTATTAATACCTTGAAAACTGCCAACCTGTGGAGGTTATGAGCTGCCTCACTTTAAAATCGACAGCGCAAATAAACGGTTGTTCAAACAGACTATAAGAAGACTGCCTGAAACCCGTTTTACGAAAGTGCCTATGGGAAAAGTGTCCAGGGAAATGCCGGGTCTACACCCCCCAGAAAAGTAGGAGCCTTAGATGGTATGCTCAGACTAACCGAAGGGAGTACTGAGATGGCACAATCGGAAAAGGCAAAAGGCAAGCGAGACAAAGCATCGCCCTTTGGCCAGTGGATGGATGAGGTGGCAGTAAGCAAGGGAACCTCGCTCCAAGAGATCGCGAGATATATCAACCAGGAGTATCTGTTTGTGTCACGCCTCTCCGATGGGACTAAAAGTCCCACCTACGATATGGCGAGGCAGATTGGGGAAATGGTCGAGGATATTGCTGGAGCGCTAGCGGCAGCCGGTTTTGCTGCGCCTGCTTCCCAGTCCAAGGCATCTCCCCTCGCGGTTCGTCAAGCGAGTGTCCGGCGAATGCTCGCCAGCGGGGACGAGCTGACGGTGAACCCCAATGATCCCAATCCCAATGACACCGCGCGTCGAACGGAAGCATTCCTGCTGGAACTTCGGAAAGAAACTCGTATAGACGGATAGAGCGTGCAGGGCGCTGTAGTGCGCCCTGCTTGTCAAGCCATCTTTGAAACCGATCAAGCCTAAAGCGACCCACCTTCGATTGAGTTCCATTCGGCAACTCTTCCAAAACGCTCCTTAGGAAGAGGCTCCTCCGATACGATAGCGTCAAAAAAACGGTAGGGACAGCCAGAGTGCTGTCCCTACCGCCCGTGTGATATGTGGACGAGGACAAGGGTTAGAGGCCATTCGTATACGCGTCTTTCTTGATGCCAGTCAGATTCGCCCCAGTCAGACTCGCCTCACTCAGATTCGTCCCTTTCAGATTCGCCCCAGTCAGATTCGCCCCAGTCAGATTCGCCCCACGCAGATCCGCCCAACTCAGATTCGCCCCACGCAGATTCGCCACACTCAGATCCGGCGCGGGGAGATACGCCCCGAGCAGAATCGCGTCGGGG
>NZ_JANNYP010000131.1:0-3179 GCF_031410135.1 Armatimonas sp. | reverse complement strand
GCGCTGGAGCGTGGTTGGTGGTGAAGTAATTGCCCGTCTACGCGGTTTCTTTTTTGGCAACGAGTTGGATTCCTTTTTTGCCTTTTGGAGTCGCCGCGTTTTTCAGCCTGCTACCTCACCACTTTTATGACCTGCACCCGGCAGATTTGTCGGGCGCAGACCAGTCTGGCCGAAGTCATCCGGGGTGGGGACGATACCGACGCCAAAGTGGTGCTGCCAGAGCCGGTTGACCAGCACGCGCGCTGTGAGCGGGTTGCTGGGGCTCGCGATCCACTCCGCCAGAGCCGTGCGCCGCCCCGACGACTGCGCCCGTGCCAAGATAATCGGTGGCTTTTGTCCTAGAACCGCCGGGAAGGCAGGAAAGACCTCCTCGCGCGGAGAGCCCACCTCGCCGCGTGCCAAGACATAGGTCGCCTTGGAACTTGCTCCATTCTCATTCACCGCCAGCGCCTGCTCCGTGGGCTTTGTGAGAGGGCGCGTGATCTTGCCCGTACCGCGCCCGCCACCGCCGGTCTTATGCTGGCCGTAGGGATCCACACCACGCAGAAAGCTCAGGAGCGAGTAGTAGTCCCGCTGGCTGAGCGGGTCGTACTTGTGGTCGTGGCAGCGGGCACAGCCAATGGTCACGCCGAGAAACGCCGCGCCGGTCGTCACCATCACGTCGTCGAGATCGTCGAACTCCGCCACCAGAGTGCTATCGGGCTCGTCGTCCCAGACATGCAGTCGGAAGAATCCTGTCGCGATAATCCCCGCATCGCCGCCATCCGGGAGCTCGTCCCCGGCGAGCTGCTCTTTGATAAATCTATCGTAGGGCTTGTCCGCGTTGAGCGCCTCAATCACATAGTCCCGGTAGCGCCAGGCGTGGGGCTTGTCGCTGTCGCGCTCGTAGCCATTGGTCTCGCCGAAGCGTACGATATCAAGCCAGTGCCGTCCCCAGCGCTCGCCGTAGCGCGGTGAGGCAAGGAGCTTGTCCACAAGTTTTGCCCACGCCGCATCCGTCGGGTTTTTCTCAAAGGCTGCGACCTCCTCGGGGCTAGGCGGTAGCCCCCAGAGATCGAAGTAGAGCCGTCGCACTTGCTCACGTGGCGTCGCGGGCGCACTCAGCGCAAGTCCCTTGGGCGTGAGCTTCGCGAGGAGCAACTTGTCAATGCTCGTTGGAGCGACGGGCGGCTTGACGGGCTGAAATGCCCACCACTTGCGATCCGCCTCACTAATGGCAAAAGTGCGGCTCCGCAGCTTTGGCCCGAGCGCTGGGTTCGCGGCAGTGGTTGTGGTACGTGGATCGGGCGCACCGGCGCGCACCCACTGGGTCAGCACGGCTTGCTCACTCGCGGAAATCAAACCCGTTGGGGGCATTGGAGCGTCTTTGCTCTTGATGCGCTCGATCAGGCGGCTCTTCTCGGGCTTACCAGGGACGACCACTCCACTCGCTTGCCAGCCAGCCTTGCTATCCAGACGCAGGTTGCCCTGCTGCTTCTCGGCGCCGTGGCAGGGCATGCAGCGCTTGAGCAAGAGCGGGCGCACTTTTGTCTCGAAGAGCGACATGGTCTGGGCATGGGCCGTTGTCGCCAGCAGTGACCAGATCATCAGCCCCAGTGCCCAAAGTCTTGCGTGCGCCATTGTACGATCAAGTTCGGCGGGTTCTGAGCGTTTTCCTTTATCCGGCGGCTAGCACAGGGACGACCTGCGAGAGCTTCCAGCGATGGGCTTCTCCCTGCAACACCATTCCTCCAAAGAGTGCGGAGCCTCCACCACCGTCGCCGAGCGAGCGGTCGTCGAAGTGGTACCAGTAGCCAAAACTCACCAGGACGGTTCGCTTACCATCCCACCAGACGGGGCCAAGTTGTAGCTCGACTTTCCCGATCGTTTTCTTTTCGGGACGAAACTTCTGGCGGTGCTGCTCGGCCCGAAATGCCTTCATGAGTTGCGCCTGCTCGGAGTGGGAGAGAGTCACTGTCCTGCGACCAACACCATTGTTGGCCTCGAACTGTTTCCGGGCATCGTCGGGAAGAGAGAGCCGGGGGACACGAATGACCGAGGGTTTACCCGGCACCTGAAACAGCGAGAAGCTCGGGCGGTACTCACTCATCCCACTGTCGCGGTGGAGTGCGTAGGAAATCAGGGCAGCGAAGGCAGCGGCACGAAGAGCTTTCTCGTCGGGAGGAGTGGTGAACATGATGGCAACTACTTCAGCGACGCCGCACAAATCTCCTTGTTGTCTCGTGCGTAGAGCATCTCCCCGATCAGGCTGGGCGGTGTCCAGGAGCGGCTGGTGAGCAATGCCGTCCCTGGCTTGGTCGTCAGTCCCTCCGATGTCGCTTGTGCCCGAGTGAGTAGGCCATCGCCGCGCAAGAAAAGCGTGTCGCTACCGACTTGCAGGAGATTGGCATCGCCCTGCCCCCGCTCGCGCCAGAGCTCTCTGCCATCAGTGAGGCTCAGGGCGCTGACAAAGCCGCCGTTGTTACAGCCAAGAACCAGCTCGCGGGTAGCGGTCCAGTTGCAGTAAAAGTAGGTAGACTTCGTGTTTACCCACACCTCGTTGGCGGCGTTTTTGGTGAGCTTCAGCAGGCGCGTCCCCAGCACGCCCTGACCGGAGATTAAGACGCGCTGGTCGGGGAGCACCAGCGGCGTCGGGACATTGGTCAGCCCCAGCTTGGGCATTGGAAAGCTCCAGCGCGGCGTACCGTCCTTGGCCGTAACCCCGAGAAGTGCATCCCGCGTCACTTGCACAAGCTGATCCTCGCCGTCTACGCGCACCAGCATCGGGGAGGCGTAGCTCGGCTCGGCAGGTGCGGATTTCCAGCGGATGCGTCCGTCATGTGGCTCAAAGGCGACCAGCGTGCCTTGCTTTCCGCCCACGTGCACCACAAACGCACCGTCGTAGGCGAGCGGGCTGGCGGAGAACCCGAACTGTACGGGCGTGGCCTCAAGCTCCTTCACCAAGTCGCGCTCCCAGAGCACGCGGCCCGTCGTAGCCTCAAAGCACTTGAGCAAGCCCGTAAAGCCCAGGGTCAGAAGCTTACCCTGCCAGAGCAACGGGGTCGCCTGGGGCCGAATGGGATCATTGGTAAATGATTCCTGCTTGGGCAACATCGTCACAGGCGTCTTATGCTCCCAACGCGTCTTTCCTGTTGACGTGTCTAGGCTCACCACTACTTCCACACCCGCCTCGCGCTTGG
>NZ_JANNYP010000130.1:0-8788 GCF_031410135.1 Armatimonas sp. | reverse complement strand
CCTAAAAAGGTCTGCTGGAGACGCTGTCGCTTCTCTGTCTCACGAAGGCCAAGGACGTTTGTCGGCTGGTAGACCGGCTCATACCGTCGTCTCTTCACCACGTTACTTCCCTCCGATTCGCAGGAGAGTGGCGGAATAGGGTGGCAGGCTGATGTTTGCTTTTCCGCTATTGATTGCGGGAGCAGGCTCTTCGCTGACCTGATTAGGCTTTGCGACTGAGAACCGCCAGAGCTTGGTAGCGCCTCCGTCATGCCCCTGAAGGCTCAGAGGCACCGTGATCGTCGCTTTGGGAGTTTTATTGATGAGCACCAGTGTTAGTGCGCCCGTCTTGCTCTCGATTGCAGAGAAGACTGCCAGGCGCTCATTCTGCTCGTAGGTGCTCTTGCAGGCCGTGTCACCAAAGCCTGACTGCCCCGGAGCGGGCCGTCGGAAGAGCTGGAAGGCGGCGGCAGCAGGCGTGGATGGCTTGGGGCGCGTCCAGAAACAGGCGATGTCCACCCCTTCTTTTCCAAAGACCCCCAGTGCCTCGGCTGCCGCTAAGCCGCCGCTGATATCGCCCTCGGCTCCAAAGCTCCACTCCCCGATGGCGAGCTTCGTGCCGGGGTAGCTCTGCGCGATCCACTCTTTCATCCGAGGCACCAGTTTGACCGTGGGGCCATCCCCCGTGTTGGCGATCCAGGACTCATCGCGGTAGTTCTTATCCCAGAGGCTCCGCACGGAGTGAATCCGCAGGTTACGTGTCGCGGGATCTTTGGCATCGCTGTAGATATTCTCGCCCTGCGGGTAGTAGTGAATGTCTAAGACATCCAGCGTCCGCTTGCCACGCTTGGCATCAAACGCCTGTGCCTGCTTGAGGAACCACGGAATAAAGGCCGTTCCCCCATGTGCCTGACGATCCGCTCCCGTGCGGAAGTTGTCACTGCCCTTATCGAGCGCAGAGTAGAAGTAGCTGATCCATCCCGAGACCGCAGGCCCAGACACCAGAGCAGTCGGGTCAACGTCTTTCACTGCCGTGGCATACTCGGTGAAGTTCTTAAAGAGATCGTCGTAGCCCATCTGTGCCGGATGAACATCACGATGGGTAAAGGACCAGAGGTCGGGCTCGTTGTCCATGGCGTAGTAGCGCACGCCACTGCCTGCCCCATTGCCATGGGTCTTGACCAAGTGCGCCACCCACTCGTCTTGGTAGACCGTGGTGCCGGGCTTGGGATTCGGCTCAAAAGACCGCCCCTTGCGTGCCATTGAGCGCACGCTAGTGCGCTGGCGATTTGCTGTCGGGTCGTAGCCTGCAACAGGGCCATCACACCCGGAGACACCAGGGCCGGTGTTCCAGGGGACGTTCTCCGACTTAATGGCAGTATCGCCGCTACGGGCAACCCAGCCCAGTGTTGGCACGGTCATGTAGCTGGCAATTCCTAGATCACGGTTGCCCTGAATAAACCCATCAGCAGCCGCGCCTGGTGTCGTGAAGGCTTTCTCCCCCGCGTGATTTCGGAACTCCCAGTCACTTCCAGAGTTCCAGAAATTACTCACCCAGTTGTGACGCGAGTTTGGATTGCCTCCCCAGCGGTTCAGTGTAAGCCCCAGAGCCTCTGCTTCCTGTTTGCTAGCATGGGCAGCGCCATAGATATACGGGCTGATAGGGCGCTTCTCGGCTTGCGCATCTACCGTCACAGGAATTGTCAGGGCTTTGGGTGCTTCAGGCAAGCTGGTATCAGGCATCAGGTAAATATCATCAAAGCCAACCTCGCCACTTGCCGTCGAGATAGCGCACTGGAAAACCACACCACTTATCTTCTCTCCATTGCCCACCCCCATTGCCTTGAGAGGAACCCGAATCTTGCGCCAATCGGGCTTAAGTCCCTCGGCACAATTGACAACATACGGATCCAGAGTGAGCTGACGACGTGGCTTGTTGGACTCATCAAAGACAGTCACCATCACAGCATTGGGAGTTCCTTTGTAGAGAAACTCCAAAGTGCCATAGCCATTGGCAGGAAAAGCCGTGTGGTGGAAGTAGAGCCCCTCACTCCCCTTGAGAGTCATCGAGACGCCGTTGATCCCATTGGCGGCCATCGCCACTGAGGCCTTGTCATGAGTGGCCCAGGCCCAGTCTTCCCAGCCCTCCCCCAGCCCATCGCGGTAAACGAGAATAGGCTCATCGGCGCGCTCCGTGGGCGCAACGGGAACCATGCCTTGTGGCCCGATTCCCGTGGTGGCGGCAAAGCTCTTAACGATACCCTTGGCAGTCTCGCGCACGCCACCGCCTGCATTGATTTTCTTTACCCCCCAGACAGCTCCTAGAACCGCGACACTACCGACGCTTCCAAGCAGAACAAACGTAATTCGTTCTTTGCGAAGACGTCTCTTATCCGTTTCTTCACGACGACGACGTGCCGCACGTGCCTGAGCACGGCGGCGACGATCTTCCTCACTTAATTCTCGAACGGGAGTTGCTGCCATAGTTGTAAACATCTCACTCAACCTAACCTACCGTCCCTTAAAATAAGAGACGACTACCATCAGAATCACCCAGCCCCCTAGAAAAACCCAGTGCCGAGCCTGCCAGCGTGGCACAAAGAGCCCCATTAAAGTCGCCATAAAGACGATTCCGATCACCAGATTCACGCCGCATCCTCCAGTGAGCGCTGAGGCTCCTCGCCCATCGGCATTCGCTCTGTCCGTACCCACTCTAGTGACTCTTGGGGGGTCTTCTTACCCCATTTGAGCTTCATAAAAATATAGAGAGCAAACTTCCAGAGGGCATAAAAAGGTGCCCGGATCAGTGCGCTATACACGTCAGGGCGTGCTCCAGAGACCTTGAGACCACCAAAAATATAGAGCCCATAGAGCGCCAGAGAGAAAGGCACCAGAAGTGCCCAGATGGGAATCAGAATCCATAGTCTAAGGCAGAGGAGAGTTAGACCTGCCCAAGCGGCATGAAAGGCCGCCAGCTCCGCAAGTGGAGGAACAAGTAGATCAAGCCCAGCATCCATAAGACGTGCATCACGTCTCTGGAGACCGGCGAGAAAAAGCTGGGGGGCTCTTTGCCGCAAAAGTCGGTAGCGGCCCTGCTCCCAGCGCGCTCGTTGTGAGGTCGCCTGCTGGCTCGTGTTGGGCATCTGCGCTCTCACAACTGCTTGAGGGGCATAGTCAACCACAATGCCCTGTTTGAGGAGCAAGTCGAGGCCGTAGTCAATGTCCTCGGTGATGCTACTGCCACTCCAGGGAGCGGTTTCGAGCACCGCACGTGTGAAGCCCATGCCATTGCCCTTCAGGCCAACCGTGAATCCTTTATGGCTACGTCCCAGAGGTTTCACATGGTTCACCAGCTCAAAAGCCCCCTCCATGAGCGCTGCCCGCCATGACTCCGTGCCATTGAGCACCCCGTAGCGTCCCTGAACCGCCTTGCGATGGGTCGGCCAGCTCTCGGGAGCCACACCGCCAAAAAGCTCTTGTGCCATCACGGCAAGAAAATCGGGAGCCGCTTTTGTATCCGCATCGATAATCACGACCGCATCGGGCTTTTCCTCCCGCTCCCAGAGCTGGCTCATGGCCCACTCCAAGGCGTAGCCTTTCCCCCGCTCCTGAGGGTTGCAGCGCTCCAAGACAGTCGCGCCTGCATCACGAGCCAGGCTGGCCGTGTTATCGGAGCAGTTATCTGCCACCACCACGGTCTCAAAGTGCGAGCCCGAGTAGCTTTGTGCCAGCAGGCTCTCCAGCGTGGATCGAATCACAACCGACTCATCGTGCGCCGGAATGACGACAACCAGCCGAGGCTGCTGCTCTCCGAAGAGGCAGGCCGCCGTGCGCTTACGCCGATCTTGCAAGATAGCGGCACGGCACATGAGCTCAGACAGGTAGAGAGTACTCCCCAGAGTTGCGGTTCCGAGTACCATCCAGCCCGTCAGACACGTGTAGGTAAATGTCGTGTAAAGCTCACTCATTCAGAATTCCTAAGCGACCTTTCGGAAGAACTGCTGAATCTTGTTGGGCATCGAAGACTTCATGCGGTTCAGCACCACCCCTAGCACTCGTTTGCGCCCGAGCCGATCTACAGCCTGCTGGACGATATCTTTGGGCGTCACTCCCGAGCAGACAACGAGCATCACCTTATCGAGGTGCTCGGCAATCGGCAGAGCATTTCCTGTCGAGACGGCAGGCAGATCCACAATAACCGTGTCGTAGATCTCACGAGCCGCCGCAATAATCTCCGTGACAGCGGCAGAGCGTGCGGCTTTGTTGGGATTGCGAGGAAGCTTACCGGCAGGCATCACCGAGAGATCACCGCAGTCAGAGAGCTGAAGGGTTCGGATAATGTAGTCCTCTCCTTCGAGCACATTGACGAGTCCCTTCTCCGTGCGCACGCCAATGCGGCGGCAGATCTCGTTGTCTCCTAGTCCCAGATCAATCAAGCAGACTTTTCGGCCACTGTTGCGGGCAATACTAAAGGCAAGATGCATCGCAATGGTTGTCTTGCCCTCGCCCGGCACGGCACTGGTGATCCCAAAGACACTATCCACATCAAGCAGTGGGTCGGTTAGGTGCTCAGCGGCATCATCCCAGTGATTGGCATTGGCACTCTCAGCAAGCTGCCACTCCATGGCGGCATGAAGCTGTGCAAAGTCTGCATCCGTTCGCTCAATCGCCACATGGACACGTCGGAGCGCCTCAGATGGCACCACGGTCACGTTGGGAGCCATGGAGACAGAGACTCGCTCCATGGCTCGTGACTCATTATTCTCCTCTGTGGGGAGCTGGTGGGTATCAGGGTTACGGGTAATCACGTTTCGTCTTCCTTAGTTATCCAGTGAGGGCAGTAGCGCACGGTTTTTCTTCGACCTGCCATTGACACTTTTGGGGGTGAGAACAGCCCGAGTGTCTGGCAGTCCTGTTAGGACAGGGATATCCAGCGCCTGCTCAATGTCTGTCTCGTAGCGGATGGTCGGATCGGACCACTCACGTAGCGCCACGATCAGCCCCGCCACAACGGCTCCCAGCAGCAGACTAATGAGCCCCATGGTGATGCTTTTCTTGGTTCCCGAGAGGCTGACCGCGACCACCTGACCTACAGGCTTGAGAGTCTGACTGGCCTTCTCTTTTTCCAGATTGGCTTGCGAGAGAGCGTTGTTGTAGCCATCACGGAGCTTGCCAAGAGCGTTCTGCTCAGAGTTGACTCGAATATCGAGCTTCTCCATCTCGTTCTGAAGCTTGGGAAGCTCTTTGAGTTTCTTATCCAGTGCCACAATTTGTTTGGTAATATCCTCGATCTCTGCCTTTGCCGAGCGTGTGGTGAGCTTGGAGCGGTTGGCCTCGCTCATCATCTCCGCGTAGAGTGGGTTGGGCACACGGCGCCTGGTACCCCCTCCGACAGGCTTCTGGCGGCGCTCTCGCGCAAGATCAAGCCGCGCCTGGTCAATCTGGCGATCCAGCGCACGCACCTCATCTGAGTCTTTCCGCATGGCTCCGGCTCCACTGGTGAGCAGGTTGCGCTTGTCTTGCAGTTCCATCAGGTGCTTCTGTGCCGGTGTCTCCCCCAGGTTGAAGGTGGGAGCGGGGTCACCCTCGCTCTCGATGTACTTGCTCTCGGTTCGGGGAAGCAGTGCGCCCTCGCCGCCTTCTGCGACAATGGCACGGTCACGGCGGAGCCGATCCTGGAGCACTTGAAGATAGTCGAGTGCCTGCTCGTGCGATGTCGGCCCGATCTCGGGGTACTTCTTGCGAAAGATCTCACGGGCACTCGTGGCCTGGTTCACACGCTGCTCTTGCTGATCAATCTGGCTCTTTAGAAAGGTCGCCGAGCTCTCAGAAGCCCGCTGTTTGGCGGTTACTTGCTCGTAGATATATTGCTCCTGGACTGCCTGGACAAGCTTTTTACACTCCTCAGGGTTATCCCAGGTCATGCTGATGGAGAAGAGCTTATCTTGCTCGTTTTTCATCGAGATGGACTTTAGGAAA
Organism: Armatimonas sp.; assembly: GCF_031410135.1. Classification (GTDB taxonomy): domain Bacteria; phylum Armatimonadota; class Armatimonadia; order Armatimonadales; family Armatimonadaceae; genus Armatimonas. The sequence continues at coordinate 2,830 of NZ_JANNYP010000130.1, read as the reverse complement.
GCTCCCACACGCTTATCGTCTACCCCAGGTGCCATTGAGATAGGGTTCGCCAGTGCCGCACGCTTAAAGACATCATCAACAAATCCCCCCTCTTTGGCATCTACCAACAACGTGGTGAGATTGGCGACATGGGTCTCGGAGGCACTCTTCCAGCCGGTCTGATCGGTATTGAGTCCGCCTCCGGCGAGAGTCTTCATCCCATCACCCTCGGAGGCAATACGAATCGCAGCCGTGGCTGTATACCCCTTGGCCTTGACGATCAGCAGAAGCGCCACCGGAATTGCCACACAGAGCATCGTGATCAGAACCAAGTTACGGTTCCGAAAGAGTGCATCTACCACGCGATAGAGAATATTTGTCCGACGATACATATTATTGGCCCACCTGACGAAGCATCAGATATGTCGAAAGCCCCAGTGTCAGCTCATTGAGTCCTAAACGAAAACCTCCCGAGCGCCGTCTTTTTGTGGGAATTTCGAGAATATCACCAGGCATGAGCATCCGGTTCAGCCGGGCAGCAGCCTCAGCATCCTTACCCTGGGCAGTACGGTTCTTCAGCACTTTCTCCAAGTCAATTTTCTCGGTAATCGGAGTTCCGTTGGGTGCCAGCCGAGTGATTGAGGCATTCTTCAGGTCGGCTTCTTGCGTGATGCCACCTGCTTGCTGGATCGCCCAGTAGATCGTGGGCTGAACTTTATCGGGCAGCTCCACCATGCCGGGCTTGGCAACCCCACTGCCTGTTAAGAACACTTGGCTGACATTGGCGGGAATCACCAGGGTATCACCAGGGCCAAGCTGGAGGTTTTGAGGAAGGCGATCAGGGTTCGTGAGATCCACGGGAATGGGAGTGCCACCCGATCCACGGCGGATGCTTGCTCGGGAGAGAGCAGCCTTGCTACTGGAGCCACCGGCTGCCGCCAGCGCTGCAATCGGAGAGCCATCTCGGGGGGCTACGACATAGCCGGGCTTGCCCACTTCTCCCAGAACCTGCACCATGGTCTCGTTCTTATCGCGCTCCTGAATCACCAAGAGGTCACCATCTTCAAGCAGGTAGTTGAGCTTGGGATCGCCCGAGCCAAGTAGCTGGACGGGATCCACGTTAAAGGTCACTTGCCCACCACGGCGCACCAGGCGGATCGTCACAAACTCAGTGCGCTCGACCGTCATCCCACCAGCCTCAGCAATCAGATTGAGCACACGCCAGTCATCTCCTAGCTCCTTCTTACCGGGCTCTTTCACTGGCCCCAGAATGGAGACCTCTCCCATCTGGCGCTTGAGCACGGAGACGATAGGCTGAGGGTTTTCAAACTGGCGCTTCAGGCCGATTTTGAGTTTGCTGATGATCTGCATCACGGAGTCGCCTGCCACAGCGACCTCACCGACGTAGGGGTAGATAATGGTGCCATCCGGGGCGACGGTCATGGACTGTGTCAGCTCAGGACGTCCCATGATCTTGATCTCCAGGGAGTCGCCAGAGCGCACTTTGTAGCGCACAGGAGCCACCGGCAAAGGAAAGGCTGTTTTTACGGCTGCAGGAGCCGAAGGGAGGAGCAATGGGCGTGCCTCAGGTTTACGTAGCGCCTGCTGTCCGAGCACGATAGGTACAACGGCAGAGGTGGGAACAATCCCACTGGCCCATGCGGACTGGCTGCTGACAACGGCCCCCAGTGCGATGATGTAACGTGCTGCTTGCTTGTTTCTCATTTTGTAAACTCCCTGTTCTTCAAGTGCTAGAGTAAAATTGTTCGTGCTTGAGTTAAATACTCCGGCACAGCTACCCAGAGTACTAAAGCAACCACCGTGCCATTTCTCTCGCAACCAGAATAAATTTCTAAATTTTTCTCTTACCAAAATGATCACGTCTAGTAGATCGGATCAAAGCCCTATGCTTTCTCAGATTAATTTTAGCTATTTACGCACAAAGTAACTAAAAACCCGTAAATATATCACCATTACCCAGCAATTAAACTAGCCCTCCTACCTACAATTAATATTAACTACGTAAAAATCAAGACAAATATATACGAATTCCTTATCCGAAAAAATACCAGTTTTGATTTATCACTTCGCTTTTGGCACGTAAACGGTAGGGGTTTAGTTCCGTCCGCCTTCGTCGCGGAGAGAACTTAGGAGAAATGTTAAGACGAATGGTTAAGCTGTCTGCGGTTATGGAAATCCCCTCAAAAGCGAATTTGAACAAGCGCGAGCCCCTGAACCGTGCCCTAGATATTGTAGTATCCGCAGGAGCACTGCTTGTGCTGGCACCTGTTTTTGGAACCATCGCTGCCCTCGTCTGGGTAGAGGATCGTGGCCCTATACTCTTTTCCCAACACCGTGTTGGTCAAGGAGGCAAGTGTTTTGCTTTCTATAAGTTTCGCAGCATGGTTCCCAATGCGGAAGCTCTGAAAAAGAGCCTCCAGACACAAAACGAGGCAACCGGTCCAATCTTCAAAATGAAGAAGGACCCCCGCATCACCCGAATTGGGCGAACGCTCCGCCGCTACTCCCTGGATGAGCTGCCCCAGCTCTGGAATGTCCTCCGTGGCGATATGAGCCTTGTCGGACCTCGTCCACATCTTCCGAGTGAGATCGAGAGCTGTGAAAACTACCCTGCAGAACGACTCTCTGTCCCTCCAGGGCTAATCTGCCTCCGTGAAGTAACCGGTCGCTCCGCACTTACCTTCGAGGAGTGGATTAAGCTCGATCTGGAGTATGTCCGAGGACGTTCCCTCTGGCTGAACCTCTCTATTCTCCTACGGGCGATCCCTGCGATCCTCAAAGGGGATGGGGCGTACTAGTTTTTTGGGATTTGTTAACTTTAGCACTTTTG
>NZ_JANNYP010000129.1:0-9068 GCF_031410135.1 Armatimonas sp. | reverse complement strand
GCGCTGGAGCGTGGTTGGTGGTGAAGTAATTGCCCGTCTACGCGGTTTCTTTTTTGGCAACGAGTTGGATTCCTTTTTTGCCTTTTGGAGTCGCCGCGTTTTTCAGCCTGCTACCTCACCACTTTTATGACCTGCACCCGGTGGGCCGATGGCAAGCTCTCTGGGCAGGGCGAGATGAAGCCCTGCCACTGCCACCAGAGCCACGACAGCGGGCCAGCGCGGCTCTGGAGGATGGAGAAGACGAGAGGCTGGAGAGGTCGTCATGAGCGGGCAGGGACTCCAGGGGGGTGGTTTTTGTTATGCATCATCTGCTCGCGAATCTTTGCCATTGCGGCGGGTGGGGGTGGCCCGCCCTTGAACTCCTTGACCGCCTCGGCAGTCTTGGGAGCGTCGCTTGCCTTGTTGCCACAACCAGCGACGAGCGCCGTGCTCGCTAGCACGAGCACGGCCAGACATAGAGTGGTGTGTTTCATCTTGGGTTCCTCTTAGCTTCGACCAGCGTCCCACATATTATCGGCGGGCTGGTTGATCGGGTCAGGATTAGTGGTGTAGGGAATCATGGACTTGGCGTGGCCATCGGCAAAGACAAAGTTGCCCCGCTCGTTGTGCTTGGCGGTGACCGCACCATTGCGCCCATTAGGATAGGCGGCGGTCAGTGCGCGGGTTCCATCGGGCAGCTCGCCTGGTGCGTCCCAGTCCCACCAGTTGACCCCGGTGAGCGTATTTCCCGCGCCCCAGCCCGAGAGGTTTCCATCGCTGCCCAGTTTCATGACATCGTGGTTGTGCTTCTCGGCCAGCAGAATCGTCTCGCTGGGCTTGTTCACGACCGCCATGGTGCGGGCTGCTGCGCCGCTACCCATCCAGGCCTGTGAGATCCCAATCAGGCCAAAGACCGACCAAGTCGAGCCGTTCCAGTTCTGGTAGCCATTGGTCGCGTAGGAGATAGGCACTCCCGCCCAGCCTGCGGTCCAGTCGGGCTGGGTGAGGTCACCATCATCGGGGCACCGGAAGACCCCGAGGCTCTTGACATAGGGCTGCACGGTCGTGGGCCAGCCATTGTTCCAGTCTTCCTGAACACCTATGGGGAAGGTCTCATCATAGTCCTGGGTGTACATCATGAAGGCGGTTCCGAGCTGCTTCATGTTGGACAAGCAGGAGATGGAGCGTGCTTTCTCTCGGGCTTGTGCAAAGACCGGAAAGAGAATCGCCGAAAGGATGGCGATAATGGCGATAACAACCAAAAGTTCGATGAGCGTAAAGCCGCTCCGCTGGGTGTATTTCTGTGACATTTCTTTATTCTTTCCCTCCGAAGACATTTCCAAGGAGGCTACCAATCACGGGAATTCTGCCCAGTAGGTTCTGGGCGATATCGGGATGCTCTTTGGTGAGATGCTGTGCGACGCTCATCAGGTCACCTCGGGTCATGGCATTGACATCGTCGGTGGTGAGTCCAAGCTCCTGGGAGAGTGTCCCTAGGTCTAGACTCTGCGTCTTTGCCTGAGCTACCGCCGCTCCAACCGCCTCGCGATGATCATCCTCGACAGGGAGATCATTCGGCTCTTGTGCCTCATCTGGTTCCTGTGTTTCGTCATTCATGGTGTCTCTTTCCTTTCATACCTGTTGGGAGTTATCGGATCGCTAGCCCTGTTGGGGTAGCGAGACCTGTAACAAAGGCGGTGCTAGTGCCATCGGCGGCCACTTTAGTGATGGTGTTATTGCCGATATTGGCGACATAGAGGTTGCCGGTGCTGTCAAAGACCATGCTGTCAGGCAGATTCAGCTTGCCCACAAAGAAGGTCACCGCACCCGCCGCCGAAACTTTGTAGACGCTATTGCCCGAGCCACTGCTCACATAGAGCGTCCCTGCGGCATCAAAAATTAGGCTATTGGGGTCGCTAACACCGCTGACAAAGCGCGTCAGGCTACCATCCGCCCCGACTTTCAGAAGCTGGCTGAGGCCGTTCTCCGCGACATAGAGCACGCCACCTTTATCAAAGGCTAGCCCCGTGGGGAGAGAGAGTCCCGAGACAAAGACGGTGCTGGTGCCATCGGGCGCGATCTTGAGTATGGTTCCGTCTGCCTTGCTCGTAACGTAGAGCGTCCCCGTGCTGTCGAAGACCTCGGCGCTGGGGTTGTTGATCTTGGTGGCGAAGCTGGTGACTGCACCCGTTGCATCGACTTTCTGGATGGTCGCGGCAGTTTTATTGGCGACATAGAGCACGCCTGCGCTATCGAAGGCCAGTGCCACCGGACCGCTCAGGCTTGAAGCGAGCTTATCTTGAACCCCGAGGAGCGTCTCCCGTGCGATGGTGTTGTCACCGTAATTGGCGATATAGAGCCGTGTCTGGGTATCGACAACGGGGACAATCGTTCCCTTCAAGCTGCCTCCACATCCCGTGAGGGCTCCCGTAGCCAATCCGATCAAAGCAAGTAGCCAACCAGATCTCATTGTTGATCTCCTTCCTTTCCACCTGAGAGCACTGTCCACGCTGAGGTTACGGTCGCAATGGGACTGAGCTGATAGAAGGGAAATGAGCTGCAAGCGAGTAAGGCACTTTGGGACACCTGCAGGAGCTGGGTCTGGAACCATGCGATCTTGTTTGTCTTCATCGAAGTTATCCTTTCGGGAATCGTATGTGATAGTGCGGGGAAAGCCTGGAATTGGTTCCTGTTCAATTTATTTCCCTACGGTGATAATGGAGAAAGAACCCGGAACCAGCGTCCCGCGCCCTGGTCGCCCTCCTCCTGTGTTCGGGGCTGTTGGAGCACTGTACTCGGCGGCAATCAGGAGAATTTTGCCGGTCTTACTGTCCAGCGTCAGAGTCTTGGCCCCCGGCATAGTCTTGACGGTTTGCTCGACCACAAAACTGGTGCGGGACTTCTCTTTGATGATTGTGAGAGTGCCGTCGCCCTGGGAGCTGAAGCACTCACCCGTCTTGGGGTTGAAGACTGCGCCATCACAGCCCCGGCCGATCGGCAGATCGGCGAGGTACTTACCCGTGGTGGCATCGAGCATCACCATCACCTGTGGCTCGCGGCAGGCGACAAAGACCACATGGTTCTTCACATCCAGCGCCAGGCCTGCGTTGCCGCCGCCTTTGCCATTTAGGCTGTAGGTCGCGCTCACTTTCATGGTGTTTGCATCCACCACGGCGACACTGTCTTTGTCTTCAAGGTCGATGTAGATATGTCCCTTGCCATCGCTGACTGCTTGCTCAGGTGCGCCGCCCAGGTCAATCGTACCGAGAACTGCACCGTCGCTTGCATCCAGTACCGTCACATTCGGGGCGCTGTGGCTGAGAACATAGATCCGGTGATTAAACGCGTCTGCGAGAATACCATCGGGTCTGCCCTCGATGGGGATCGTTTTGACGATGGCCAGTGTCTTGGTATCCCACATTGCTACGGGGCTACTGGACGAGAAACCATGGTGGGACTTGCTATCAGTGGCCGCACCGCGTGCATTGGTTTTTGGAAACTCACCAGCAGGCTCCAGGGTATCTAGGTTGAAGACATTGACACGGGGGGATGGCCCCGAGCGCGGAATATAGAGTCGTCGCCCGTCGGAATCGGCATACACATAGTCAAAACCACCCTCACTTCCCACTTTCGTGATTTTTTGCACCCAATACGTGCCGCCCTCCTGTGGCGTTGATGGCTGCTGGGCATAGCCCATTGTCGAAAGAGTCGTGACTCCGATCACGATTGATAAAAGTAGCTGTCGCATAATTGACACCTCCATGTCAGGTTGTTGTCAGGGAGAACAGATCTCGGTTAGTGTGAGCTCTCTTTGAGCTTGTGTGTGCCCTCTTTGATCGGGGCGGTTATAAGCTGTCCGTGTTCAATACTGGAAGAGAGTGCGTGAACCCGTGTGGCACTGGTTCCCGAAAGCTCTTGTGGATGGGGAAAGACAAGCAAGTGCCCTGAAAAACCGCCCGCTTCAGGAGCCATGCCGCTGTCAATCTTGATCAGTCGGTGGTCTGTAGGGCTTGGGTAGCCAACTCCGTCCACAATCTCGAATGCCGTGGGACAGTGTCCAAAGACAACCCCCTGGATGCCGTAGCTATCCAGGCGCGTCTCCAGCACACGAAACGCCTCAGGCGTATTCCACCACTTGGTTCCCAACGGGTACTCTTTGCGCTCCAGCAGTTCGCTCCCATCGGCGCGAAGGAGAGCACTGTAATCTCCCGACCGCAGTGCGGTTTGCTCACGTCCGGCGAGCGCCTGCCAGCGTGCGGCGGGCGTGGGGAGCGAGGTTGCCGGTGGTACCCAACCGGCATGGCAAAAGAGCCAGTCGCCAAGACGCGCCGCGATGGGGAGGCTCCGTAAGAACGTGCCGTAGCGCCGTAGTGGTAGCCCAAGAACAGGTTTGTCTGACTTTCCCTCAGCGAGGTCGGCAACATGTAATCCCTCTGGTGTGAGCTCGTCCTCAAGTGCCTCGGTCTTGGTATCCCCTGTGGGGTCTGCCAGTAGCTCGGCTTCGTGGTTGCCCAGCAGAACAATTACTCGCCCTTTCTGGCGTGGGGCTTCTTCCTGAAGGTGCAGCCAGAGGCCGAGCATCTCCAGGCTCTGCGGCCCCTTGTCGATAGAATCCCCCGTGATAACGAGGAGCGTCTTGCCGCCCTGCCAGTGGTTTCCTTTGTCCAGAACACCTGCGCCTTGGAGGAGCTGAGTGGCGTGCTCATACATCCCGTGGACATCACTGAGAGCGATAATTCGGTCGAAGGAGGCAAGGGCCGCAGCAGAGACTTGAACAACCCCCGGATTATCTCTAGGTAGTGCTGATTGTGATGTTGCACAGGCTGTGTGCGCTCCAGTCAGCAGAATGACAAATACGTGAAAGGCCGAGGCGATCTGCCTCGGCCATTTCTTGCTTTGTCTCTGAGTCCCGCTGAAGTGCTCCTCTTGCGCTAAAGAGCGACGTAGCCATATAGGCCAAAGTAGTTCAGCGGGCTGGATCGGTGTCATCTAAAGGTGCTTGCCGGTATGAAAGGCGTTGTGAACCGCATGCTCGATATTCTTCAGGGATAGGTCGCTTCCGATGCGCTTCAGGGAAAGGCCGTGGGTGAGCTTGATTGAGCCCAGCTTCAAGCTCATGGCATGGGCCTGTGTGCCCAGAGCAAAGGGAGCGACGACGAGGGCAGCGAGTGCCAGGGTAACGATTCGGGTTTTTATTGTTTTTTGCTTGATGTGTGACTCTTTGGTTTGTGTGATTTCCCTTGTAAGGATTACTTCTTAGTCTTGATGCCGAGCATCTTGCCGGTTGTATTCTCTACCTTGCGAGAATCTTTGGCAACGGTCTTCCCAACAGCCTTCGCATTCTTAGAGGTTGATTTGGCAACGCTCTTGGCATCCTTGGATGCGACTTTACCGACTATCCGAGCGTCTTTACCAATCGTGGCTACCGTCTTTCTGGAACTTGACTTGACGGTTGCGGTTGCCTTCTTGGTGCCGATTCCCTTTGTGTCAACCTTCGGACTCTGAGCGCTTGCGACAACAGGAAGGAGAGCGAGTAAGGACATCGCTCCGGTAATAGTTCGTAAATTGGTGAATTTCATGGTGTTTTTAGTGTTTCTTTACTTTTTTAACGTTTAGAGATCAACTATGTTGCTTGCCTCATCGTTTCTGGGAGTAAGTGCGTCGTACAAAATAGAAAAGTTCCCATGAGAGTAGAAATTTTCAGTCGGTAAATTCTGTCGATGTATAATGAGACATGAGAGCTTTACAATTACAACCTCCTATAGCCCCTAATAAACTATCAGAAGCCGATGCTCTTAAGAAGCTCCAGCAGGAGCGGGATCGCTACTGGCAAAATGCCCGCCAGGAGGTCTACAGGGGATCGCGTGAGATCTTTGCGCAGCACGAAGACGAGAAGGAGCGGGGCCTCACGTTCTCAAAGCTGATGCACGGAAATCCGCGCCGCCGCGAGCTTGCACTCACCTTTGACGATGGGCCGCATCCCGCCTACACACCAGAAATTCTTGCCATTCTTGATCGCTACCGAATTTTTGCGACGTTCTTTGTGGTGGGGGAGATGGCGGAAAAGGCTCCTGAGCTGGTGCGGGCAGAAGCTGTAGACGGTCATGTGGTCGCCAACCATACCTACCATCATGTCAGCCTGATTAAGATCCCCGCAGAGTATGTGGCCGACGAGATTAAAGCTTGTGGGAAAGTCATTCAGAGCATTTTGGGAAAGTCACCTACTTGGTTCCGCCCACCCGGTGGGGAGTACAACCGGGAGGTGGCTCTGATCAGCGAATCCCTAGGATACACAATGGCACTCTGGACGGCAGACCCGGGTGACTACAACCATCCTGGCACAGAAATTATCTTGCAAAAGACGCTGAAAAAGACGCAGCCGGGTGGCATCATCTTACTTCATGATGGTGTGGATCAGACCATCGCCTGCCTTCCTCGAATGATAGAGACACTCCAGAAACAAGGCTATCGCTTCGTCTCTCTGGATGATCTCAAGAAAAACCGGGTGAAAAAATGATGAGTGCGAATTTTCAAAATAGGGAACGATTGGCGTGGCGTATCTCGCAGTTGAGATATGAAAAACCTTGTGGCGAGCTGGCCCCGCGCGGGCATAAGTAAGAGTATGTGGCTTCGCCGAAGCTCGACGACCGCACAAAGACACGCGGAATTTGAGGCGCTAGTTGCCCAGGACTGGGAGCGCTTCTGGCGCTTTGCCTACCGCCTGACCGGTGACCGTGACCTTGCCGAGGACTTGCTCTCCGAGACGATGATTGATGCGTTCGTTGCCTTTGATCGCTACCGTGGCGACAAGTTCGCGAGCTGGTTTTTTAAGATGATGACGACCAACCGGATCGACATGGCACGCAAGGCCAATCGTCGCCAGGCGGAGAGTCTGGATACGGTCTTCTCTGAGACGGAAGGGCGCGATATCCCCGACTCGCGGGAGAATCCCGAAGCGCGTCTGATGGACTCGCTCTACTCGGAATCCGTACAAAAGGCGCTGGACTCTTTGCCACTGGAAAATCGAGTTGCCGTCTTGCTGGCAGATGTCGAGGGCTACGACTACACCGAGATAGCAAATATGCTTAGTATCCCCATCGGAACCGTGCGCTCACGCATCTCGCGGGGCCGTGAGAAGCTGCGACAGTCACTGAGTCCAGAGATACACCAACAGAAATTCGAGACACACCATGAAAGATGATGACATACGAGCGATACTCACCGAGGCATCCTTTCCTGAGCCGATTGGGGGGGCTGTCGCCGCGCGTGAGCGGCTGATGGGCACTTTGCGCCACCACTATCCCCCTGAGAAGAACTACGCTGTGAGCCGCCGCTCCCTCCGGCGGCCTCTTGGCGCAATAGCACTGGCTGGCGTGATGGCAGTTGCGCTCTTACTTGTCTGGCCGGAGCAGAAGGCAGAAGCCGACCCGCTCCCGTCCGAGGCGCAGATGCAGCAGTTCTACGACCAACATGAGACTACCCACGTGGCGCACTCCCTGGAGAATCTTCAGGGCTCATGAACGCACGTTGCTCCGGTTTCCTGGGAATACTCTTGCTGATAAGTTCGGCTGTTGTGGGGTGCTCCCCTCCGAGGGTTCCACCTCTAAACAATCTCCCGGCTAAAACAGGGAGCGCCGCTCTACAAGAGGCACGCAAGATTGAGGTGCCTGAGACACTGGAAGGCTGGAAGCTGGTTCGGCATAACGGAGGAGAGCACACGCAGTTTCTCTATGCCAAAGGGAAGCGCTCTTTCTCGCTGTTTTTATCGGAGACCAAAAGCCTCCAGCCTCTCAAAGCTCAAGAGGGCTGGAAAGCGATTCTGCTCGGGACAGAGACAAGTGCATTTCTCCATAAAGACTCACGCAGTCCAAACCGATCTGCAATTGTCTTTAAACACCAGATGCAGCGCCGAATGATAATGGGGAAACTCTCAGAATTAGAGCTTGTCAGTCTTGCAAAACAACTTCAGTAGATTGTATTTTCAAAAACGGAACAAAACATATAAAACTATCGCAATGTAACTATCAAAAATTTTTAGATGATCTTAAATGAGTATCTAAAAGAGAAAGAAAGTTACAGCTCAGGACTTGCCTGGCTTCTTCGTTTGAAGTATAATCCAGCCCACCAATGGCACTGAGTCAATCCATGACACGCGAGCAATTCCAACAGATTTATCAGCAAGGACCCGAAGCCTGCTTCCAGCTTTTTCAGGCTCTCGCACAACGCGTTGCCGCTTTGGAAGATAAACTCGCTCCCGGCCCGCACACTCCCTCATCCGCACAAGGATTTATCAAACCAAAGAACCAAAGGCCAAAGAAAGAACCAAAGGCCAAAGACGGATCGCCCTACCGGAGGGCAGAAGGGACATAAGGGGCATACTCTCGAAAAGAACGAGACACCTGATGAAACCCAGAAGCATCAACCCAACCAATGTCCCAACTGCGGCTTGAACCTCAAAGATATACCGGGAGAAGTGGTTGAAGCGCGGCAAGTCATTGACCTGCCCGAGGTCATCCGATTCTGGACGGTAGAGCATCAAGCCATCCAAGTCTGCTGCCCTGGATGTAAGTGTCAAGTCAAAGCAGAGTTCCCAGAGCATGTGAGCGCTCCCGTGGTGTACGGCCCCAACACGCAGGCTACCTGCCTTGTCTTCAAGATGGAGCAAGCTATTGCCCTCAAGCGCATTGTGCAGATGATCTCAGACTGGTTTGGACATTCTCCTAGTGAAGGCACGATCCAGAACTGGATCTCTCTTGCTTCAAGGCGCTTGGTGCCTGCGGAACAACACATTCGTAAGGGCATTATTAAGGCGCAGTGTGCGGGTTTCGACGAGACTATGGTTCGCTGTGCCAAGAAAAACTTTTGGATTCATGTGGCTCGCACGGGTAAATTGAGTTACTTTAGCGCTCCGGGCGGTCGTGGCAAAGTGGCCATGGGCTTAGCGGGCGTGGCCTGTACCCCTGATTTGGTCCATCGAGTGAGTTAGTCTTCGTTGGTCGTTGTGGGTTTCCCCGGCGGCGAAGCCGCCTCGTTCTTCGTTTCCGTTTCTGGTTGGGTATCTGGTCGTTCTTGGTTTTGGTCGTTCCAAT